>JAKSHZ010000001.1 GCA_024399115.1 Bacilli bacterium
TTTTCTTAATATTCTGGCAAGGAACATTAATTGTGAAGTAATAATCTTTCCCACTGTTTGTAACAAAACCACATGTTTTTATATTTCCACTGAATGTTTTTACAATACTTTTCTTTTCAGGTGAAGTACCACCACCGGCAAACTTTCTAAATTTCCCGGTAGTTGGGTCTACTGTATTAGTTTTGTTATATGTGTAAATATCGCCAGTATCTTTATCTGTACAGAAATAAGTATCTGGCATACCACTATCTTTCATGGCGAGCATTTCTGCCTTTGTTAAAACAAGTCTTGAATCTACGGAATCAGAACCACCAATCGAGAATCCAGACATCAAAGGAATAGCCATAATCTAACCTCTCTATAATTTGAATGTAAGACTAAAATTAGTCTGAGTCTGAACGGTATTTGAACGATAAACCATAAGGTCGTAGTCCTTACCATTTTTAGTTACAGTAACTTTTCCAACTTTTGTAAAGTTTCCTAAGTTTTCAAATCCAGTAGCATCCAGAATAGATGTTAAGCTTCCATATGAATAATCATATGCTAAATAGAAATACTTTTCGTTTGCTGTAAATTTGTAAGTTTTATTTCCTTTAGAAGATAAATCTTCTGTAAGTGTTGTTGGATCTGTCAAAGAAGCATCTGCTGAAACACCATAGTAATAAGGAATTATAAATGAAACTGAATATGTTGCCTGTGCAGTTTTACCCTGAACATCTGAAACAATAGCTTTAAATGTTGTATTAGCAGTTATACTTGCTGCTGGAGTATAAGCATATGCACCGAATGAAGTCTGAGTTTCAATAAGTGTACTTCCATCATAGAGTTTAATATCTGCAATATCAGATGTGCCTTTACTACCAGAAGAAGTCAGAGTAACTGAAGTAAGAGGACTCCATTTTGCTCTTAATGAACCAACAGAAAGTTTCAAAGAAACAGATGGGTTGATATACTTAACAAGTAATTTATTAAAAATATCTTCCAGAGAAGTTCCTACTTCAAAATTAGTTCCAGAAGGAATACCACCACATTCTACGTTGGTTTTAATAGCCTGAGTAAGTACAGAAGAACCACCAGCAGTTTCAGTTAATGCAAGAATGCCTTGTGCATTAACCATTACAGTTTTACCGGCATTTTCTGGACCGTAATCGTTATCTAATTTCTTAGCAAGGAGTTCATCTGTTTTTGTCTTGGTATAATAATCATCAAGAGAAATCTGAGTATCACCAATCTTTCTCCAGACTTCCTGTACATAAATAAATTCTTCGTAAAAGTCTGTAGTTGCACCTTTTTTCTTACAGAAGTAAATAGCATGATCATCAATATCAAATTCAGGAAGTTCATCAACAAGATAAACATTAAACTGATTAATAGCCATTAACAATGAATCGATTTCATCTTTTGAATAAACCTTAGATTTTATATAATAGTTTTCAAGGTCAGATACGGCTTTTGTGATAAACTCAGCATCATTGTCAAAATCTGACACTCTTGTTGGTTTATTTTTAATATAATCATCTGCAACTTGATTTGTCTGATCCCAGTCTGACTGAACGTTCTGCTGAGCTTTATCATACTGTTCCTTAAGTTCATCTGTAAGGTCGTTTGTAGAAAGTCCTTTTCCTTCTTCTACATCAACCTTAGTATCCATATCAATATCTTCAAGTTTTTCTTTAAGTTCTGTTGTGAAGTTTTCATCAGTAGGAACTTTTACATCAAGAACTTCATTCTTAATTTCCAATGAAGTTCCGATTTTAGCACCACCCTTTACAGTTGCCGATGCGGTTGGTAAATCACCAGAGCCATCTGCAACTTCACGCCACTTCTTTAAAACAGGGTCGTTAGGATTGCTTATGTTATAACGATATTTAAGCCCTGTTTCATAACAGAATGCTTCAAAAATTGGTGGAAGATAGTTTTCAGAAAAATTAGTCATTTCAAAGATAGTATCAAAAGCATCTCTTTTGAAGTTCTGTTTCTGGCCTTTATAATCGAACTGGTCAATAATACTGGCTGCCATATTCTCTCCTAGTTAAATGTCAACTGAACACCTTCTGCGGCAGAAGCATCAGTCTGCAAATAACATAAATAATTAATTCCGTTAATCTGCAGCGGAATCTTTGTGAAACTTTCTGTGTAATTAATATTGTTCTTGGTATCTCTGATAGAATTTAAAGCACCATAATCAACAGGATAAGCATAAAGGATTTTGCCGAATTCCATTGTGATACCTTCATAGACGAATGATTTACTACCAATAATCTTATTAGAAAGTGCTTTAATATCATCTTCTGTTGGATTTACAAGTAAATTACTTACTGTTCCATAATAAGTCTTATAAACAAATGAGATTTTCTTTGTTACTTCAGTAAACTCGCCTTCAACATCATAAGCAGTAACCTTTACAGTGATATTTGCATTTGTTGCAGGTGAATATGTCTGTGTATGCAGGAAAATACCACCGTCTTTTACTCCGTCAGCAAATTCTTTTACAACAGTTCCGTTGATTTCTACTTTAATTCTCTGAATTTCACTTGTTCCAAGTTTTACGTTAGTCGATACAAGTAATTCTGAAATAGTATCAACTTCTTTATCCATAAGTGTCTTGTTTGGAGTGAGAGAAACTGTAACGATTGGATTTACATATTCTTCAACCTGAACTACAACCTGTTTCCAAGCAGTTCCGGGATTAGGATAGTAAGTTCCATTCTTTTTAATAGTAATTGTTTCAAGCTGGATATCCCCAGAGCCACCTCTAGGATTGTATTTATGTCTTACAATGTTTGAAACCACATTGGCATCTTTAAGTGGTTCTGTGTTAATAGGTTTCTTAGCCATACTCTGCTCCTATGCTTTCATTAAAATAGAAAAATCAATCGTAGTTAAAACTCAACTACAACTTTTTCATCAGGAGAATAAATGTAAACTTCAACTCTCGGATTTGACTTATCGTAGTCGCATTCGACCATATGCTTAAATAAAACATTCCAGTTATCATCTGGAATAATTCCTGCATCGGTGAGAGTATCAAAAACAGAAGAAACGCCATTGTCAGCATCTCTTCGGATCCTATCACCGAAATAGAACTTAAGGATGATTTTTCCTCTTTCAATAAAGAACCCCTGCTTCTGATACATCAGTTCTGTAATGGCAGAATCGTGCCATTGCATATATCTGTCTGAGGAACGAACAAAAGGCTTAGGACTAGTTCTGCCTGTCTTTGGATTTTTAACATAACGTATAGTTATTTCTTTTGAATTTTTTTTAGAGGCTACAGTGCCATGAATAATAAACTGCTTCATGGCACCATAGTAAATGTGAATTGAATCGTAGTTTAAGGAAGTGTATAACCGTGACTGTGTTTACCGGCACGATGATTTGCAAAGCGTTTGTTTTTAAGAGTAATCTTACGTGGCTCTTTTGCAAAACTTCCTTTCTTCGAAACATTTCCAGAACTAAGTTTTAATGCTTTCATAAACTCACCTCTATATTTAAGATACTACAATAGTAATCACTTCTCCTGTTCGTAATTAACTACGATTTTTTTTGAGACTATCTTGAAGATGTAGTGAGAGCAAAATAAATCTAAGGACAAAATATGACTTACACATTCAAATGTACAAAATGCAATAAGGATTTTGAAAAAGAAATCTCAATCAAAGAATACGACAATGAAAAGAACAAGACTTACTGTGAATGCGGTGGAAAAGCCGAGAGAACTTTCATTATGGACACTCTTGTTACTCACTATGCCTGTGACGGATTCTATGACACAGGTTCAAAAACCGGGAGATACCGCTGCAGATAGTTGACTTATCAGTCTTACGGGTATATTATATTAATATCAATAGAAAAGATAAGATTTTTAAAAAAGACAGGTAAAGAATCGCTTACCTGTCTTTTTTGTTGACATTACGGAGTTATCGGATTTACAATAAGGTAATCTAACTTAATTCCATATAACTTAAAAAGGACCTGAAAAAAACTCAGGTCCTTTTTGTATTCAGGGAAATCAACGGAAATTTAGGGGAATTCCCTCTAATTTCTTCTGACCTCTTTTGCGAAAACTTCGACATCACAATCTAAATAGAAAGCAAGTTTATGAACTACCTTTCTCGAAGTAATCTTTCCTTTAACGATATTATAAAGATAACTCGGTTTATACCCCAAATCTTTTGAAGCGGAATTAAGCTTCTTTCCTTTCTTCTGAATCATATCAAAGACTTTAGGCCAGTCCACGATGTATCCACGGATCCAAGAAATAGACTTACTTTCTCCTTCCTCATACATAATGATATCCTCAACTTTACAGTTAAGAAACTTACACATCTTTTCCAGTGTAGAGAAAGTGATAGGTTTATTTCCGTTAAGTCTTGCTCTTAATGAATAATCATTAAACTCAGCCATAAGCTGTTCCAAAGTAATGTTGCGATGAGATAAGGTATTTCTTAAAGGTTTATAATTTATCATTGAACTCCCAGTGGTACTTACCGTTGTAATACCAGCTTTTAATAATGTCTTTATCTTTCAGTGTTTCAATCAGTTCTTCCATCTGCCTTTTAATCTTGAATAGCTGCTCGTTCTTCTGCTGCAGTTTCTTAATCACATTCCCCTGATTATAGATAATCATCTGAGCATCTGGTCCGGCATCCTTACATTCAAGCATATCCACTTCCGACTTATCAAGGCTTACCGAGTATCTTCCCATAAGTCCTTTAATATAATCATCAACAGGAAGCACAGTATTAGACTCTTCGATAAAAGAACTAGTCATACTTGCATTCAGCTCACGACACCTTTCCCTCGCATCTTCCTCGCTTTTGAACCAGCCTACAACCTTATCACTGCAGGGTTCCCATTTATTACTTTCTAAAGGAAACCAGCCTTTATTTGTACGGTAACAATACCAGCTATACTCTGGTGTCCAGCAACTATTCATTTCCATCTATCACTCCTTTCACAGCCTTTACTAATTTGTCCTTATCCTTACTCTTTGCATACCAGCACTTAATTAAATGTATACCAAGAGATAAAGCAAATCCACCTGTCATTCTTATGCCACCCATATAATGCATGAAGTCTTCCTCACTAAGTTCTTCACCTTCTCTCTTATGATTAATGTTATGATACAGCTTCAAATCTATATGGTCACTGTTCTTAAGAACTCCAGTCTTCATCAAATAATTTCCTTCACCCAATACTATCATTTTATTCTCCTGTAACATTCTACTAAATCTTCAACTCTCGTTGCCCATAAAAACTTAAAGAGCTTAGAAGAGCATAGAGCAAAAGTCCCGGCATTACCCTTAGTATTCTCAGCAACTAAATTAACAACCTTAAGTTTCTCCCCTAACTCTCCCTGCCATACACTCCCTATAGGAATCAGCTCACTACTGGCCTTATCCCACTCTTCAATTTCTTTACAAATCCTCAAATCTATTCCTCCTTTCAACATAAATAACACTTGCTTATTACTTGTATTCTATCCAAAAATCTCCAGTTTAACAATCTTTACAGACATCATTCTGTTATATTTTTGTATAAAGAATTGGTAATTTTATATAATTTTATGATGCCCACCAAGATTCTTAATAAAGACAACAACGCCCCCTTACCCCTCCTTTTACTAAGAAAATAGGTCCGCAGGACCCCGAAAAATTCGTTTCAGAAAAAATCAGGTGGCATGATTAAAACAAGACCCCCTAAATAAAACACCCCTAATTTTAACGTAGAGGCCCTTAAAAAGGCTTAAACGATAAATTATTCAAAAATCGCTATCCGATGCGTCAGCGTGAAGATATCAGCGTCTCAGAGGTATTTTTACTCAAAACAAAACAAGTGTTTTTTATTCGTTTTTCTAAACACTTAAAAATAGTCTAAAAAAGTAGACAGTTATCATCAGTTTTCTCACTTTTTTCACACAGTTAAATCAGCTTTTTGTCAGTTTCAAGGGGCTTAAAGTGCCAAAAATCGGGTTCAACAATTTGTGGGACAAGTCCACAACGTGTTGATCGTTCCCGAGACCCCGGGGGCGTTATATTTGGTTGGTGTAAGGGGGTAACACAAAAACGAAACGAGCAAATGCTCACTGTTCTTTGACATTTCTAGGGTATGGTCTTGAAAAGCAAGTCCGTTGGACTCTTGCGAAAAAGTAGTGGAAGTTAAAAAGTATGGGATTTGATGACAAGCGATGATGAGTAGATTTTCAAGACAAGATACTAGATTACTAGGGTATGAGAAAGTTTGACGGAAGTTAAAACCGATGAATGAACGTAAAGTTCAACGTAAGTTCACAGAAAGCACTTGCCCGGGCGTGATACTCAAGGGCGGCGGCGTAATCGGCGAGCACTAGCAAACGAACACAGAGATAAAGTGTAGAAATACTACAAAGGTAGTGTTCCAAGGTCAGTGGGGTACTCGCACCCCTAATGGCTAAAACTACCAAGGGGTTACTATGTCCAGTTGGTCTGGTTGTGGTAACCATAACATCGAGAACTTGTTCGGCATAGTCCGAAGCAAGCCAATGACGACAAGTGAGTAAGCAAGCAACTCTGATAGCAAGTAAGGCAGAGCCGGTTCCGGCATAGTCCGGTGCATCCTCACGGGGTTCAACTCCCCGACTGCCTCATAACCCGTATGGGTGAATATATTAAACACAAAAAAGCACCTTAGGTGCAAGGGAGTCAATTATGACAAAAGCAGAATTCAGAAAATTAACAAACGGAACACAGGTAACATTCAAATGGGCAGGTAAGAAACGCACAGGCGTATTCCAGTACTTTTCAAGCAAATATCCAACTAAGGCACTCATTCTCTGGCAGAAAGATAACGAAGACAAACCACACAATCACCAAGTATCATTCCAAGCACTTCACACACCAGAGTCAGACAAGGCAGACAAGGCAAAGGCACTTGCAGAAGCAAAGGCAAAGGCAGAACGCAAGGCAGAACGTGAAGCAAAATCGGCAGTAAAGGCACAGAAAAACCTCGACAACGCAACAGACTTTGAATTACTCAAGGCACTTGCAGACCGTCTTGGATACTCTGTAGTGAGCAAATAATAAAACCACACCCGTAAGGGTGTGTTAGCGAGAACCGAGTACCGAAAGGACAAGGGGTTCAACTCCCCTACTCGCTATAACTTAAAATCAAGGAGTTTGCATGAATATATACGCAATAAATAAAACACCAAGTTTTGAAGAACGCAGAGCAATCGCAGTGTTGCTCAAGGCAAAGGGTGTTGGGTTGGGCAATTGCTCAAGAAGATTGACACGCAAGGTTACAAGAGCCGTTATCTTGTTAAGTTCTAACGGTTACTTGGTTGATATTCAGTAAGGAGAAATGCTATGGGCAAGAAAGGATTTTATGGCAGAGAATATATCAGAACTAAAGATGGTGATTATGACTATCAGGCACAAGTGAATAGACTTCACAACCTTAAGGAATGGGATAGAGATGAAACACTGGTAATTAAAGAAGGTTCCGAAGTTTCACTTGATGAGATGAATGAACGTTGGAAAGCATATGACTGGCTTGTTGCAGATGATAAACATTGGGAGAGCAAGATTATCAGAAAGGTTGATGAACTCGCATATCAGAAACGCAGAGATGCAAGACGTTTACTTCCAAGTGAACGCAAGATGCTTTATTCAGAACCAATTGACGTAAATATTATATCAAAATTTATTCACTAAGGAGTTAGGTATGGAAAAGAAACCCGGAATTGTTTACATCACACCAAAAGGAAATCTTTTCGTAGCACCTGAAGGGTTACGTGGAGAAGAATTTGACAAAGTAGTCATCGAGTTATTCGGTGAAGATGAATTAAAAGGAAACAGCAATGAATGAAATTATTGAACTAGGTGTTGAACGAATGGAACACGATGACAAGATACTCTACAGAGCATTCATCAAGAAAGGCAAAAACAGAATAGTCGGCATCTGGGGATTTTATTATGAAAATGCAATTAAAGATATTGAAATCTTAAGAAAACGGTTAGGAGTGTAATATGACAGACCACGAAAGATTAATGGATTTATGCAAAAAAATTAAAAAAGGTGAAGTAATTATGAGTTATGAAGAAGAACGCAGAATTGCTGCCAAGTATCACGAAATGTCGCATACATCATCGGCAAAACGCAGAATGTTAATCGAACAACGTATGAAGTTATCACAAAAACCAAGTAAATAACGTATTGAATATTAAAGGCTATCTCAACAGATAGCCTTTTTTATTGAGTGCGTTAGTACTCAAGGAGAACATATGTACGAGATTTCAACAGACATTTATGAAGTTATCAACAGAGATGAACTTGACACATTACTTGATGAGTAGTGTATCCAACACTTAAGCCTATTCACTCGAATAGGCTTTTTTATTGGGTGCATTGGCACTAAGGAGAAAATTATGGCAAGAGTTATTGAACAACTCAAAAACGACAACTTGAATGTTGTACTTGGTATTAGCGAAAACTTCGCTAGTGATATTTATGACTGTTTGAAAAAGGAAGATGAGCAGTTAGCTATCTACTTCATGGAACAGTGGAGATTTGCAAAGATTACTGGTCATTTAATGGCAAGATAATTTTGTGGACTGTTTGTGGACTTTCTATTCCGTAAACAGTCCATCTTATTTAGGGTGGGAAATATGAAAACAGCAAATTATGAAGTATCAGAAGAAGAATGGGAACGCATTACAGGAGAAACTATGCCAACCAAGAAACAGAAGCAGAGAGCATTCGACTTAGCAGTCCATTCTCTCAAATCTAACCCCAACTTCCCTATCGAATGTTGGGTAAGTGGACTTGATGAACCTGAACGTTCACGAGTTTGGCAACGTGCGAAAGACTACGTTGAAAGTCTTAAGAATGAACTCAAATTTGAGTAAAGGAGCATTGTATGGAATACATTGTAACAACAGTTCTTGATAACAAACAGAAATACTACTTCGTTGATGCAGAAAATGAAGAACAAGTTGGATTATCACTTGCAAAGTTGATAAAACCAAATGAAAGAATTATGGAAATTGCAAATGCAGAATTAAAAGACAACTGCGATTTTTACACTATCTTCTTTTACGGAAATTATCCTTTCAATACAAGAACGGTAATTGATGTAGCACAGACAAAAGAAGAAGCATTGGGAATTACAGAAGCATTGAACAACACACAGGTTGTTCGTGGAACCTTCAGAGCAGAAGGTGTGAACTATTTAATTTAAGGAGTCATAATAATGAAAAAATTCAAAGTACACTTTGGTAATCTGAACATTCTTGAATGTGGTCGTTCAGTTATCGTTTTGGCAAGAGATAAATATAAAGCAGAACGATTTGCAATTCTTCATTATCAGTACGATGACGAATTCATTATGTCTATCAATGAAATAAAGGAGTAAGGTATGGCTAGATATGATATTGTAGATGGTGTTAATCAGAGAATTACACAGAAATTAGTAGAACGAGAAGTTTACTGTTGTATGACTTACGAAGTCGAATATATGTTGCGTACTCAGTACAACACAAAAGACCCACTCATCACTGATGACGATGTGCAGAATGTATATGACGAAGAAACTGATACTTATGCAGAAGTTTTTGAATGGTGGGCAGTTTCTGATTGGTTTGGTGAAAAACTCAAAGAGAAAGGTGAAGTTATTATCGATAACATATGGGGTAAAACTTATTGGGGTCGATGTACAACAGGTCAGTCAATCTGTATTGACGGTGTAATTTTCGATATCGCTTATGATATGGGAATTCTTAAAGGTATGGAACATTCTTGGGAGTAGATTATGAAAAAAAATACAAAAGAAACTGAGTTCGAAAAAGGTATTAAAATTCACAAAGATAAATGTGATGGAAAGATAGTTTTCATAACTGCTGTAGCAAAACCTAAGTCTAGATATTACACAGTATATAAATGTGAAAAATGCAACACTGCATTTATAAATACATAGGAGTAAGTTATGAAAGGATACTTTTCGATATGGGGTTGTTACTACGGTAAATGAGAGAAGATAGACCAAGCAAGTTCAGATGATGAAGCTTTCTATCTTGCTTGTGAATATCAAATGGCATTCGGTAGTGAATGGACTATCGAAGTAAGACACAAAGGAATGCACTTTGAGTGCTAAGGAGTTGAAGATGAAAATTGTAAACGTGATTATCGAAGAAAGATTATCAAGAACTACTGCCATTGAAATCAATGACGATGAAGATGAATTCGATGCAATCGATAAGGCAAAGGAAATGTACTACAACGAAGAAATTGTCTTAGGTGCAGAAGATTTTTACTACCGTGAAATCGGTACAGATAACATTGAACTCACAAATTTCTAAGGAGAATAAAAATGTTTCAGACAACAGTAAACAAACTTAACAAGATATTTGATTGGGCAGAAGGTGAAATCGCAAAATTCAAAAGCAACCACGAAGAACAGGATTTCTATGACGGTGTACGCAGATTAAAACAGGCATTAGACGGTTCAGATCGATTTGGTGCGTTTGGAAACACTCATCGTAAGTATGCCGTAATGATACTCAACCCCGAAGATAACTCATTCCGTTGGGTAACTGAAATGAATGGTTGCGACAGAACTTTCAAGTATGAATACGGTAAACCTGCCTACTTCTTTGAAGACAGTTGGTGGTGTGAAGACTTTGTATCGGGTTGCATTTGTAATGGTTACAGTGCATTCATCGTAACAGTTCCTGACATCTTCAAGTATGAAGATTTTGTGAACCCAGAAAAGCCTACCGAATAAGGTAGACTTTAATGTTTAACATAAAGGAGAATTGTATGACAAGAGAAGAATTGTATGAAGAACATGGTGCAAAAGATAGAGATGAATATCTCGAAAATCTTGCAGAAGAAAATGGTGTTGACCCTTGGGTAGTAAATGAACTCGCAGGGATGCTTGGTGAAGATGAAGACTTTGACGGTCTTGTTAGTTTTGTTGAAGACTTTGGAGGTATGTTCTAATGGATAAATATATGCCAGTTAAGTATTGGGTTGAAGATAATGAATTACATCGTGCCTACTTCGATAGAGAAGAAGATTTGTACGATAGTCCAAGAGATTTGGGTAACTTTGGAACAATGGTTTGTGGACATCCCAGATACAATCTCGGTGATATACAAGTAAAGACAAGAGAAGAATGGTTTGCAAACAAACCACTCAAAGCTGATACTCTTGTACTTCTTCCACTTGGACTTCTCGACCACAGTGGTCTGGCTATGTACATCGGTGGTGTAACAGACCCTTGGGATAGTAGTGAAGTTGGTTACATCTTTGTTCGTAAAGATAATCCCGAAGTAGTTGATTACAAGAAAACTCACACTTGGAAAGAAACAAAAGAATGGGCAGAAAACATCTTGCGTAGTGAAGTTGCAACTTATGATGCTTATCTTCACGGTGATGTTTATTACATCACAGAAGAAAAGTATGACGAAGAAACTGAAACTTGGGATAATGTTGACGGATATGGTGGTGTATATGTTGTAGATGATACATATCAGAAAGAACTGGAAAATGCAGTTTCTCATATTAAAGAATTCTCCGGCAACCACGAACTTTTCGATGAAGATGTAGCAAACGATGCAATTGAACATCACACAATTGACATTCTCTGTGGTCAGAAAGTATTTGAGTTTATGGAGTCGTAATGGTAACTATCACACAGAAAGGAAAAACAACTTGGTATGTAACAGTTAACGGTTGTGTGTGGAAGTTCTATTCACATACAAAAGCAAAGAAATTTGCAAGGAGTTTTGAATGAATGTTACAAACAATATACCAAACTGGGTGCCTAAATATTTGCGTAAAGATAAATATTGGCTTTATGACAAAATATTAGAAGCTCGTAAAGAAGAAGAACGTGGTCGTAAATACCTTAAGTCTGAAGAATATAAGCAGCACAGAATAGATTTTGCAAGATTTAGCAATGGAACAGATAAGCAAATCGGTAATCTCTATTATCAACTGACAAATGAATCTAACTTTGATTGCGTTGAATTGTTTGTATCACTCAGAAATCGAAAGTTCAAAATGTGGGATGGTGTAAAGGAATCAAATAAAAATGATATGAGATTTCTAAAATATGCAGAACATTACGGGACTGCACTTGAACCTAGAATTTACGGCAAGTATATGTTCTTTATGATTCAATGCCGAGAACAACCACCATATACTGCAATACTAAAATGTTATGTACTAAAAGATGGTGAAGACAAATCTATCCCTGAGATTGATGAGTATGGCTGTGCATATGTCTTTAGAGAACAATGGAGAAGATATTTCTTATATGCACAGTAAGTTAGAAATATTTACATAGGAGAATTGAAATGGAGAATAAAAAAGAATTTAGTAATGACTGGTGTTTCTCAGGCGAAATCGTAAGAGTTGCACCTTTCAAAGATGAAAACAGAAAGGACTTCTACGGAAGTGTAGTACTTCGTGGACAGTCAAAAAATGAACTCTTGTTCTACTCGAACATCTGTGAACTTACAATCTTTATGCGTAAGAAAGAATGGGATTACTTCAACAAGGTCAAGAAGTGTTATGACAATGCAGAAATCTGTGGACACTTCGAACAGACAGCAACAAAGACTAATCCTGTTAAGTTAGTAGCAGACTTGATACTTAATTAAATCATAATAAAGGGTGGGAAAATGAAAGTACACAGAATTGTAATTAAAAAAGGTAACTTGAAAAGAGAGATATACAAGAAAGCTGCGTGGCACGAAGAACACGAACTACTTACTTGTACATTAATTGCAGTAATTTTTTGGGCAGTCGCTTTGACTGCCTTTTGTATTTAACGGAGGTCTTATATGGATTTGAACGAAGTTCAGTTGGAAACTTACACATCGATGGAAGTATCACTCACTGCTAAAGGAACTGCTCAGTGGTGCATTAAAGCAAAGTACCCTACTCCAGAAGCAACTCGTGAAGCATTGGAAAAAGGTATCAAGATGTTGCGTGAAGAAATCGCAAAGCAGGGATTAAAAGAAGCAGGTATCTAACACGGAGAGTTTATCAGCTTATAAAAGCAAAGGAGAAGTCTTATGAAGAAGTTGTATTACGAATACAGTTAGTTGGAAAAGTTTATTACTCTTCTAACTAACACACATGGTTATGAATGTATTCAGACTTGGGAAGGATGTTTAGGTATAGGCAATTGGATCTGTTGTCCACCCGATGATAAACATTACTTCTTTGTCATTCACGAAGAGTATGCAAACGAATGGTCTAGCAGACATTGGATGATGAAATGCAGAAAACTTCCTAAACAATGGGAAGATGAATATAGACGTTGGGAAGAAAGCGATTAGGACAATTTATGGACTGTTTATGGAATATCAATTCTATGAACAGTCTTTTTCTTTAACAATATGAGTAGCAAATGACAGTTTACAAGTTAGAAAACTTCAAGGAGAATATAATGACAAACTTCTTTCTGAACAAACTATTCACAACACCAGAACTGCTTGATAAATACACAAAGAAAGCGATTGATAAGCATATCAATAAGGCAATGATTAACAACTCGTTTTCTAATCAGAACGACTTGAATATCATCTATCACAAAATCGCAGACGGTCAGTACAAAATTGCACCAAGTCATATGGGTGAAGTACCTAAAGACGATGGTACAATGCGTACTGTTTACATCAACGAAGGATTTGATAGAGTCCTTATTGCTTACTACAACGATATGTTCTTTCAGTATTGCTCTGAAAGAATACATAAACAGTGTAAGTCTTATCAGACAGGAATTGGGACAGGCAGAGTTGTTAAGGAATTAATTAAATATATTTCAGAATGTAAGTCAAACGACATAGGTGCAAAACTTGACTTGTCTAAGTACTTCGATACACCACAAATCGAATACATAGATAAGGAGTTTGCTTACATCGAAAGTAAGTTCGGTGAAGATGCCGGGTTAAATGCTCTTAAAGAGTTCTATCATATGAATTGGGTATTTGACTTAAAAGGCAACTTGGTTGAACACTATCACTCTTTAGGACAGGGAGTAAGTACTGCTAGTTACTTAGCAGATGCACTGCTCTATCACATCGACAAAGAAATCTCTGAAAAGTATGACGTTTATTACGTCAGATATTCTGATGACATTTGTATCATCGGTAAAGAATGGAAGAAAGCCTTTGATAGAGTTTCTGAGATGTTGAATGATATGAACCTTACTCTTAATCCAAAGAAGATAGAGTTCCTTACAAAAGATAAATACTTCAAGTTCTTAGGTTTCTCATTACGTAATGAAGATATAACAATATCTAAATCACGTCTTGAGAAGTTCAAGAAAGAGATTATCAAACTGACACTTAAGTCAAAACGTAAGACATTAGACGGTGTTGTTCACGATGTAATCTACTTCCTTTACGGCAAAGGTGATTACTCTTGGGCAACTTCAATGTTGAATACGATTAATGTTATTGAAGATATCCAAGAGCTGAACAGTTTTGTAATGGACTGTATTCGTGGTTGGTACTTCAATAAACGGAAGATCAAGTTCATTGGTAATCTTGGTTATGAGAATAGACTTGATAAGAAAGGTGTTGTTACTCGTGGAACAGGTTCTGCTGTTACTACAATGAGAACAAAGATGCCTGAAATTAAAGGCTATCTCAGTCTTGAAATGATGAGAGAGTTAATGATTATGGATAAACGTATCTACAAATCTAAACTCTCTGCCTAGGAACTTGCTTAGAATAAAGCAGATATGCAAGAGAGATTAATCTTTATGAATACCTGTTTTGTATATAGCTTCTAACCAGATTGACAAGCCTTAACATGCCAGTAAATCTGGTTTGAAGCTATTCATACAGGTAATTAATCAGCAACCTACATCTCTATTCTCTAATCTTTGAGCATATCTTGATATGGTAATCAGACATCATAAGAAACATCTCGATTTATAAGCGACAGGTAAATAGTTATGCAGCCCCTGCGATGATTCAGGGTTTACTCCCTGAATGATAGCAGTGGCTGCAATATTTACCTTCGTTAATCAAAATTTTAAATCAATACCACACAGTTTTGAATGATGTTAAGGAGTGTTTATGACAATCTATGAACAGTTAATTGACGGAGTAACAAAAGGTCAGTCGTATTACATAAACTTCAAAACTAGGGACTTGAAATTGAATAAGAAGTTCTTGGTAAAGAATGGTAAGTATGACGGTGAATATGGGTTCCTGCCTTGTAAGGCTAGAGAACATATCGAAGAACTGTTTGATGAATATTATTTTTCAAATAGTTGTGAACGAAGTGATATGAAATCCACATACTTCATTGCTCTTGATAATGAAGAGATAAGTATAGAAGAAGCCGTATGTGGTGAAAGTCGCTTCATAGCACAAGCAAAGTTGGAAGGATATGTACTTGGACTAATTCTAAGTAACTGTCCTTGGTCAGAAATAGCCTACAACGAAAAGGATTTTGTATGGCAATCAAAAAATAATAAGAACCTAATTGTATGGAAAGAATGGTTCAAGGAGATGAATGATGCTTAAAAAGGTAATCATTGAAGAAGATGGAATTCGAAGAGAGTACGAAGATGTACTTACTACTTCTTTTTGGATTAAGGAAGATATTATCTGTTTCTGTAAAGACAGAGATATCGACTTAGAGAATGAAAGTGATATATTTTGGAGTTACTTATCAGGTTGGATGGATGGTTGTGAATACTACCCTGCCACTTCTGATGAAGTATTTGATTGTGTAAATGAAGTCTTAAAAAGACGTGAAGAATGGGAAATATAAGGAGAAATTAAAATGGCAAAAGTAATTTGTAAAGTTTGTGGTGCAGAAATGGATTTACCAAATCATGGCGAGATGTGTATCGGTGCTTTCAACGATACAACTGACAATGTAGTTGGTGTATTACCAACAAGATTACCAAATGATAAAGGAGATAAAAGAACTATGGAAATGATTAGCAAGGTTGACGCATTAAAAGCTGCTGGGTTCACAGAAGAACAGATTAACAAAATGATTGGTATTGTTGGCTTCAACAAAGATGAAGTCATTCAGAGTGATGCAATCTCTGAACAGATTTTTGCAAATCGTGGTGCGATGAACACAGTTTCATTCAGACGTAAGATTACAGCACAGTTCTTGAAAGCACACTTTTGTTACAAAGGTGGAGTTCAGGAATACATCAACAATAAATCTTACAATTGGCAGTTCGATATGATGCTCGAAGAATGTAAACAGTTGATGAAAATGGAAAGCAACTGTGATAAAGAACTTGATATTCGTAAATCGTTCTTCTCACTCAGCTTAATTAAAGATGTAGTAGAACAGTACAGTGAAGACTTGCTTCACTTCATCACAGAAAAAGAACGTAATGACAATAAGAAATGCAAAGGTGTTCCTTATGTTAAGTACATCGGTTTGAAAGGTCGTGGGTTCTATAAGAACTGTTGTTTCAAAAGCGACATTATTTCACGTATCTACTCTCCACTTTGGCACTATGTGTACAACGTTTCTAAAGCATCTACTTACAAAGAAATGTACACTGCCCTTTACCACTTTGTTAACTCTATGGAATTCATTCCACTTCCAAACAACTATCCTAAGTCTAAGAAATGGATTGACGCATTCAAAGGTGCAGGTGCTTACTACTCTATGATGAACTTATCACAGAACTCTGACTTGAAAATCAGAAATTATGAAACAGGTAAAATTCTTAACAAATACGATGCTCGTTGCTATCTTGAAAGTATGTCGAGCAATTGTACAGGTTATGAATTGTATGGTCAGTTCAAACAGATGCTTGAAGATAACAGCTTTACTATGGACAATTTCATAACTCTCTGTAAACAGACAAAAGAAAAACGTTTGGCTGAATTAAACAAATAGTTAAATAGTGTGTGATAGCACTTAACGTATTAGATACCTAATCTTTATACAAGCTGGTTTGAACTCCTGATCAGCTGCACTTCATCCGGGCTTACTCCCGGATTCAGTGCTGCTGATCAGGATAAACCAGCTCCTAATCGCTGTCCTTATAGCAATATCACATTGGTAGACGATACGTTCTTATGGAAAAGATTAATGCACAAGAAGATATTAAGTTTATAGATAACGCCTAATATCACATAATTTAATCCTGCAGACGGTTCTCTAACATCAACCGTCTGCAGGATTAAATTCAACAATTATGCGTTATTTAATCAATAAGTTAGATATATTCCACACATTCTTTGAGTGCATTGTTATGGAAGAACTTAATACACAAGTAACTATGACGTTTAATGTCACGGGTTTAATGCATCTCATCCAGTCAGCAAATCAACTTACCCTAATTCGCTGACTGGATGAGATGAAACACCCGTGGCTTCATCAATAACTTACATAAACTTCCACAAAAGTTTTGAGTGTATTAGAGATAGGTACTCACAAATAAACAAGGTTATTCATCTTTATGGATGGAGGCTTGCAATACGTCATGCTGTTCTCAGGTTCGTTAAATAACTTACCGACCTGAAGTACAGCATGACTATTCAAGCCTCCATCTAATCAAAACTCTAAAGCAATACCTACAGAATAATTGAGTTTATTTAATTTTAATCAGAAAGGAGAATTACAAATGGACAAAATCAGTAATGAAGTATTGGATGCAATGCATATCCTTGCAGCAAGATTAATTGGAGAAAAAGTTGAAAACGGAAACACTGCAATAAGTGTTGATTACAACACAGAACAGATTATCTTCGAAGATTTTACACATAGTTCTACATACAGAGTTAACTGTGGTTGGGATAGTGAACGTGGTTCTATCTCAGATTTTACAAAACTTCTCACTAAGTTGAGTGGACATTTATAGGACTTCTAAATAAGTAGTTAAACATACATATAAGTGGACATTTATCTTGTATGTATGGCTTGTTTAGTGGTCTCTAGCCTGAGTGACTGCATCTGTCGAAAGATATGTTGCAGATATGAACTACGTTGTTGGAAGAAGTTAAAGACACACCTACGGATGCACCTTTAGTCCGCTGCTCTGTGAGTGCCAACCAAGAAACACTTCTAATGTCCTGAAGTGATAACAGGGAAACACAAGAGCTTACCAACGACATTGGCAAAAAGGAAGATACCCGTTATGGAGGTAGCAGAAATGCAAAACTACAGTTTTGTAGTAGATGAAGAAAACAAACCGTTAGCACCTACTAAAGTAAATAGGGCTTGGTTTCTTATCAGAAAAGGTCGGGCTGAATTAGTCAGCAAGTATCCTATGGTAATCAAACTTAAACGAAAGGTTGAAAATCCTGTCGGTGAGTTTGTTATGGGAATTGATGATGGTTCTGCTCATGTAGGCATGGCGGTTGTTCAGAAGTGTAAGACTAAGAATAAGGTTGTATTCAAGGCAACTATGGAACAGCGTCAGGATGTAAAAAAGAGAATAGATGTAAGACGGGAGTATCGCAGATACAGAAGAAATCATAAGCGATATCGAGAAGCAAGATTCTATAACAGAGCTTCTTCTAAAAGACAAGGTAGATTAGCACCAAGTATTAGACAGAAGAAAGAATCAACTTTGCGAGTGATTAATCGTCTTAATAAATGGGTAAACATCTCTGAGTACCACTTGGAAGATGTTGCAGTAGATATCAGGGTAATGGCAGAAGGACATAAGCTTTACAGATGGCAATATCAGAAGTCCAACAGGCTTGATAACAACCTTCGTAAAGCAGCTATTCTTCGTGATGAATGCAAGTGTCAGGAATGTGGTAAATCAAACTGTGTATTAGAAGTTCATCATATCAGAGCAAGACGTTATGGTGGTGCTGATACAATCGGTAACTTGATAACACTCTGTACTGGCTGTCATCAGAAAACTGAAGGAAAAGAAAGAGATTTTGAAGCGAGGTATTTTGCAATGATTGAATCTAAACCAATCAGATTTGATTATGCACAACACGTTATGCAGGGTAAAAATTATCTTCGTTCTGAAATTTCAAAACTTGGTAATTTAGTTATAACAACTGGCGGTGACACTGCAAATAAGCGGATGGACTGGAATATAGAGAAGTCGCATTCTAATGATGCAATCTGTATAACTGATTTAAAACCTGATACTACGGATGTAAAAGAATGGACTATAAAACCTATGAGAAGAAAGTCCAAAGCTAAAACGAATAATGTGTTAGGAATTAAACATAGAGATTTAGTTTCTTATACATTTAGAAATGGTGAGAAACATATTGGGTACGTTACAGCTCTTTATCCAGAGTTGAATGCACTTAATTTTCAATCACCAACAAAACATTGCAAGAAAGTAAATGCACTAAAGTGTAAGTTACTTTGGAAGTACGACAAACTTTATTGGTTTAATTGTCAATGTTTGTCTATATATTAATTAGGAGAATAAAGATGAAGATTAAATACATACTCTACTGTATTGTTTGGAAGTTTACTCACTTTGGTAAACTTTATAAAGGAATGGAACCTGTTTGTTATAACGAGTGGTTGTTCAATGAGTATATGACAGAACTATTAGGAAAATCAGATGATTATTTGAGTGATTAAATGAACAAGGAGAATAAAGATGAAAAAAGAAACTTTATTAAATGCTGTTAGAGAAGACCGTTTATACGACCTTATCTGCAATGAAGGTTGGTCAATGAGTAAGGATGAATTAATCCTACTTGCCAAAGAATGTTATTTTGCCGGAACTAGTTCTGCCACTCAACTTACTCATAATGAGTATAAAACAGAACTGTTAGAAAACTTAAATGATTATTGGAGTGATTAAATGAAAGCAACATTGAACGAAAACGAAACTGAACTTGTAGTAAGTATCATCAACTGTCTTATCGAAAGACTTCCACAGGATGAATACGATTTTGATACTTGTGCCATTGGATACTGCGAAGATAACAAAAAGTTAATCATCGAATCTAATAATGGTGATGAATTATCAGATACTCTTGAATGGGTTCTTGAAGAAGTTGTAGATACAGTCTGCAGTTTCCATTCAGAACTTGAAAAAGCAAATGATAAGATTAATGTTCTTATGGATTATGTAGATGAAGATGATTTAGAAGAAGTCAAAAACGTCTTCAAAAAAATCGACAACAGAGATAAGGAGTAATTATGGATACACACGGAACTACAGGGGAAGAATTAAGAACAATGGAAGCAATTCAAAGTCTTAATCGGAAGACACCAGATCTCAAACTGCGAGATTTATTTGCAATGTTTGCTTTAAGTGGAATTGTTGAAATTAGCAATTGGGGTTCTGATGCTGCAAACAAAGCAGTTGCAGAAGTTTGTTATGACATTGCAGATGCAATGATAAAAGCAAGAGAAGGGAAAAATAATAAGGGGCAATAAATGATAGTAAATATTAGTCAGTATGATTTTGAAAAGTTAATGAACTGTTGTGAAAACATTAAGAATGGATACTTGGTAAACCTGTTAAATGGTTGGAAAGAACAGGAAGAACAGACAGTAGAAGCATTCATTGTAAGATGGATTGATGATGATTTTATCAAATACTTTGAAGAAGAAATGGGCCGTAAACCTACAAGTGAAGAACTTGAAAACTTCAAAAGTTATGCCTGCTTAGAAGAAGCTGGTGGTGAATCTGCTATTGCTTGTGGTTGGGAACGTATCTATTCTGCGTTTGATGAATGGAAGAATGATAATATTGGAGAAGATGAATGAGAAAAATCGAAGCATTATGTTTATACGAAGAACAGAAGTTAAACATCAGTAATCACGAACCTTTAGTTGCTCTATCTTGTCTAACCTATGAAGAAGACGAAACAGAAGAAGAGTTTACCTTTACAGTTCCTATCGAATGGCTTATCAGATATATGGATAGTCAGTCTGGTAAAAGATATTGGGATTGGGAAAAAGTTCAGCATTGGCTTCAGCACAGATATACATACGAAGATTCTAAACCAATCTTTGATGAAGCAATTATGGATAATGTTTGCATTAACATTAATTTCTAAAAGTATTTATAACATTAAGAGAAATATTAGATTACATCCAGACTATGTAGAACTGGATAAGGAGTTACAAATTGAAATTTAATATCGACAAAGAAACAGCAGAAGAATTGATTTCGGTCATTAACTATTGGGCAATTAATCACTCATTAGTTGAATGTTGTGGCAGTAAAGCAATTGGGTTTAAGTGTGATTACTTGGAACCAGCTTTAGAAGAAGGCTTCGAAGAAGATTCTGACGAATAGAAATAGTCGTAACTTTTAGTTAACAGGCAGTCCGTTGTGGCTGCCTTTTTTATTTTAACCCAATTAAAAAATGGGGGGCTACAAGGAAGTACAGCAGACACCTTGTAGCCCTAAAGAGAAAATAGTTTGAGATTTGATCAAACTATCTAAATGATAAATCTCAAACAAAGTTAAGTCAACAGGAGAATTAAATTATGTCTAGAGAAAATGAAGTATGTGTATCAAAGGGAAACATTAAAATGGGAGAAATCAAATCTATCTCTTTACCACCTATCTCAACTTGCAGAGCTTGTCAGTGTCACGCTAAATGTTATGCTGCAAAAATAGCAAAGTTAAGAAAGACAGTAAGAGAATCTTATGAAAGAAACTTACGCATCTTGAATGAACAGCCGGAAGTATTCTACAAAACATTAGACTTAACATTAGCAACTTCAAGACTTTTCAGATTACACGTATCTGGTGACTTCTGCAGCAAAGAATATATGACAAGGGTGTTTGAGATTGTAGCAAAAAATCCTTTGTGTGAAGTGCTGGTCTTCACGAAGCGATATGAATGGGTCAATGAATGGTTGGAAGAACATATCAGACTTCCTGATAATTTACATCTTATTTTTAGTGGTTGGAAAGGATTGCCTATGAGCAATCCTTTTTTATTGCCTGAATGCCATGTCATCTACAAAGACGGTTCTACAACTGCTGCAGATAATAAAGAATCTTATATCTGTTCTGGTAACTGTAGCGAATGTCACGTAGAAGATAAAGGTTGTTGGAGTCTTAAAAAGAATCAGCAGGTTCTTATTAAGGAACATTAATCATATGGGTGGAGTTCCACCCTATAAGGAGAAACTTATGGACTTTGAACAGATTAAAAACACAGTGCTTTCCAGCTTGCATAAAAAAGAAACTTTCTTAATCAAGGATAATCCAACTGGTAAGCAGTATTTACTTGCAGGAACACCAATGATTGAAGATGACATTACTTCCGATTTCATTGATTTAATTAAGAAGTATGAAAAGAAATACGGCTTCCCTACTACATCAGAAACTGAACATTACGAGTTCACTAATGATATGGTTGTGAAGTTTATGGATTACATATGTTCTACACATAATGCAGAACTTGTGTATGCATCAACAGAATTTTAAGGGAAATTATATGACAGTCAAAGAATTAAAAGAAATGTCTAATCACGAATTAGATTGGTATTATGAAGAACCCGGTTCAGATCCAGATGATTACGAATTAACAGACTTGGCTTGGAAATGTTTAGCAAGTGAACTTGTAGAGATTTGGGAAGAAGAAATGAGAGATGCTGGGTATAGCAAAGATTTTGTTTCTGACTTCAGCAAATCAGACTTACGTTCTTGGGCTAATGGTCAGATTAACAGATGGAAAAAAGGAATTAAAGAAGGTTTCAGAGGTGCTGGCTATGAAGAAGATTTGGATAAAGGTTACTATAGGTATACTTACGATGTACCAAATACTGTTATGGTAAGGGCAGAAAATCCTTGGATACCATATCATTTTTAAGCAGTCTCATTCTTTGATACTACCTTTATGATATTTTATATGTTATAATAACAGGAGGAGATATATTATGATTATGAGCAATTTATGGGCACTTGTTCTTGGTGATGTAAAAGGTGTTCCATTTCAGTTTTTATCAAGAGACTTTATCAACGGTATATCAAGCGATACTTGGTTGATTTTATATTACGGTGATACAATTGCAGAAAAACGCAAAATTGAACCGGGAACTTACAGTGACGATACTGCAATGACACTTGCTACAATGGATGCATTTGTTAAGTTTAATTCAAGCAACATTACAGATGACTTCTACAAAATCTTAATCAAGAACTTTCAGAACTGGTTATACAAAGGAGCTTATACACAGGATGGATATGCTTGGGATGTAGGCATAACTACTGAACGTGCAATTGACAGATATCCAGACGAGATTACAAATCTGGAATTCCTCGGTGACCCAGAACTTAACAACTCAGGAAATGGTTCATTAATGCGTATGGCACCTGTTGCTATGTTCTTGTATTACAAGGATGGAGTGAACGCATTACGAAAACGTGAAAACATTGACCTTGTAGAAAACGTCTCTGCAATTACTCATAAGAGTCCATTATGTCTTGTGTACTGTGTTATCTATACACAGTTTATGTTGCTTGCACTTGATAAAAAAATTAATCCTTTAACATGGGTATTAGAATGTAAAAGAGAACTTACCCGATGTCCATTAACAGAAGAAGAAATTGAAATTATTAACAAGTGTAAGATTTTTCTCTCTAACTTCTCAAGACTTTTACGAAGAGATATCGATGGAACAGGGTTTGTAGTTGACACATTAAAAGCTGCAGTTTGGTCTGTGATTCATTCTACAGAATTAAATGAGGCAATTGCTAACTGTGTACTTTTAGGGGATGATACCGATACAACAGCCTGTGTAGCAGGTTCTTTGTTTGGACACCATCTTAAATCTGATATGAAAACAGTTAGAAATTATCAGAAAGTTAATAGATACATCGAAGAGTTTCAGGACTTTTTAATTAAAATGCAAGGAGATAAATAAAAAATGAATTTCGCTAAAAGTATTGATAAAGAATCTGTTGATGAAACTATGTACAGAGTTAATATAGCACACGCAGAAAGAGACGGAGATCTTAAAAGAAAGTTTGAAATTGAACAGGAGTATGTAGAAAATCTAAAGACTAAATTTCTTAATAAACTTCACAGTGATGAAGTTTTATTAATGACAAACAAACTCATAGGAAAGCAGTATCTTCTTGCCGGAACCCCTGTAATTGAGGTAGCAATTGCAAACGATTTAATTGCAGTAATTGAAAAGTATGAAAAGAAATACGGGTTCGATATTCTGGATAAAAGAGAACACTATGACAAAGTTGATGATTTAGCAGGAGATTTATTGAGATATATTTGTTCTATGCATAACGCAGAACTTATATATGGTAAAACAGATGTATTAAAGAGGATTTAATGAGATACAACAAAAACGAAGTGCTTAAGTTATGTTATGAATTATGTGATGCCAACATTGAAAAGATTATGGTTATCTGTCTCACAGAAAATGGTACACCTTTTGCCCATTCAGTGATTCGTACTGGAACTGAACAAGACTGTACAATCAGAGTCAAAGATATTATCAAGTATATTAGAAAATATAATTGTAAAAACTTTGTCCTTTGTCATAATCATACTAACGGGATTCTTGACCAATCTGAAGAAGATGATCATTTAACATCATTAATAATTGAATTGGAAAGTGATTTTGATTATAAACTGGTTGACCATATCATTGTAATGAAAGGTAATCCGACAGTACACTTCTCTTACAAAGATATTAACTTTAAGTTTGTCGCTGATAATTCAGTTATTAATAATGAAGTTCCAACTTCACTTCATAAAAAGATATTACTTGTTGCTAATAAAGCATCAGTAAAAAAAGAAGTTAACAAATCACAAAGCAAACAAGTGATTTGTTTTGTTAAAAAGTAATTAATAGTCGTGGTGGTAGATGTAATCATATATCATTAAAAAGGTATATGAGGATGCACCGGCTTAAAAAAAATAAGTACTTGATATATGAGAAGCTAGGAAACTGCTGCCACGACTTTCTTTTTTTTTTGGAGGAGATTAATTATGAAAATTATAGCACGACTAATTATATATGGACTATTTCTTTCATGCCTTGTTAAAGCTTTCGTTGGACTTTCATTTTGGAGAACATACGAAGATGAAATAATTCCAATGGCCGCAGAGTTTGAAAAAGAAGAAGCTGAATATGGAAAGAATTACGGTTTCTCTTACACAAGAGAAATATATGAGAATCGATGGATGAATTTTATTAGAGAAAAACATTTTTTAGATGGTTCATTCAATGATGTGGTAATTGCATGGATTACAACTACACCTATAAAAGATACTTTAGTATACCTTTGGAATATCATACAATTAATTCTTATGCTTGAAGGTTTTATCTATCTTTATAACCGAGAGAAGAAAATCAGAGATGAAGAAGAAGGTATTATTAAAGATTATCCAAAAGATATAAACATCGATACTGCAACTAACGATGAGATTTATGAAGCATTAAAACAACTTGATCCAACATTTGCCCTTAATCCTTACTCAAGGGGTGAACATAGAGATGATTTAATCAGAAAGTATAAAGAAGCAAAGCAAATGAGTGATGATTATGATTATACTATCAAGATTCATAAACGTTACAAAAAACTGTATTGGTTCTTCTTATTCTTCTGGATTTTAGCACCGTTCTTTATTCCACTTATTATAGCAGGTGTTGGTGGATTAATGTTATCTTCATTCATTTTCTTTATTACAGTACCTGCTGGAATATTTATGGGTTCTGTAGTATGGCCATTAGTTCTTAAACAGATGATATTTGTAGATGATGAAGAAGGTGATGCTATGGTAGCCAAAGGAAAATGGCGAGATGGTAAAAAAGTTTTCTACTCTGAAGTTATTATGGAAAAAATAAACCTCTCAAGAGAAGAAGAAAAAACAAATACAGCTTCATTATTGACTGGCAATATATTAAGCAAGTTTTTCAAATAGTTGTCAGGGTCATCATTCAAAACTCCACGGTTTATTCTGTGGAGTTTTTTTATGTCTATGGACATTTTATGGAATACTTGCATTTTAATGCATTATTTACTTGTTTTTTACTTGTCTTTTGTATTTTGGTGTATTATAATGTAAGTATGTTAGACCTTAAGAAAGATATACCAGTAAGACAGGAATGTTTTGACGTGGTAGAAGACAAAATCGCACAGATTAGAGATTTATTATTAGAAGCGGAACAGACATTACACATGGCTGTTGAAACAAAAGATTGCCTTTTAACTAAAGAAGAAGTTGCAGAATACTTCAGATGTAGTCCTAATGCAATCCCAAGAGCTATCCCAAGATTCAGACAGAGTGGTAGTTCTTTATTCTTAAAAAGTGATGTTGATGCATATGTCAACAAGCGATTAAAACGAAATAAATAAGCAGTTTGCTTATAAAGAGATTATCTTTAACATAGGAGATTAAACGTGAAAGCAAATGAATTAATCAAATTGCAGGAACCTTTCCCGGCACAGGACATTGAATGGAGACTTCAAAGCTGTGGCGAAACTAAAGGTAAACTGTGGGGAAAAGTACTTGCATACATTACCTCAAGAGCCGTTCAAGAACGTCTTGATAATGTGTGTGGTCCTGATGGTTGGCAGTGTTCAATTAAGAAAGAAGGTGATGCATATCTGTGTACACTTTCAGTTCGTGTAGAACACGAAGATGGAACTGTAGAATGGATTTCGAGAACTGATGGTGCTGATGCTACAGATATCGAAGCTGTAAAAGGTGGTATTTCTGGAGCTATTAAACGTGCAGCAGTTTTATTCGGATGTGGTCGTTATCTTTATCAATTAAAAGATAATTGGGCTAATATTTCGGAACATGGTGCTTTTTCTGGTAAGACAAAAGAAGGTACATGGTTCAAATGGGACCCACCTACACTTCCAGATTGGGCATTACCAAAAACAAATAAAGTTCAAAATAAATCTGGTAAGGAAGAGACTTCGACCCCTACTTCCGTACCAGATAGTCCAGAAGTAACTAAGGCTATCAAGACCGTTAAAGATTATATCATAAATAACCAGTTAAACAAGGACTGGATTCCTAAAGCTAACAGTTATATTGAGACAAAAAATCTTGATGGACTTAACAGAATCGTTTCCTATATGGAAGCACAGATTGATAAAGCAATTACTGAAGAAGCAAGCTAAGAGGAATAAACTATGAATGATATTAACGTAACAACATTGCAGGGAAGATTAACTGCAGACGCAACAATTAAACAGTTCGACAATGGAAATCAGGTATTACAGTTTTCAATTGCTGTAAATACTTCATTCAAAAAAGGAGAAGAATGGGTAGACTACCCTAACTTCTTCTCTTGTAAATACTACGGAAAATCTCTCGAAAAATTAAACGAAAGACTTAAGAAAGGAAAAGAAGTGACTCTTGTAGGTCACTTGAAACAGGACCGTTGGGAAAAAGACGGGCAGAAAAATTCTGCTGTTGTAGTTGAAGTTGAAAAACTCAGAGTTGCTTTGGACAAATCAGGGTCATCATCTGATACTTCATCGGAAACTTCGTCAGATCCCAGTGAATTCCCAGAGGACATTCCCTTCTAATATCCCTCCACAAGTTCAGGCATTCGCTAACGCATTTGGGGAAATCGTGTAGCGAAAGGCGGCCACTGCCTTAAGTGTGGCAAATTGGGAGTAATAATGACAAAGTCTAAAGAGAGAATAACAAAGATTACAAAGAAAGGAGCATTTAACTTTGCACTTAATGCTGCTTATTCTGCAATCAAATACAATGAAGAATCTTTTTTCGACAGTACTACCGGCTCAAATATAGTATTCATTATTGAAAGTGTAACAGGGTTAACTTTTGAAGTCTTTAGAAAAATGGTGCTTGAATCATTAGATTATGAAAATAAGTTTGACTACGATACCGTTGTCAAAGACGCAAAGACTTTAAGTATTAAAGAGCTTGCCGCTAAACACGAATGTTCTTATGAAGAAATGAGATATTACCTGATTAGTCGCAATATCAAATACAATAAGACAAACCCAAAACTTACACAAGAAAGAAATACTGAAAAGATTAAAGACACTGCTATCAGATTAAACGGTAAATACACCTTATCAGAACTTTCGAATATCGTTGGTATTCAGTACTCATTCGTTAAAGAAATATGTCTTCGCTATGGACTTCCATATCGCAAGACTGCAAGGAATCGTGTATCAGTAACCCCATAGCTAAAGCTAGGGGCTTGTAGCCCTTTACTGACTAGACTGAGTGATAAGCAGTGTTACTGCTTTGAACTACGTTATCTGTAAATGTATAGACACCAGTGGATGTAATACCTAGTCCACTGCTCTGTGGTAAGTGATTAAACAAGACTGAGAGGTAGGTCTAGTGTTGCTTACAAGAAACTACAGATAACATTGTCTAAGGTATTCAACTCTAACATACAGGAGAATTTAAAATTATGGTGTATGTATCAAATATTGAAGGTAAACCGCTGATGCCTTGTAAAGAGGCAAAGGCGAGGCATCTTTTAAAAGACGGCAAAGCAATCGTTGTAAGAAAAGAACCTTTTACAATCCGTTTGCTTTTTGAAGTGGATAATGTAACGCAAGAAGTTGCATTGGGAATTGATGCAGGTTCTAAACATATCGGAGTAAGTGCTACTACTGGTAGGAAAGAATTATATGCAGCAGATGTTGAGTTGAGAAACGATATCGTAGATTTGATTTCTACTAGACGTAAATATCGTAGAACTAGAAGGAACAGATTGCGTTATCGTAAGCCTAGATTCAATAATCGTGTTCACTCCAAACATAAAGGATGGCTGGCACCAAGTATCGAACAGAAGATTAACTGTCACTTAAAGATAGTTGAAGATGTACACAAGATACTTCCTGTTTCTAAGGTAATTGTTGAAGTTGCTTCTTTTGATATTCAGAAGATTAAGAATCCTAATATCGAAGGAAAGGAATATCAGCAGGGTGAACAGTTAGGATTCTGGAATGTAAGAGAGTATGTTCTGTTTAGAGATGATCATACTTGTCAGTGCTGTAAAGGTAAATCTAAGGATTCAATTTTGAATGTACACCATATTGAATCAAGAAAGATTGGAGGAAATTCTCCAAACAATCTGATTGCTTTATGTGAAACCTGTCATCGTGGTTATCACAAAGGAACTGTTAAGTTACCTAAGAACATTAAACGTGGTATGTCATTTAGAGATGCCACGTTTATGGGAATTATGAGATGGACTTTCTGCGAAAGATTAAGGGCTATATATCCAAATGTTTCTATAACTTACGGATATATAACAAAAAATACTCGCATAGAGAACAATCTTCCTAAAGACCATTACATAGATGCTAGGTGTATAAGTGGTAATCCATTAGCTGAACCTTTAGGTTATGTCTGGTATATGAGAAAAGTACGCAGACATAACAGACAGATTCATAAGGCTAAGATATTGAAAGGTGGTGTTAAAAAACTTAATCAGGCTCCTTATTTAGTTAAGGGTTTTAGATTATTCGACAAGGTAAAACTTGATAATAAATCTTGTTTTATCTTCGGTAGACGGTCTAGTGGTTCATTTGATATCAGAACTCTTTCAGGAGAAGTGATATCAAGATGTGCCAATAGTAAAAAATTAGAATTGATATCCAAAAGAAATGGATATTTATCAGAAAGGAGAAATGCGTAAACTTCCTCCCCATAGTTAAAACTAGGGATTTCCGTTTACGCTACTTCGTATGAAGAAAATTAAGTATGGTGTAAAAACTGGCTTTTCGACCACAATTTGTCCTTATGACTTAAACACTGAAGAACCTATTTATGTAGGTTCTAAAACTTGCAGTGCTTTATGTTCACATAACATCAAAACAGATAAAGGTTATGTACTTTGTTCTCGCTGTGAATTACACAAAAGACCTTTTCACAAGGTAAAGATATGAGATTGAGTTATATAGCGTGTTATTTAATCGGGTTAGTAACGATGTATCTTAGCGTATTTGCTGACGATATGTTAGACCCTTATAAGTCTCTGATTAAACTTGGTGGATTTCTAATGGGTCTAATTCTCGTAGTAAATATTATGAGAATCGATAATAAAAATTTTGAGGATGAAGAATGAGGTGGTACGAATACTTAATGCTCTTTGTATTCATTGCATTAATTGCAATTGTTAGTTGTCAATTAGTGCAGGATATCAAAGAAGTTAAAGATTATATACAAGAACTGTATGTAAACGAAGCACAGCTCGAAGACTTGATCCAGACTAGTGCAAAAGAAACAAAAGACGAATGTAGAAGAATGACTGATACAGTCGTTGATTTCGTGATAAACGAAAGATGGAATTAGTATCCAACTACTGTCAGTAGTGAAGATAGACGCTTGTCCGTATGGACTGCGAATCCCAAAAAAAATGTGGTTTGAGATACCCTGCTTCCGAAAGGTTGCAGGGTCTTATTCGGTTATTAACCGGCTGTCAGTCGGATAATATAACTCCTATCCGTATGGATGGAGATTTCTTTAAAAGATTTCAGTTCCACTCTTTTGAGTGGAACATTTTGTTTAACACATGAGAAAACTAATCAAACAAATGACACCCGAAGAAAAACGGGAATATTATCGTGAATATTATAAAGCTCATAGAGAAGAACGATTAGCATCTTCTAAAAAATATAATCATTCACATAAGGCTGAAGTTAATGAATACAAAAGACTTTGGTATAGAAAAAAATGCGGACTATAAGGAATAAAAATGACTACAGAAGATTTAATTGAACAGTTCATTCAGGCAGGTGTTAAGGCCTACAAGATTATCCTCAGAGGAACTGAGAAATATGACAGACTTAACAGACACCTTCCTGTTGATATTGACGGTCAGGAAGTAAATTACTGGAGAGAATATGGTGTATATACAATGTCCATTTATCTCCACAACTTATTACCTGACAGTCATCTTGAATGTACTTTAGATGGAAACGATTCATCGATTAGTATCGAACTTACAGACGAACAACAGCGATTCCTTAATGGAAAATTGTATGAGTTCCTTAAAAAAAATAATGCACTTTCTTTTTAGGAGGTTTAAAGTGACAAAATTTGAAATGTGGTTATTTAACAACAGATGGAATATTGCAGCAGTTGTTACAATCTTGGTTGAAATAGTTCTTTCTATTTTGAAAGTAACTAATGGTTGGACTATCAGTTGGTTCATACTTTTAATACCGGCAGAGATCATCCTTGTTTATAACCTGTTGATTGGTGCACTATGTTTGACTTGTTATCTGCTTGATATCGATGGCGAGATGTGGCGAAAAGAAAAAATTGATAAACAGATAAAAGAACATATGGATAAAAAGGAGTAACGAAAATGAGTACAACAAAAGAGAAGATTACTGTAATGACTGCCTACGAAGAAGGTAAGAAGATTGAATGTAAAAGCAGAGATTGTAATTGGGCTGAGTGGATATTACCACAAGAGCCTGCTTGGAATTGGGCAGAGTGTGATTACAGAATAAAAGAAGAACCAAAGTACAGACCATACAAAGACATTGATGAACTGTTCAATGATTGGGCAGAAAAAACACACAGTATACCAGCAAATATGGAACAGTTAGTCAGACCATTGATTTGGGTAGAGTCAAAAGTTACTGGTATTGAAAGACTAATTACAACTTACGACAGACACGCTGAACTAGTTAAAATTGCAAAGCGTTGTATTAGTTTAGAATATTTATTTAATAATTATACTTTCCTTGATGAAAGTCCTTGTGGTAAGAAGGAGTAAAAAATGAGCAAAAAAAAAGGGAGCGGGAACTATTTTATTTTTGACAGGTTATTTTATTTAATGAGTTGTGAAAGCGTTTATTTAGAATCTTACCTCAAAAAGTTTGAAATAACTAAATCTACGGAGAAATTATAAAAAACTTAGGAGATAAATATGACAGAAGTAGATGAACAGGTAAGAAAGTTTATTGATTTTTTGGATAATGATGAGGCATTAGATAAAACTATTAGACATATGAAAAAAATCAATAAGTTTTTGAAAAATGAAATTGCAGAATCAAAAAAAGGAAACGAAGAACTTCGCTATTGCGGAAATTGTCAGAGTGTTTTTGATGCTGATGGATTTTGTTATTTATATAAAGACGGAAGATGTATAAATCAGAGTGAATGGACAAAAAGAAGTAAAGGAGTAGAAAAATGAGTACAGATAATGAATTGTTAAGTGCAGTAAAAGTTACACTAATTGAAAAAGCAAATTTAGAAAAACGTGTAAAAGAACTTGAAGAAAAACACACAAGACTTTCCAAAATGCTTGAAATGGCAATAGATTTCATTGAGCAAGAAGATATGCAGTGTAAACTGTGTTCGTTTTTTTCAAGTTGCAGAGAAAACTGTCCGTATGGAGATGAAACACCAATATCTGACATTATTCGTGCAGAACTTGAAAAACGTGTTATGCAAAGAAAAGGAGAATAATAATGTTATCTGACGAAGAAAAAGCAGAAGAAATATTACAAACAAAAGGCTCAATGACTTTTTGTGCGAAAGGTTGTGGCTACACAGAAAAAGTAAAAGAACTTATTGCTATAGGACTTGCAGAAGGCAGGAAAGAAGGTTACGAACAAGGTAAGAACAATGAACGAGAATCACAATGTGGAAAGAAAAACTATGAGAAAGATATAACAAGGTTAAAAAAAGAAAACGCAGAACTTTCTAATTCAGTAACCGAATTAACTAACACGAAAACCGAGTTAAAAACTAAAGTTACCGAGTTAGAAAAGCAGATTGAAAAAATGAAGTCCTTTATACATTCTGAAATTGACTTTTGTGTGTATTGTCCTTTAACAGACGAATGTGTGAATGACGAAGGAGCTTGTCCTTATGCTTATTCAACAGAAGAAGAACAGAAAAATCTTCTTATGGATTTTATTAATAAGTGGGAGTCGGTAGATGAATAAAGTTGTAATCAAAAGTTTAATAGGTCAGAACGGCGAATCTTTAGGAGCATATGTAGATTATGGTGATTTCTGCAAAATGCAAAGAGAATATGAAGAACAGATTGAAAAAATGAAACCTTATTGCAAAGAATTATGTAAGAATTACATCAAAACTGAGTTTATGGGGAATGATTGTTATAATGGTGTATGTAGGAATTGTGATAAATGGGAGTTAAAAAATGAGTGAAAAAGAATACAAAGAAAAATGTAATAATATGTTCGCTAAGAACTCAATCCTGCTTCATAGAATTGATGAACTGAAAGAACAGATTGAACAGTTATCCAATGACAATCACGTTCTAAAAACTTCTTTCATTATGCAGCAAGAACAGATTGAAGTATTAGAAGAAAAGTTGCAGAAAGCCAAAAATATGCTGCCTACTTGGCAAAAGGAAAAGCTATGAATCCATTTTTATCTATCGTTATTATCTTCTGTGATAACGATGTACACTACATACCCGGTCTTCTTAAACAGATTGAAGAAAAAGTATTCGTCAGTTACGAAGTTGTTCTTATTTCCAATTGTAAATATCATCTTGCAGACTTCAATGCAAAAAATGTAAGAATGTATCAAAGAGGATATAATGCATATCAATTCGACTCAAGACGTTTTGCAATTCCATATTGTACAGGTAAGTATATATGGTACATAGATGCCGATGACAGCATCCTAACTATAACTCCACTTCTTGAAAAAATGGATGATGATATAGTTATTTTCTGCTTTATGGAACAGAATAAAATCCTGTCTGTTCCTACTGCCACAAAAAGAATCATTGGAAGATTAGATGGTAAAAAAATAAAACGATACTCCTCTGAAATTTTACAAGTTGAAAACCCAAAAAACTTCTTAGGGTTTATCTGTTGCACTCTATGGAATAAATGGATCAAGAAAGAACTGGCCGATGAACTCTACCCTCAGCTTCCGGCAGGCTTAGAGATAGTTGCATCTGAAGATGTATTCTATACAAGTTATTACATAGACCGTTCAAAAACAATATGTCTATGTGCTGAAACTATTTACATTTACAATAAAGAAAATGCAAAAGGATTTGACCCAAAGATGACTAATCAAAGATTTGAACACATCATCAAAGGCAGAAAAGAATCTCTTGAACTATTTAATCACTTTATTAAAGACCCGGAACATTACGAACCTATACAGCAGAGTATCTGCTATTTCTATATTAAATTACTGGAAACAGAAGATCCAAAATCAGCTTTCGAAACAATGAAAAAACACTTCAAACTAGAAGACCTGAAAGCAAGTTTGAACTCTCCACTACTCTCTGTTGAAGATAAAAAGAAATTAACTACGATTGTATATTGATTAATACTTAAACCCATAGAGGTAATCCTATGGGTATTTGTATTGATTGTATTTACATTGGTGATGACAACCGCAGAACAGACAATAAACCAGCAACTTGCTGTAAGAAACCTGAAAGAAAGTTTATTGAAGACTTTATTTGTAGAAATGAAAATAACGCAGATTTAGATTTTGTAACCGGGAAATTAACATTCGGTTCTTGTCGTATTAAAAATATGTTTGGTGAATGTCTCTTTTTTGATGATGGTAAAGAAGAAAAAACTTTCTTTGCTTGGAAAAATGGTGAAGATATTATTTATGTTCTCGATGCAAACCCAACTTCTGATACTGAATACTATCTTGGCATTAATGATGATCCTGCCGGAAAAGTTATCACAGTAACTTACTTTGGTTGGAAATCCGATGAATTATATTGCTTTACTCAGACAGAGACTCCTAGTCAGTATGATGTAACATTTACTAATAACGGAACTATTTTTAGTACTATCAGTGAAGTCGGAGATGATTACATCGTTGTTAATGAAATAACATATAATCGCACAGAAGAATTAGACAACCTTAAAATCTACATTGATGGTAAAGTTTATAACCGTTCCGAAGAAGATGATGTAATCATTCGTGTCGAAGTTCCTTCAGATGATGACCCTGAGCCTGATGATAGCACACAAATCGATGATCCAGTTGCACCAGAAGACCCAGAAGAAAACAATCCTTAAGTACTTGTATCACGATTTTATCGGTTGTAAAATTCCTATATGAAATTTATCCATATAGCAGACGTACACGCAAATAAGAATCGTATTAAGCCATGTCTTAGTGCATTGAAACAGATAAGAGATTTTATCTTCACTAACAGTAAATCTAAAAAGGATGCCCCTCCTCTATTAATAGCAGGAGACTTTTGGGATGCCACAATTACAAATACAGAAAATTCTGGCTTCACTCAGTATATAGATATAATGGGTGAAATTGCAGCTTTAACAGAAGTATTTATGGTAGCCGGAACACCATCTCACGATGTTGCATCTTCCCTTAAAGTTTTCAAACCATTAGGTATTCATTTATTTGAAGAACCGGGAATTGAACATATGGATGGTTATACTATTTATGCAATTCCTGAACCAAGAAAATCCAATTATATAGTTTCCTCTCAGCACGAACTTAATGAACGTATTTTACAAGATTTACGCAATAGTATTGATATATTCAAAAGTATAAAAGAACAGAAGAGAAACCCGATTAATATCCTTATGTATCACGGAGAAGTCACAGGAAGTATTTATCAGAACGGTGTAAAAGTACAAGAAACTTCATATGCTATGCCGGGAGTATGGCTTAAGGAACTTGATATGGATTATATAGCCTTAGGTCATATTCATTTGGACCAGCAGATAGAAAGTGTAGGACATTGCTATTACGCAGGTTCTGTAGCACCAATTGATTTCGGTGAACAACATAATGCCGGATTTAATTTAATTGATATCGAGGTTGACGAATGAACAAAGTAACCGTAAAAAGAATAAGTTTTGGATTTCCTGTTAATACTACAAGAGAAATTCCTTATGAAGATTTAGATACACTTAAAAAAGAAAACTTTAAGAATAAAAATCTCCATGTCAAATTAGTATTAGAAAAAGAACTTAAAAAGAGTTTCAATGCTTCTCAAATCGCATCTGATATACAGATGTCAACAGGTGCAGAAAAAGTTAAGATATCTTTTATTTATAACAACTCTTCCTCTGAACGTTCTAAGGAAGTGGCAGATGCACAGTCTATAACAGACAAGTTCAAGTTATATGCAAAACTTAATGAAATAAAATATTCCGACACTACTCTATCCTGCCTTGAAAACATTCAGAATAATATCACTCTTGATAATGCAGTTCCTAGTGATAGTTTCGAACTGGAGTTTGCCTCTGTAAGAGGTGCTATCGGAATTAAAGACGGCCAAAATATAGATGAAATTAATATCAATTTTAAGGAACAGTATTCTGATGGAATCATCATCTTAGTAGGTAAAAACGGTGCTGGAAAGTCTACTCTTATTGAAAATCTTCATCCGTACCCTCAGATGCTTACTCGTTCAGGTGCATTAAAAGACCATTTCTGCCTTAAAGATTCACACCGTATCTTAATTTATAAAATGTCAAACGGTGATAAAATTAAGATTATGATGCTCATAGACGGTGCGGCTAAATCTGTACTAACCAAATACAATGTTTTCTATCAGTCTGCAGGATCTGACGAATGGATTCCAGAAACCTCTATCGATGGAGGATATGATTCATATAAGAAATTCTGTGAATCTATATTCGGCTCATTGCAAATGTTTATGAGAACTTCATTCTTTGCAAATAAAGAAATTAAATCTATTCCTGACTTGGCAAATGCCACTAAAAGCGAAAAGATGACCCTGTTCTCTATATTGGCAGGCACAGATTACTTAGGTGCAATCTCTCAAAAATCTAAAGACTTTGCTAAAGAACAAGAGAAGATAATCGAAGAAATAAAATCCCAGTTAAAAGATTTTGATAACATTGAATACCGTCTCACAGAAGCCGGAAATCAAATTGTTATCAACAGTCAGGAAATTGACAATTATCAAAAACTCATTGATATAGACCAGCAGGAACTTGAACTTTGTAACGAAGCTCAAAAGGAATATCTCAAACTTTCAGGCTCTTATGACATTATTCGTAAAAATCAGCAGGAGAAAATTGCAAGATTAGGTGACATCGAGAGAGAACAAACTGCAATTAACAATTCCATTGCTGCAGTAAATGAAGACTTGGAAAGCAAAGATGTTATGGAAGAACAGCTAAAATGGTATGACAATGCTATGGCTACAAAAAAACAACTTGAAATCACTAAGTCTAAATTGGAAACAAACAAGTTCAATCTTGCTGCTAAAATAGATTCTCTTGAAGCAGAAGACAGAAAAACATCAAGAACAATTTCTGATTTGGAAAACGAAATCTATAAACTTAAGATTCAGGAAAACTCTTTAGAAAAGGCTTTACCTAAATTAGATGGATCTTGTCCTGTTTGTGGTGCTCCATTATCAGAACACAAAAAAGAAGAACTTGAAAAAGATTTTAATGAAATCTCAGAACGTATCAAAACAATTAAGTCTAACACAGAGTCTAAGCAGACTGAATTGTCAGAATTAAGAAGTAAACTTAATGATAGAGAAATTAAGGAACTTAAAAAACAACACGATGAAATTAAAGAAGCATTAAAATCAACTATTAATGATATTTCCGATATCGACAATTATGCTGCTGATATTGACGTTGATGATATTAAAGATATCTTAACACATTCTCAGTTTAAGCTGGATAATTATAATCAGCAATTGGAAAAACTTATTTCTGAACATCAGAAAGTTCAGTCTGACTTGGAAGAAATAGAAAATCAACTTACTAATATTCCAAAAGATTATACTGACAGAATTAATGTTCTTACTCGTGGCATTCAGGACTCTCAGCAACAGATTGCAAATCGTAAAGCTGAAAATAAGACTCTGGAATATGAAATCAAAAGACTTGATGGATATAAAACTCAAGTCTCAGATATCAAAAATCAGATTAAAGAACATCAGCAGTTATTAAAGGAATATCAGTTACTTTCCAAATCGTTCAGCAATGAAGGTATACAAGCCTTAGAACTTGATTCTGCCGCACCTGAAATTTCAGATATTACCAATGCAATTTTGAACGAAACTTATGGTGATAGATTTACTATCAGTTTTGATACACAAAGAGATACAAAAGATGGTCGTAAAATTGATGACTTTATCATTTATGTATTTGATGCAGAAACTGGTAGAAAGAAGAAATTGGATGTATTAAGTTCAGGCGAAGGTATTTGGGTTAAAAATGCTTTGTATTATGCATTCTCAGTAATTCGTTCAAGAAGAACTGGATTCTGTTTTAAGACACGTTTCCTTGATGAAGCTGATGGTGCGTTAGATACAGAAGCAAGAGCAAAATACTTAAAGATGATTGAGGTTGCTCATAGAATGTGTAATGCCACCCAAACCATCCTCATTACACATTCTCAAGAAATTAAAGAAATAGTTGATCAGAAAATCGAATTTTTATAATTCCATCTTCTTCTCTATCTTTGATAATCTCTTATCAATCTTTTTAAGTTCCTTGATGGTATCAACTTCTTCGGTAAACTCATAACCACCATCAAGGTAAGTTCTTAAGATATCTAAGATAAAAGCAGTTTGAGTTTTATGAACGCTTCTTGCTGCATCTCGTATTTTTTGCTGGAATGTACGTTCAACACGCATTGTTAAAGTGATGTAGTGTTCATTATCATCTCGTTTAATGATACCACCAGTCCATTTGTTAATTTGAGGTACTTTCTTTTTGTCTTCCATGACACATCTCCATTAAAACATAATACTACTCACTCCAATATAATTATCGGAATCAGTAGTCAAAAACTATAGTCTTTTTTACTTGTTTGTTACTTGTTTTTCAGAATTATCTTTTGTAAAATAATCTTATGGAAACATTAGCACTTAGAGGCCAAATAAAAAAGGTTAATAATTCATTCATAATTTACCCTGCTACAAAAGCAGATTGGTCTAATCTTACTTTATACACAAATTTGATTACTGACAAGTATTCTACAATAACTTTTAAGTCAGGTTCTGGTTCAAAATCATATTCTCAGGTTAAAACTGCTTGGGCATTAATCACAATGCTATGTGTAGCAAAACTTGGGAGAAAACCTACAAAGAAAGAAATCGATATTATGTATGCAGAAACACTTGATATGTTTGCTGATAAGGAGTTACAGCAAGGCATCTTGTTTTCCGAACCGAAATATATTCCTGTATCTATCTCAAAGATGTCAAAACGACAGTTAGCAAGATACATCCAGTCTATGATGCAGATGCTTCACGAAAATACTCACGGTTTCTTATTATCACCTGACGATATGATTGAAATCAGTGAATTATTCTCAGAATGGAATAACTTCTTATCTTGTCTTGATGTAGACCCTACTGACCTTGATGATAATGGAGAATACTTATCTCTGGAAGAATACAGACGAACTCATACGGTAAGTTATGCTTCCGGCAGAGTCACTGACAATTATGGTGGTCCACTGGAAATGGCACATATAGTTTCAAGAGGGTCTGATCCTGCATTTGAAAACTGTTGTTGGAATGTAATGATGCTTACACACGAAGAACACCAAGAAATTATGCATCAGGAAGGCTGGAACGCATTAATTGCAAGATACCCACATATTCGTGGAAGAGTTGATAGAGCATTCAATATGGCCCATCATATTTATAAAGTAGCTGAACAAAACGGGGTTGAACTGTGACAAAGAAGGAAATTGCCACTCTATTTGGTTGGAAATGTGTTACTGCTGTTAATGAAGCATTCGTTAAGGCAGAATCTAAATGTCAGTCTATAAAGGACAAAAAAGGTCATTATAATAAAAAAACAAGTATCGATTACACACTTGAAGAAACATTAATAGCTATGGACTGTTTAAGGTCAAAGATGACTTTTACTCCTATGATGAAAAGATACCTTATTGAAAATTTTATTCACAGAGATACTCCGTATGCATTAAAAGAAAAACCTTTGCATATCCCTAGAGAAGTAAGACATTTCATTTATTGGTGGGGAATATCCGAAGGTAGATTACAGGTATGTGTTAGTTGCGGCTATTTTGCAGTAAGAACTCCAAACAAACAGAATGCTAAACCTCAACCATACTGTACATTCTATGAACGATACTTTAATCATCTTACTAATAAGATTAATATCTATAAGCAGAAGTGTCCTACATATATCAAATCAAACACTACTCCATATGTATTCTTAGAAACAGGTCCAGTTTTAGTGGATCAAGTAGACAGAGATAATAAGAAGTTATTACCAGCTCCTGTAAAAACTCTTGGTTTTGACCAGTCTGCTTTTAAGAGTAAGAGAAAAAAGAATGAGCCAATTATTATTTTAAGGGATGCGTTTGAAGATGATTTTTAGGATGATTAACATTAACACATAAATCAAATCCAAAACCAACAACCCTAACAGTACTTTAAGCAACATCGCTACCACACATTACTAATTCAAGGATACGATTATATTCTTCCATTCTTTTGGAATAATCTTCTTTTACAACCTGAATACAATGTTCCTGCCGATTCTCAAGTTCTTTGATTCTGCTCATAATATCCTCATCATCAGCATACATTGTTTCACACAAATCAATTAATGGTTTGTTATTTTTAGGGATAGATGTAATTGTTTCTTCATAATTTTTAGTCATATCAGTAATTCTATTTCTGATAACATTTGCAATCCAGTCTGCATCTTTTTCTGTAAGTGTAATCAAAATATAAGCCTCAGTAATTCATCATTCAATTGTTTATACAACCTATCCGTTGTTAATGGCTTTATTGAAGCACCCCATAGCTAAAGCAAGGGGTTTTACGGCAACATCTGATAATGCAGAACCTTTCCCAAAGGTCTTCAAAATCAGTTATCTGTTTCATCAGTCTTTGAATTTATAGATATCATCAGCAGAAACACCCATAGAAATAAGCAATAAAGTACAATATCCGATAATATCACACACATCGTTTATTCTCGGTTTTTCATCCGGGTTACTGATTACTCTTCCCAATTTATCATCAAGACGAATAAGGATAGAATTTGTAGAATCACCCTTAAAGAAGATTTTTTTTGGCTTGAGAGCAGAATCACCATACTTCTCATTTTTATAGAGAAGTAAGTCTTTCATGGCATCCATAGTTTCAATAATCTTCTTCTGAGATTCTGTAAGCATACTTTTATCCATTACCAGTCTCCATTTGTAATATCAGGCAACCATAACTTTGGATTAAATACAATTTTGTAACGATAATTATCTACATCCGAATTAGGTTGTAACTGTTCTGAAAAATATGTAATATCCTGCTTCTGACCAAGATAGTGTCTTAGAAATTCATTTGGACCAGTCTTAACTACAATTTCTACATCACCGTCTTTATCAATTGCGACATGACTGTAGCCTTCACATACAAATACAGTTTCACCTAAACGAACATTGTAAAAAGTAACTCTGCGATATGTGTCAAAGTTACCTTCACGCATTTCAAGTTTATTTACTGTTTTAGCATATTCACTTGTGTAAGTTGCTGCGTGACGTTCACGTTCAAAATGATTTTCACTGGCCATTTCTGTACAACCAGTAACAAAACCTATCATTGCACAAATTACAATGAATAAAATTACCAATTTTCTTTTCATAAAAACTCCTAAAGATACACTTTTTCAAATTCAATGCCACAACCTTTCAACAACTCTTTAGAAGCAATTGTATCAGGTGTATCAGCATATTTATCTGATGTGTAATATATTTTTTTACATCCAGTTTGCACCAGAAGTTTTGCACAGTTAGAACAAGGAAACAATGTTACGTAAGCATCATATCCTCTTGGAAGTTTTCTGTGAGATGTAATTGCTGCCATTTCTGCGTGAATTACATATGGATATTTAGTCAATTCCAGACTACCTTCGTGCCCCCAAGGAAACTTAACTAAAGAATGACGAGGCATATGATTATGCCCAACACCTACAGTTTTTTTACCCTTTTTAAGAACACATCCAACTTTGGTTCTTGGATCTTCTGACAACAAAGCAACTGCTTCTGCAGATTTCATTACTGCCTTAATCATTTGACACCACCCTTATCGATTGCTTTATCAAGTAAACTGTCCAAATCAAGAAGAACTTTACATCGTTCTCCTTCACAAAAACCTTCTGTAAACATTAAACACTTACCTCTTGTTTCAGGTTCACAAGATGAACATTCCACAAAACGTGTTTCGTAATATGCCCAACGTTTTCTACCTTCGATAAGTTCTTTATGTTCGGCAGCGTGAATTGTCTGTAATTTTTGATAATCGAGTTGAAGCTGTTCTAATTGCTGTTTATATTTTTCTGCTTCATCACGAGCCTTATCCCTGTCCGAAAGTGCTCTTACTAAAGACTCCATACTTATCTCCATTCATCCATGGATGTCGGATACACAACATCTGGAACTTCAATTTTAATAAAGCGGCCACAAATACAAGGACCCGGTTTATTCTGATTCTTAAAATAATCACACATACATTTAGTAGGCTGAATAATACAACAACATTTACCATCATTATCCTTAATGGCATTAGTTATTTTTTGATATTGCTCACGATTTGGATTTGCAATGATTTTTAACATATGTTTTCCTCAATTCATTTATTTTCAACTTCATCTATGAAAATTAAATCTTGAGCATAAGGCAAACTTCTTGCCCAAGTGATAAATGCTTCACTCCATTCAGTAAGTTTGTGGAATCTTCTCTGACCTTTGGAACACATATTCAAAAGATTTTCGTAGTTCATTGTTACTGTACGTTTCTGTAACCAAGATTCTGGAAGAAGTCTGATGAGTTCTTTCCAATATCTTTTATCTTTTGTTTCGTTGTACTTCTGTCTTAAATTTTCCAAATCTCTTATAAGACAATCCCAATAAGTATAAACTCTTAAACCTAACCCAATTTCAATATTTTTAAAATCATCCATCTCAAAACAATCCATTGTGATAGGTGTACTTGCTAACTTGTGCATTGTGCTGGTACTATTTGCAACTGTACCAACCTTGTAAGTTGAAAATTCCTTCCACCAATACAAGGGTGCAGTAATAGTTACTTCAACTTGAATCTGTCTAAGAAATTTACGATGTTCAGAACCAGCACAAATCAAAGTTTGTGCAAGTTTCATATCATTTTCTCCAATCTTTGCATATTCGTAAATATCATTATTTTTATGCAAAATAAACATTCCATCTTCAAGTCCTTCTTCACCACAGAATCCAAACTCACTATCAATTTTATTCCAACTGTTTTTGGCATTTCTCATTCCAAAAAGTGCATTTTCAAAACCACAAACTCTTGTTCTTTCAAACTTCATCTTTATATTTCTCCTTGATAAAAGTTTTCCAAAAAAAAAGGTGTCAGACTTAACCTATCTGACGTGAGGTTTCCCAAGGTATTCTGGAGGTATTAATGAACAAAAGACCGAGGGACTACTCGGTTTCTGAATCCACAGTTACAGTGTCAATTATAAAATCTTCATTGCATAATTGCACATCTTTATCAAAAAGTGATTTTGCCAATTGTTCAGCTTCTTTTTTATTATTAGCATCAACATAGTATTCCTTTGTGAATACTCCTTCTAATGTAACTTCAAACTTAGCCATACTTATCTGCTACTTAAAATATGGACAAATATCCATATCAAGAAAATTACTGTTTCACCCTGTATGTTTTTGAAAACTAGAGTTTTCTACTCACAAGTTCTTGTACAGTCCACAGTCGTAAATTCCCGACTAACCATCGGTACATAGTCTATATGACTTGTTTATGCCAGTTTATAGACTTCTAAATCTCTCAAATTAAGACTTGCATTAAAATCCCTGTCATTTTCATATCCACAATCACATTTGTACCAGCGGTCTTTAAGTCTTAAGTCTGACTTAATAGCACCACATTTATGGCACATCTTTGATGATGGAAAGAATCTTCCAGCAACTCTAACTTCAATCCCAAGTTGATTGCATTTAGCAGTAAGTTTTTCTCTGAATGTATAGAAATTCTGCTCTGCAACTGCTTTTGAAAGATGTCGGTTCTTCATCATTCCTTTTACATTCAAATCTTCGATTGTTACAAACTGTGGCTTGGTTTTCACCACTTCTGCAACACAATGATTTATATAATTGGAGTGGATATTATTTATCCTCTGATGAAGTTTCTGTACTTCAAGTAAGTTTTTCTGGATATTCTGTCTAGTAGCTTCTCCATTTTTATTGCGTTCTTTTAATGCTTCGTATTTTCTCGAAAGCGAACGCTGTTTTCTTTTAAGCTGTTTATTCAGTTTTCTCACAACGTGAGTTTTATTGATATTCTTAAAAACTCTGCCGTCACTAAGAACTGCAAAGTCTTTAAGACCCAAGTCAATTCCAATGCCTTCACCTGTCTGTTTTACTTTCTGAAAATCAGACTGTTCAACTAGAACTGAAACATAATATCTACCAGCTTTTACCGATACAGTTCCACTTTTAATAATGTATATATCAGAATTGGTTGGTATATACCCTTTCTCTTTTAACTGAACCCATCCAAGTGTAGGTATCTTAATCCGATGTCTTTCACAAGGAATGATTGCTTTTGAATCTGTCTTTACGAAATACATCTTTACATCAGATTTTCCTTTCTTCTTGAATTTTGGAAACTTTGCCTGTTTTTTAAAGAATTTCTTGAAAGCACTTTCTGCATCCATAATTGACTTCTTTGCAGATTTAGAACTCACTTCCTTAATCCATGAATAGTCAGAATTAGAAGGAATGAAATCATTATTAAGCCACTTTGAGAAATCCATACCGCTTACAAACTTCTTTTCTTTTTCATAAACTTCTTTGTTATGAGCAATATAGAAGTTGTAAATAAACCTGCAGATTCCGATTGTTTTATGAATCAAAACTTTCTGTTCTTCAGTAGGATTAATTTCTGTCTTGTATGCTCTTAGCAATTTCTTCATCCTCCTACTACCGCTATTAAACTACATAAACATTCAAGATGTTTAAAAACTCCACAAACATTCCACAAAATGTCAAAAGAGTTCGTTCTGACCTGACATTTCTTCCTCAAACATCTTCTTGTTTCGTTCGGAAATAGTTCGGTCAACCATCTTTTCCAATTCCAGTCGATGTTTATCTTCTGGACCCGGAGTTATGTAAGAATGCTTGCTAAACCACTTCTTCTGTAAGTCTCGCATTTCTTTCACAACACGAATGAACTGATCAATTGTTGTTATCGCCATAAGTTAATTATACATCCGATAAATTCGGTGATTCAAGATATAATTGCAAAATACTTTATATTTTAATTTCTTTTTAAGTTATTTTTTATTTTTAACTACTTGTTTTTTGGAATTTATCGGATGTAAAATATTGGTATGAAATAATACGCAAAATTAGGATTTGTTAAAAGTAAATCTTCGACAACTTCTTACATTTTGGCATCTAAGGTGGGAGAAGTTAAAGGTCTGAAACTGGGTGTTTATAAAGACACTGCTGCAAATCAGGCTAAGGGTGTGGTTGGTTCTGAATACATTCGTTTCTCTGTCCCAAGAGAACCAAGTATCAGAAAATACTTCGCACATACATTCGAAAATGCTGACGGAGATGTTCTTACCAGTACAGAAGCTCTTGATGATAACAACAGAACATTTGGTGATACAAAACGTATCGGTTCCAAAGATTTAATTCTTATCGAGTTTTCTGCTGATATGGAAACATTAATGATGTACTTCATTAAGAATAAAGGCACTGACAGATGGACAAAGCAGAACGCTTTTAGAGACTGGGTAAACGGAGAGCAGTTGATTGCAGAACGTTAACTACGAACTAGTTTTAAGCGAGTATTAACACAGACTTCGTATGAAGCTTTGACAATTGAAGAAATCCCACATCCTTCTTGAGTTGTTAAAAACTCTTTAATCCCTAAGAGTAAATCACGATGTGGACCAGAAATAGTGTGATTTATTTTTAGGGATTTTTTATTTCTCTTCGGGAGGGGAAGTATAAAAAGTTTACTTATATTGCTGCAATATATTATCTATTGTTTCAATAAGTTCTTTTGTTTTATCTCGTTCAATACCCGTTACGAGATATTCGACAGTAGTTCCAAGTTCTTGAGCAAGTAAAAATACTTCATCAGCCCTTGGGAGATTACCATATCGCTTACAACTTTTGTAAGCATCCAAATTGATATCTAACTTTTTAAGAGTATCTACTAAAGTTAGATTCTTTTGCTTAAGTAATTCTTTCACTCTTTCATAAAAACTTAAATATTGTTCATTCATATTTATATTATCGGAATAAAAAGAGTTATTTAACACTATTTTTTTATAAAAATTTTATTGACAAGAGTTTTATAACCCTGTATATTATATTTATAAGAGTTATATAACTCTTTGTATTAAAGAGAAAGGAGTTGGTATATGAAAACAAACGTTATTATGGAATCCGTAAAAGACAGAGAGTTATTCGGAGTTATTATTCATCAAAATACAAAAGACTCTATGTTATCTCTTACAGATTTGCAAGAAGCCTACACTCATGCACGAGTACTTAATGGTTGGAAAACAAAAGGAGAAATTCAGCACATTATTAATGGACAGGAAAATGCTGAACGAATCTATTATGTCCTCTTTGAGCAAAAATTAATAAATTGTGAATATTCTCAATTTATGGATATGGTTAAGAAAAATGGAATGGTCAAAGTATTAAAAGAGTTTGGAGTATATCGAACAACAGGTAGAGGCGAAAACAAAAAATCTGTATGCAATCCTTATATCTGGGTATTAGTTGCAATGGAATTAAATCCAATGATGTATGCAAAAGTTGTAACTTGGCTTACAGATACTCTCATCTTAAATCGTATTGAAGCAGGCAATTTCTATAAAGAATTATCATCTGCCTTATACAAACTTCCAGAAAAAATAGATTATCCAAAACTTGCAGAAACCTTAAATATCAAGGTTTTTGGAAAACATGAATTAGGAATTAGAAATAAAGGTAGTAAAGAAGAACTTGAAAAACTTTATATTCTCGAAGCAAATATTGCTTTTGCGATTAATAAAGGCTACTTGAAAACTCAAAATGATGTAATCAAAGCAATATCAGAATACTAACGGAGATGTAAGTGACAAACAAAGATTTATTTATCTTAAACGCATCTTCTGACTTTGAGAAAGTCGAAGAGTACCTTAGGAAAGGATACACAGAAACTTCTGAGTGGAAAGAACGGTTAGAAGCCTTATCTGCTTCTTTGAATGTATTGTTAATGGAGATGGAGAATGAACGCATACGTTAAGTTCAAATTAGATTACTCATTAGAGATTGATGGAATCTTCTACGATATCAAAGCATCTGGTACATACGATGTTGAAGCGGCTTATTACGAAGGTAATATCGAAATCGATGACTATGGTGATGTAGATCTCGATGAAATTGAAATTGAATACGAAGGACCTGATGGTATTACAACAGTAGAACATGACTGTTCTATCTATCAGAGAATCTGTGAAGATGCTGAAAGCAAAGCCATAAATTATGAAGGCGATGTTCAATGGAGGTGATGATGAGCAAGTTTACAATTAATTTTGGAGAGATGGAATACAGTCAGATGATTAATGACGTTGATTATTTGGCGTATACATCAGGTGGATGCATTAATGGTGAAGCAGACCTTATTGGAGATGAACTTAAAAATGTCCAGTCTGTAGAACTTATTACTGACATCAACTTCTCACAATATGATGAAACAGTTGAAGCGTATGTACCTTGTGAATTTGTAAATGAACTTTATCAGAAGTTCTGTAACTACATCTTATCAGAATGTACAAAGAATAAATCTAAAGTAAGGGTGATAGCATAATGGCAGAAACAACATTTATTCGTACTAAAAAAGATAGAGATTTTACTCTTTTAGATAACACTTTTTTAAGAGACCCAAATCTTTCTGCGGCAGCCAAAGGTGTATTTGCATACTTACTCTATTTACCAGAAGACTGGGTAATCTATCAGTCTGAATTAAAAAACCATTTCTCTAACGGAAGAGATTCTTTAAGAGCAATCATTTCAGAATTAGAAAGATTTGGATATATCATTAAAGAAAAAAATAGAACTGAAACAGGAAAGTTTAGTGGTTATAAATATCAAATTGTAGAAAAGCCTGAACCATGTAGTATTAGCCGTGACGGGTTTTCCGCAGCGGCTAAACCGAAATCGGAAAATCCGACACTACTAAATACTAATAATAACCAAATACTAAATAAACTAAATACTAATACTACTAATACCCCTTCTCCATCTGAAATTGAATTACAGAAAAAACTGGATGAAGCAAACAAAAAGATTGAGGAACAAGAACAGACCCTATCTAAGCTCAATAAGAAAACCAAGAAGTCTGATACAACTACTCTTTGTGAACCTGACTTCTACACTTCTTTGCTTAATGCTTACAAAAAAGTTTTCTTCTCAGTAAGAAAATCTGGTGTTCCTTGTACCAAAGATTACAAGAAGTATGTTGATAAAGCATTACTTCGACTCAGAGAATTGGGTCTCTCTGATAATGAAGCACACGACAGAATGCTTGAAGCAATTAATAATGCTCCAACATTAGATTATTGGGTAAACGAAGCAAAATGTGCATTCGCTTACATCGTTTCAGATTATGGTTTAAGTAAACTATGTGGCTCTTCACAGAACTTGAAAAAAGGCGGCGGTAGTGTCGTGGCACAGAAAGGGAATGGAGAGTTTGATGAATTAGGCATACCGTTTTAATTAGGGAGGAAGGTGGTTATGTTTGATAAGTATGTGAAAATTGATGACCGTATCTACTACGAGTCACAGATGGAATTGATGAGTGAAAAACAGTTATATGCACTCATTGATGAATGTAAAAACGGAATCAAAGAAATCGAGATCCGTAAAAATGACTACAAGGTTAAGAACTATGATGTTAATAACCTTGAACATTACAATAAGGTTTTGCAGAAGTTTGATTCAGCATCGGTTTACTTACAGTCTGATATCGTTTTGATTAACAAAATTATCAAAGCAAAAAGAACTGCACAACTTGGTAATAACGAGGACTGGTACAAGACATTCATCAGAAATACAAAGTCTTGTATCACAAAACGTAAGTTTGACAAAATTGTCAAAGAAACTGATGCAAGTATGGGATTTAAGTTGAATTATGAGTGAGATTAATTTTTTTAATATGGACCTTGTGACAGAAAGTGATATCAGAATTGATGATACACAGATTCTGAAAGATGCAAATGAAACTTCCAAGATCCCTCCAAGATTTTGGAATGCGAAGTTCAGTGATTTTGCTGATATCGTGACAAAAGATAATCAGGGTAATGTCGCTTACAACGTGACTGCTGATGTTAAAGAGTTTGCTTTGTCTAAGAGTTCCGGCAAGGTACTTGGTCTTTTCGGACCTAACGGTGTCGGAAAAACTTATACAGCTTGTGCTGCAAGTCACGAAAGAGCCGTTGAAGGAAAGCATCCGGGGTTATATCTTCTTTGTAAACTTCTTCAGCCTATGATTATGACATCACGTTCTTTCAAGGCAACCGAATCAGAAATGGACTTGTATGAGAAATATTCAAAGACTCCATTTCTTATTATTGATGAAGTTGGGAAATGTACAGACCCGGAGATGGAATGGAATTTTTTAACAACATTGTTTGCACTTAGATATGACAATAACCTTGATACAATCTTCACTACAAATATGGATGTGCAGATGTTTAAGGATTTCATCTTGAATACAAACAATAAAGGACAGGATGTTTATGACAGATTACATTCTTCACTTATTACGAGAGTTGTTAGAGGAGAATCACACCGTTGAGTATAGACCTTACTGAACTTGAAGCATTCTGTGAAACACATACTTGTACAGAAATAATTAACAAGTATGGCAGACAAGGTTATATCTTGTGCTTGAATAATAACTTTGAGCACAAAGATAGCAGAGTTAAAATCACAGATGAATGGCTTGATGAATTAAGAGAGTTCTGTAAAACACATTACAGACAGGAAGTGTTAAATAAATACGGTAACAAGATTTGGTATTACTTGAAAAAATATAATATCAGAACTTGTAAGAAACCGTATAAAATTACGAAGATTCGGAATGACGAGTTTTCAGATGAAGATGTTTTAGATATCTGCATCGTAAGTGGATATCAGAATGGGTTAACAATTATGCAGTTGGCAAAAGCCTTTCAGGTTTCACCAAATCACATTAATTACTTGATCCATCGTTGTAAAAAAATTGAGGAGTACTTATATGCCTAATAATTATATTAATGAATCTTATGAAAGAGCCTTGCTCGGATGTATGTTGCTTGATAATTCTATCATCGATGAAATTTCACATCACTTGGAAAAAGTAGCATTTTGCGTATACAAAAATCAGGCTATCTATGACCAAATCTGTACTTTGTATCTTGAAAACAAACACGTTGATATTCTTGCTCTTACTCAGAGATGTAGAAATATTGACCCATCTTATATTGCAAGTTTAACAGATATCGCTTCTTCAGCAAATTACAATTTCTACTTGGAAGAAGTTAAAAAGTTATATCTTGCTCGTGACTTGAAAAATGAAGTTGTAGAAAAACTCAGCACTCTGTCTTCAGATAACGTAATTGAAACTATCCACTCAATTGATAGTCAGCTCACATCTTATATGACTTTTGAAAAGACAAAACCTTTGTCTCTCAAAGAAATGTGTGTTCCATTTACAGAAAAATTATCTGAAGTTATGAAAACAAAACCTGAATATCTCGGAGTTGATACAGGTTGGAAAAATCTTAATGATATTCTTGATGGATTACAGAGTGGTAAATTAGCAATTTTAGGGGCGAGACCTTCTGTCGGTAAAACAGCCTTTGCTCTTCAGCTGGCCTCAAACCTTTGTCGTAATAACATTCCAACTGACATTGTATCATTGGAAATGTCTGCTCAGACATTGATGAACCGTATGGTGTCATTTGAAACTGGTATCCCTATTTATTACCTTACACACGGATTAATTACATCATCAACTATGATGGGTAAACTTAATGTGGCAATGAATAGACTTTTCAACTACCCAATGAACATTCACGATTCAGGTATGGAAAATGAACAGAAACTTTATTCATTTATTCGTACTCAGGCAAAACTTTGTGGAACTAAAGTATTTATTGTGGACCATATTGGTTTAATCAGACATTCAAATGCCAATATGAAACGTGTTGAACAGTTGGATGAAATCACAGATAAACTTGCACACTTGGCAAAAGAACTTGATGTTACAATTGTTTGCCTTTGTCAGCTTAAACGTGATGCAGAAGGTAAAGAACCTACACTTTCAGATTTGCGTGATAGTGGTGCTATCGAACAGAACGCAGATATCTGTATGTTCTTGCATCGTAATCGTGCAACCGGCAATGAAACAGAAATCCCTTCAAAGATAATCGTAATCAAACATCGTGATGGTGCTTGTGGTACTGCGGATATGATTTTCTATCCAAAATTGACTAAATTTGCCGAATCTAGTGACGATTTCAGTAAAAATGCCGCTTAAGGTTTGACGTAAATTTTATTATATGTTAGATTTGATTTAAAGCCATGATATAGGTTAACAACAGAAGGTTTAATGACTAAATTAGACAGTCTGATGCAGGCCAGCCTTGTCATCGGCAAATCAAATCCAGACATTTTCCTGTCATCAATTAATCTAGACACAGATGATGAATTTCTTGTTGTTGTAAATGATAAAGTCGAAGCAATCATTTACCAGTATAAAGACTCTTGGTACATATGGTACACAAAAAAATGTTACCGTACACAAGTCTCAAGTTTTACTGCTGCTTGCGAGCAGATTGAAGAGGAGATTCAGAATTGCGTGGCGTAGAAAATCCTCAGAAAGAAATCATTGTAGAAGAATTAAAACGTGGTGTTCCAAGTTCTGAACTCTCCAAGAAATATGGAGTAGCAATGTCTACCATTACAACTTGGATTAAGGCACTTCCTAGAGATTGTACCAAATCAAAATTCGATTTCAAAAACAGAAGAATCTCAGTTATGAGAAAAGTTAATATGGCAGAAGCCAAGATTTCAGATATGATTGCAGATTATGTTGTCTGTGATATTTCTGATGACGAATGGGAAGCTGTACAGAAATTCATTCAGCACGAACTTATCGAAGTAGCAACTTTTACTGGTGAAGACGAAGAAGGAACTATGTGCGATAACTGTTTATTCTGCAAATAGCGTGTTTACAAAAGTGTTTACAATTTTAAATACATTAGATTGTTATTGTATGCAGTTTCTTCTATATATTAGTGTATTCTAATGCACGTAAATGTAGGCTAATGCATATCTGGGGTTGTCCCCCACCCATCTGCTACACGATTTTTTATAAGCTATTTCTTTATATTACAAGGAATTAACTTTTAGCCATTTTATAAGTGTTTACAAAATGTTGACAAAAGTTTATTTTTCCTTTAAATCGTTTAAACACTATGAATAAACGACCCTTTTATCTTACCAAAAGAAAGCTCGCTTCTGGTAAAATAGTATACTATTTTTATACTTATGACAAGTTTGGCAACCGTACTGTTCCACAGTCTACTGGCTGTTCAAAGAAAACAGATGCCTTTAACTATTGTAGCTCACTTTTCAAAAAAGGCAACTTAACAAATCAAAATGTTAAGTTTAAGGTTTATGCTGCAAACTTTTTTGATGAAGAAGAACGATGGTATAAAAATAAAATGGTAGAAGGTGGTATTACAGAAAATACTGTAACCACTTATCAGATTAATCTGAGAAAATACATCATGCCTTATTTCGGAGAGATGTATATTGATAAGATCACAACCTCAGATATCAAAGCATACAGAATCCATCTTACAGAATCAGGTCTGTCAAATAAGTCTATTAATAACTCAGTAAACATCATTCGTATTATTTTTAATTATGCAATGGAAGATGATATCATTTATAAATCTCCAGTAAATAAAACTGTTGCATCATTGAAGGTAGAACATAAACGAGAAGCATTTACGGATGATGAATTGGATTATATTTTCAGCAATTATTTTGAAGATGAACGTTATTATTTATTCTTACTTCTTGGTCCATTAACTGGTATGAGATTTTCTGAAGCCTTAGGTCTTACAAGAGAAAATATCAAAGACGGATATATTGAAATAACTCATCAGTATAACAATAACAAGATTAAGGATATTAAGACTAAGGAAAAAAGATTTATTACAATTCCAAAGAAACTGGAAGAAATGTTACGCAAACAGGTTGGTGACAGAACTTTTATATTCTCACAGAAATTATTAGATATACCGATTGTAGAGTCTACAACAAGGCGAAATTTGTATAATTACTACAATTTTGAGATGTTGAGACGAAAAAAAGAGAACCAACTGACATATCACTCATTCAGATATTATCTTAATACTTTACTATTATCAAAAAATATTCCAAAGTACAAAGTCGATTTTGTAATTGGTCATTCAGAAGGAAAAGGAAGTATGACACAACTCTACACTACTTGGAAACCTAATATGTACGATGATGTACTGAAGGTTCAGGAAGAATTGTTAGATAGATTACTTAGTTTACGAAAGCGATAAAACCTTTACTTTCTAAAATCATCTTTCCGTATTCTGCTTTTTCGATATCAGGAGTTGTGAATACCTTGAGGGTATAATATCCATTCATTGAGAACAGATAAGCAGGATATCCCATTTTGTTTAATTTTTTCTGATCATCTTTAGATTCAGAAGTTGAACTGTATTTACCTACACATACTGCATAAACTTGCATAATTATTCTCCAAAAAGATAAGGCTACCTTTCGGTAGCCCTATCTTAATTAATATTAAGTTATTCTTTTTTGAAAGTCATAAATAATCCGGCTACCAATGCTACAATTCCGACCACACCAGTAATAATTGTAGATACCAGAGACTCGTTGAAGCCCATAAAACCTAATAGAAGACCACCAACGGCAAATAGACAGATTGAAACAATAACTTTCCAGTCTTTTGTTTCTGACTTTTTCCAAGCTGCAACAATTTCAAGTGCAGCACCCAAGAATGTGATTGCAATACCTGTGTAATCTGCAGCAGGTACATCTGTGAATACACACAAACATGATCCGGCAAGGATCAAAATAATTCCTAAAATTTTGAAGAATTTCATATTACTCTTCCTCCTCTAAAATATCAGGAGTAATACTACTCCCGTTAATATCACTGTAGTCGAACCCAGAGCTATACAGGTATACTTCAAGATTGTATACTTTCTCTCTAGTTGCTCGTAACTTATCGATAACTCCATCGATTCCTTCTGTGCTTGTCCTAAGCTCGTCTGAGAGTTCTCTAAGGCTGTTTCTGACTGCAGTAACTGTAGTTGCAGCTTCAGACAAGTCTCTGTAAGCTCTTTCAAGTTCAGATTCCAATTCTCTAAGTCTATTATCGCTTTGTCTAATTCTTGTGCGATAGTCGGAGTAAAGGATTCCCCCCAGAAGTAAGATGGCAATAAAAAGACCACCAAAAGCACAAAGTATTTTTTTAATCTGCTCACTCACTCGCTTCCTCTTCTGTTTTCTCTTTACTCATAACTTCTTTGTAAGCATTGATACCTTTCTGAGTAACATTGATTCCCAGATAAACCAAAGATACATAAAAGAAATAAGTAAGCACTTTAGAAAAAAGTTCCACCATTGAGTCAGGAACATTCTTGAGAACACATACGTCAATAACGAGAATAATTGCAGTAATTAAGACAATTACTCCCCAAGTAATCCATACGGAAAATTTACGACTTTTCAACTTATCTTCTGTCATCATCTCCACCTTTGTAGACCATAAAAATAGTTGTTAAGGCTCCAATTGCGAAGCCCAAAACAAATCCAATAAAATAATATTCGGGCATCATTTTTTTCTTAAAACTCCCAAAACATTTTCTCTACTTCTTAATTTGATTTTCGCACCATCCTGCTTAAAACCATCCTGTTCAAAAACAAGAACCTGTTTATCTGTAATTCCTAACAGAATAGCAACATGGCCATATTTATTTGTTGGACTTGAGTTCCAAATAATAACATCTCCGGGAGTTGCCCGTGAGATTGTAAACTTATCCAAATATTTCTTTTCAAGTGGCAGCTTGTCGTAATTCAACCAAAGGTCTTTTGCTCCATCTACGCCGCCAGTATGTGGAATTTCCCACACGTCATAACAATACTGTCTAAAAACATCAACACACTGGAAACCAAATTTTTTATCCCAGTCCACACCTTTATTGATGTATTTTGTTACAAATTCGTCAAGTTTCACTAAATTACCCCACTCTTTTTAAGACGTTCATCAAGGACTTGGATGTAATATTTATTCTTTTCAATACAGTCCTGAAGAACCTGACTCCAATGCTGACTCTGTTCGACATTCTTAATTTCAGCTTCGTAAAGTTTAATCTTTCTAGCACAAGACTTACGGACTTCAGTCATAACCATAACAAGCCAGTCGTCAATTAATGTCTGGAAACTTTCTTCTACGCTATTCCACTGTTCCATTACATTTTTATCACAGTTATCTAATGTGTTTTCAAAAAGAATTTCACGATGGATTTCACGTATCATTTCTAATAATTGATTACGATATGACGGATAGTTTTCCGGCATAAGTTCTCTTGTAAAATGGTTGTTGTTGATGTACTCGTAGAAAGGGTCTTTGAAAGCATAGAATAATGAACGCCTAGATGTCTGGCACATTTTCTCAATGCAACTTATTTTTGATATTTTGTAATTACAACTTTTGGTTTGTCTTCTCATCGAACATCTCAGTTCGTAATCTACCGATTCGATGACTTCTTGTAAGTGATACATAACAGTCTGACAAGTCTGGTCGTATTCATAATCCGAAGTCTTAAGTGTTCCTTTTGAAATACTTAACCCTAACTTTCTTACTAGAAAGAGTGTAATTGAAATTACAGCAATTATTCCCACGAATATTACGATTAAATTTGAAAGAGGCATTGTTGTTAAATTTGCAGAAATTTCACCTTGCATAATAAACTCCCAAGTTCCATTTTTTACAAGAATAATGGGATTATTAATCGTAGTTAAAAAAAGGCTGTCTAAATTAATAGACAGCCAAAGATTTAAGCTACAAAAGTAAAGTAATAGGTCATTGGGCATTTACCATGAGCATCCTCATCGTTGAAATAATCCCATACCAAATCACCGAAAAATTCTGGTTCATCCTGCAATTCATACTTTTTAGCAGTTCGCATAAAATCAGAATGGAAAGCGTTCATACAAGCCCAAAATTCACACTTAGACATTTTGGACCAGTCAACTCCAACTCTTTGACCAACTTCTGTAGTTTGTTCCATTGTCCACTTCTGACCGTCTGGAAGATTTGAAACCCAAGTTTTACAAGTTGATTCATTCAACTTAGTTCCGTAGGCTTTTTTATATACATCTTTATAGACTTCAAGTGGATCATCTTCTTTCTGAACTGCATCTGCAAGAATCATCAGTAATCCATCAGTAGATATTTTACCTTCACGTTTTACTTCTGAAATAAGTTCTGTAAGTTCCATTATTTAATCCTTTTTACAACTTCTTTGCCAAAGATATTTTTTGTCACAGTAAACTCTCCAATACTTTCTGGAAGGTTGTCAGAAACTACTAATCCAGTTTCTTCAACAGGTTCGGTCTCTACTACTGATTTAGTTTGTACTACTGGTTCCTCAGTAGGTTCATCCCTTAGAAAGTATTGGTCGGTAACTACTACATAATGATTTTGGCAAAAAGCACACATACCATTACACTGCATACCTAGTAGACCGTGTACCCCATAGGAGTGTTTGATACAATTACGTGAGGTGTCGTTGCACCATAGTAACCAACATACTTTTTGCCTCTCTGCAACTGAGAACCAAGAATAGGATTTCCGTATTTATTCCATAATGGAATTGTGGCTCCATTTACAGTTACCTGAACTGGAAGATTTGCACCTGCCGCTGGAATTGTGTCACAGAGCCTAAAACAGAAACGGTCTCTATCAGTTGCTGATACGGTTGTAGAGAATGCAAGTACAACTGCATCTGCACCCACTGTAACTGAATTTGCACAATGGAAGTAATTACAAGCCATAAAACTCTCCTTATGGTGAGGTTTTACCCTCACCATTCAATTAGCAGTTACATCCATTCCAGATGTTATTCTTGAAAAGATCACGCATGAAGTTTTCAAGATTCTGAGTCTGAATGCCCTGTGCAGTTACAAGACCTGTTGCAAGATTCTCATTCTTAGCATCCTGTAATTCATCACGAAGCTTCTGAATTTCATTCTGCTGAATAAGAATACGAGTTTTCTCACCATCGTCACGAATTGCATTTTTGATGCCACAGCAACAATCCTGCATACGATAGTTAGAATCTGCAATTGCAGCCTGTACTCCACTGAATCCTGCTCCAAGATTCTGGTTTACATTTGCAAGACCTAACTGAATTCCACCGAATCCATTACAGAGGTTCTGATTTACATCAGAGAAACCACGAGTGATTTCATTCTGCATACTACGGAATTCACTGAAAGTGTTCTGACTGTTCAAACCTTCATAAAGGTCTGATTTAAGTGAGTTGTTATTGTTGTTATTCCAACCTCCGCCTCCCATCAGGAAGAAAAGGATAAGAATAACCCAGAAAGATGATGAACCAGACCCGAAGAATCCGTCATTATCTCCTCTAATGTTGTTTGCTAATGAAAGCAAATCTGATGAAGTAACTTCACTCATTTTAAGCCCCCTCCTAAGAAGCTATTATTATGTTAAGTAAAATCTTGTCATTTTTGTAGGGAAGATAAATGTATTGTTTGTGGATAAAAAAAAAGGACTAACCGACCAAAGTTAGTCCTAGGGGAAAGGTTACTTTTTCTTGAATATATTTAATAAGTAACTTGCTTTCTGTTTGGCATCTTCAATTTCTGAGTTTGAATACCTCCCGGAAGAAATTACTTCATTCAACATTTGTTCAGGAGTTTTCCCAGACCTTTTAATCTGATTTGAAAACTCATTAATCTGAGATATCAAGCTCTGGTTGTTCTGGTTGTTTTTCAGTTGCATACTTCACTCCATTATCAACTCGATTTGCAAGTTTGTTTATTGTCTGAATTAAATTGTCATATTCCAACTTTGAAATACTAACAGGTGTACTTTCAGCTTCATATGATTCAGTTACATCTGTAAGTTTGAATATTCTTAATGATAGTTTGCCGATAGAATCGCATTCCTTGATATAAAGGATGTCGGCATTTGGATCTAGTAATAGATATGAATCTCCACGGTTCAAATGAAAATCTTTAGCCTGCTGCAGACTATTTACAGTAATGATTTCATGTTTCCCCGGATTAAAAACGTTTAATAAATTTGTTGCTTGAGATATTGAATTGTAATCAAAACCCATAACTCCCACCTCTTTATATTTACAATACTTTGGGTTTAGATAAAGTAGAATAGACTATTTATTGACTCTTTATGGAACTTGTATTGACCTCTGGATATTTACTTGGTTTAATATTAAGTAAAGAAAGAATTTGAGTTGCATTTTCTCTGTTCTCAATCCATTTGTACAACTTCTTGATAGAACGGTGTAATGCTTTACTTACTGAGTTTTCTTCGATTACTAGTAAGTCTGCACATTCTTTAAGAGAGAGTCCTTTTACAAATCTTGTGTACAAAACTTCTCTCTCCCTTGCAGACAAATTAGAACTGTCGATTAAATCATAAGACTCTTTTCTTCCTAATGTGCTGAAAAGATTTTTACAGAAAATAAATTCGTTTGTCATTTTCATAATGCTTACCTCTTTTGTAATTAAATCTATAAGCAATATTATTTATTATTTGATTAGATGAGACTGTCATCTAATCATCAATTACTATTCAAAAACCACTAAAGAGAGAGTTTTATGGTAAGAGATAGGATTAAATTATTTTTAACTGATTTTGTACAGGTCGGATTATCAATAATAAACTTATTATTATTGATAGCAATGATTTTTGATCCAAATGAAAGAGATACTTTCTTTTGGATTTACTTTGGAATGAGAGTTATGTTTATTCCAATTACGATATTATTTGGGGATAGAGGAATCTGGGCGTTTTACTTTATTTACACCAACATCAAAGCCTTAGATATCACATTTGATAACTTAACTTGTGTTGCAATTATTTCATTACTTTTTACAATTCTTCCTAAAGTAGATAAAAAGAAAGCAATTGTTATTGCAGCATTGTATGTTACAGATATTTTTATTGTTGCCAGTATTCACAATAAACAGCCATTTTATATTTATGTACATTTATTAGGATGTCTTGGATATTGTATAGCAATGTGGAAACTGAAGTCTTCAATTTCTAATAACAAAAGATTAAAGTTATTGCCTGACGAAATTAAAATACTTACATACCTTTCGGAAGGTCGTTTACAAAAAGAAATCCTTGAGTTCTCAGAAAATACTGTTTATAGAAAACTCAAGGAGGCAAGAATAAGAAATGGTATTAAGGATAATGAAGAATTATTAATGATATTTATGGATAATAAAGATGCTTACTGACTAACTACCAATTGCAAACCAATCAAATGGTTCTGTTGCCATACCACTATTATAAACAGAATAGAAATCAAAACTGGTAGATGTAACATTTTCAATCATAGCAACTAAAATTGAATTTCCACTATTATGTCTCATAGTTGTGGTAACGCTATAGTTTTCACTTGTGAACGGTATTGGTAATGTTATAGTACCTTTCGATAAATTATTTGTTTTCTTTCCCCACTGTAAAGTCAATCCGTTTGTAAGTTTCAGCCAAGAACCGTTTTCATTACTACCAGAGTTAAACAAGTTATTAATTGTATCGTAAATACTTGTAAGTTTATCACTTACATTTTGAGCAGTCCAAACATTTGTTACTGATGTTTTCGCATCATCAACAGTAACTGATGATGGTACTGGGAAATTTTTATAAACTTCTTTAGCTTTGATAATGTAATTAAAACCAACCTGTTTTCCGTGAGTTGTTTTTCCGTTTCTTGGCTCACCATATTCGTCATCAAACTTAGTTGGTAAACCAAGATTTGCATAACCTTCTAATGTAGTATTAGTTCTATTATGGTTGTTACCATAGTCGTTTGTGTTACCTGCACTATCACTACTAGATGCACGAATTCCGTGAGTATGTCCTGCATCATCGTGTTTATGACCTTGAAGTTGGTCATCTCTAAATTCACCTAAACTTACTGGGTCGTGAGTTGCAATATCATAAGTAACGTTTTCACCTGCACCAACGATTTCAACTTCTCTTAAGTCTGGGAGTTTGAAATATCCTTCTGGAGTATCTTCATTATTAAAATAATCTCCGAAAATATCATACAATTCCTGATATTCGGTGATACTAAGATTCTGACCTTTAAGAGAAATATATCCAAGTGGTAAATTTTCAGATGGCCATGCAAATATTGTTCCAATAGGAACACCGCCACCAAAACGAGTTTTTAGTCTGTCGTAAAACTCACCTAAAATTGATTTAATACCCTGATAATCAGCCATCTATTACTCCTCGAAAACATCATCAAAATCTCTATCAGTCATTGAAACTGATACGTCTAAGAAATTACATTTGACTGAATTTGGGTCTTTTGCCCAGATTACAAAGTTCGAGTTTTCTGGATCCAAAGCCTGTGTAATTCCTTTAGTTACGAATCTAGATTGTGTCTTAAAATATTTATCAATTGCTGCATCCAAATCTTCAATTTCTTGTTCTGATGGATTAGGAAGGTAAGCAATCTCATCTGCTCCATATTCAAGATAAATCTTATCTCCCGGAATGTATGGAACTTCTGTAGACCAGATTTTGTATGGAGAAGAACTTCTTCCAGTATTTTCAACTTTCTCATATTTAGAGACTATTAAGTTATGGTTTGCTACATCGTTCTTAATACGATAGAAAGTCCAGTTATTTGGAGTTGCATTTACGATTGGTGTCAATCTATCTACATAGATATTTTCAAGACTTGTACATCCTGAAAAACATTCATCCATGTTTGCACCAATCATCATTTCTAATGGCATTTCCCATTTTTCAATTGTAACTAAGTTTGAACATCCTTCAAACATATAAGATAAATCTCTGACAAACATTGGTTCTGCTTCCCCTGAGCCTTCACTTCCAATATCGGTCATTTCTACAACAGGAACATTTTTTACAGTTTCTAAAGATGTACATCCATAAAAACATCCTGAAGTATTAGATGCACGAGGTAATTTAGGGGAAGTTTTAATCATAGAACAATGATTAAAAGTCCCTCCTAAATCAACAGGAATTTCAAATCCATCTTTCATAGGTTGTGGTATTTCTGGAATTTCTTTTAAGGCATAACATCTGGAGAAACTTTCGTACAAATCAATGACAGTATTAGGAATCGCAGGTGCAGCAACAAGATTTTCGCAATCTGTAAAGCAATTGGCCAAAGATATGATACCATCTGGGAGTTCCGTTTCAGACATATCCAAATATACATTTATTTCATGACGCAAAACTTCACTTTCCTCTATTAAATCTCCGATTCCTGCGTATAATACATTAGCTAATGGTGAATGATAATATTTAGCAGCCAAATCTGCCTGAGTTAACTCTGTCACCTTAATCTTATAAGGATGGTCAATATCATTATGGTCTTGCCAAAGGATCCAAGTACTAAGGATTCTAAAAGGAATATCAGTATTAATTGCTTTTACTATTTGTTTCATATTACCTAAAGAACCTTGAATATCAGATGCAGAAAATTTGTTTTCAAAAGCTTTGTAGATACTTTTTTCAACCTTAATTTCCATTTCAACATCTTCTGTGAAAATATCTGTGAGTTTATCGCAGAGATAAAAATCAAATTCTGTTCCTGTGAAATCGGTTGCTTCCCATAATGATATTTCAGTCAAATTAGAACATCCACTAAAAGTCAAAGATAAATCTTTAACATTAACTGGAATATTGGAAATTTTTCTGAGATTTGTACAATTCATAAAACATTGCATCATTGATGTAACAGAATCAGGGATGCCTGTAATTTCATATAAATCCTCACATCCTTCAAATGTGGAATTCATATTAGTAATTCCGTTTGGTAAATCTGGTTGTTGTTGTAAATTTATACAATTAGCAAATGTATTTGTTAAGGATCTTACCCCATCGGGAAGTTTTGGAGGATACATTAATGCTTTACAATTGTTAAAGGCATACATTAATCCATCAATAACTGGTAATTGGGTGTCTCTTAAATCCAGATATTTATATGGATATTGTTCAATGGTATATCCTAAAGGACATCTAATAGCACCGTCTATAATAGAGATTGCTAATGCTTCAACAGGAATCTCTGTTATATTGATTTTATATGGAATCATTGGTGGAACTTCACTAACCATAGAAATCCACTCTTCGAAATTCACGTATGGGATTTCGTTAGTATCAGCTTTTACAGTTGAATTAATATTAAAAGGGAATGATGAAGTATGAACTTCAATATCCTTTAAGGCTTTCTCTAAGAGTAATTCTTCGTAAGGACCATTAACAATTATTTCTTGTATTGAAGAGTTAATAAATATTTCATCATATGCATCATACGTGTTTATACCTTCTCCACTAGAAGATATATTAAGTATAGGGCTACTAGGCTCAATTTCCCATTTGTTAATCTTTGTTAATTTTGGACAATCAGCAAATGAGTGCCATAAAGCCATAGCTCCTGAAGGAATATTTGTAATTACTTCAAGATTTTCGCATCCTGCAAAAATTCCAGCTATAACCAATTCATTATTATTTGGTAATTTAGGGGATTGAATCATACTTGTACAATATTCAAATGTTTGATTCAATGAACTTACTGAAGAAGGTATTGCCGGTATGTGAGTTAGGTTTTTACAATTTCCAAAGCAACCTGTTAAATCAACTAAATTTTTTGGAATATTTGGGATTGTAATAATTGCAGTTCCATAAAAAGTTCCGACCATTTCAGTAACTGATTCTGGAATAGTTGGAGTACTTTCTAAATTCTTACAATTTGCAAATGTGTAATACAAATTTGTAACAGTTGAGGGGATATTATTTATATGAGAAATACCTGTTCCTTGAAAAGAACCTAGCATAGTTTCAATTGAGTCTGGTAAAGTTCCAATTTCAGTAATTTTTTGACAATTTGAACAAATATTATCAATATTTTTTACTCCTTCATAAAGTGTTGGAAATACAATTAGATTCGAACAATTTTCAAAAGTTCCAGACAATTCAATTGCATTTATAAACTGTGGCGGCGTAATTAATGTTTTTAAGCCGTTGAATGAAGCGTGATAAATACCATCTGCTTTTGATAATACAGTTTCTGACATTCCAATATATATATTTTTATATCTATTAAGTATAAAATTAAAAGAATTTTTATTTACAGGATCTAATGCTTCATCTGTTATATCAATTACATTAATTTCATACGGAGAATCTAAATCATTTTTTTCTTGGTGCTGTAACCATAAGTCTAATTCATAAAACCCAATACGTGTTTCAAGATTTTTAACTATGTCCTCAAAGCCACCTATTCTTTGAGCTTTATGAAATAAGAAATCAATTAGTTTATATTTCGCAGTATAATTACTTATTTTTTTTTCAGAATCATATGCATAAATTGTTAAATTAGTATTTGTACCATCAAATGCATATATAGCTGTAGATTTCATTATTGAAAAACTTTCATCAGAAATTTCCCATTCAGAAATCTCTTCTAAGTTAGTACAACCTTGAAAAATGTATTCAAAGTCTGTTAAATAACAAGGTATTCGGGGTATAACCTTTAAATTACCGCAATAACTAAAACACCTATTCATACTTGCACAATTATTGTCTATTACGGGGGCAATAACTAAGTGGGGAATACCACTAAATGCCGAATCAAGATTTGTTAAACTTAACTTAGAACGGGATAAGTTTACATAAATTGTAGGATTATATTTCATTAAATGGGTTACTGTTGACAATGCAGAATCTAAATCATTAATTTGAATATCATAAGGTTCATCTGCTGTATTTTGAGGCAATGACTCGAAAAGAGTATGTATTGATTCGTAATCAGAATCACATTCGTACCATCCATCATGTATATAAACACCCATAATAACCTCTCTTGTATTAAGGATTTACCTTAAATAAGTTTGTTGGGATTGTTTCAAAACCCCAGTTTTCATCAATCATTCTGTTATAACCTAATATTACCTCACCATCAGTTCGTATTTTAGATTCACCAACAGAAATGCCGTCAGCTTCACTTTCAAACATAAGGTCAAAAGTTTTATTAGGAATATCAAAACTTACATCTCCTGAGAGATAAGATTTAGCACCGTCAGATTTAACAACTCCAGATGCAATAAGCTCTAAAGGATTCTTTCCTTCTTCATCTGTAAAGTTTCCCGGTTTATTGAAGTGATAAATTGCAGATACGATTTCAACACCAGCTTGGGGGAGTTCGCTTTCATCCGTATTATTGGTTAATGTAAGAGTTCCGTTCTGGTCGATTACTATTTTTCCCTGATCATACCATTCGGTGTTTTCGAAATCTCTTTTTTGGATAACAAATCCATTTTCTTTTAATACAAGACGCTGGAATTTATTATTTGCACTTGTAATTTCAGTACCATTATCAAGACTTGTTCCACTAGTGGTCAAAGTAATGTTTCCAGCTTTAATTTCAACTTCGTAATCAAGACTCTGTGTAATTGGGTCAAGTTTCGGAGTAACCTTAATATGCTGCTCATCATTACCAACTTGGAAAGCACCTTTGTAAATAATATCTTCAAGGCCTGTATCTTCTGGTAACAATGTACTTAATGCCCAGTAGTTACTCTTACCAAACTCTCCCATACCACCTTGAGAAATCAAACCGATATTCGCACAGATAGCAGAAAGACGTTTTACATATAAGTCCTGATAGTTCATGTTTGCTTTAACAATATCGCTAAGACTTGTACATAATGCGGTTACTGTAACAACTGCAGGAGTTCCTTCTCCAGCTTCTGTGAAAGGAGTAATCTGATACTGATATACGGTATTAAGGATTCTTTCTGAATATGGAGAATCTTTACCTTTCTGACCTAACAATGGTAAAGTCTGACTAAATATATTTCCGTAAATACCTTCGCCTACTTCACCTTTGTAAGCATCTTCATCCACCAAGAAAGTTCCATACAAATCTGGTGCATACCATTCTGTATCAATAATGTCATCTAATGTAACACCTTCTTTAAGTGCATATTCAGAATCTAAGTCAGATTCTCTAGCCTTAGTGAACCCGATACGTTTAATAGAAATCTTGTATTTTAAGTCACCGTAAAGGCTTCTGCTTGTGCTTGCAGGATAACACTTAATAATTACATTTCTATCAAGAACATCTACCGAAACATTATCTTCTTTTGTAAAGTTTGGAATTTTCCAAGTTCCATAACCGACAGTATTTACATTTGCAACAGCCCAGTTTTCAGATTCGTTTCCATAAATGTTTATTGCTTTTACTCTGAATTTCCATTCACTAAGTGTTGCAGCTTCTGGATATCCATCTACAGTTCTATCAAAGATGTAAGTATCATTTACGATTTCAACTGGTTCAAAAGACTTAGTAACATAAGAATATTTATTACCTTCTTCCAAGACAGGTTCTACTCCCTGTGGAATAGTTGTCGGAATAGTGAATAACTCATCTTCATAATAGTTATCATCTTTCTTGTATACTATATGAATAACTGGAATTTCACGTTCATATACAAATCCATTAACAGTTTCTGGAAGACTACTTGTTTCCGGCATTATTGGTCTAAGCTCGATGTAATCTTTATATGCGTAACATTCAAGAGTAGGAACATCAATTGGTTTTACATCACTTGTGTAAACTCCACCAATGGACTCAGATGTTTTTTCTGCAAGTTCTGATGCAGTTACATATGGTCTGAATTCAAAACTTTCAGCCATAGTAGGAAGTGTCATATTAGATTTGAATACAGGAGTTTTGAAACCTGCATGGAATAAGTCTTCGTTATAAGGAATAGCAACTAAATCGAATTTATCTTTTGCTTTAGGTGTAATAGAAGCAACAATTGCTTTAATATACATCTTGCCGATTTCACCGTATACAACCAGATTGTCGTACTGAGGTCTGAACTGACTTAAGATACCATCTTGAACAGATTCTGCAGATGTTTCTGTACTCTTATTGATTGGGTTTTCTAATAATATTAAATTAGTCAAACCTTTCTTCATTGAGTAAATCTTTTCATTGATTTCAACATGAGCACTTTCTCTAGCGACTCTTAAAGTTACACATCTTGAGGCCTGATATTTAGAAGGCTGAACAATTGTTACACCCTGTACAGATAATCCTTTGTCATCGAGTACACCAGTATATTCAAATGGTTCATCAGTAACAAAACCGTAAATCATTGAATCATCTTCAATAACTTCTTGGATTCTTGCACCACTATCAGTTCCTACAAGTAAAGTATCATCTTGGATCAATAAAGTATCTCCAAGAGATAATGAGTATCCAATCATACCTACAGAGGCATTATAAGTCTCTCTCTGATATAACCTACAAGCCAAGTTGTACTTAGTAAGACACGCAAGCTGGTCTTTACTAGTTACATATTCCATATTGAATTGTTCAATTTTCTTTGTTGGGTCTTCTGGTCTTTCACCTTTATCCATTACATAGAAATCATTAGTTCCGTAATTATCGTCTTCATCAGTTAACGATGCTTGGAAACCACTTGGAAGTTCATCAAGAATCTTTGTATTAGAACGACTATGGCAGTTTCTCTGATTAAGAACTGTAACAGGATAAGGGTTAGGTCTACCAATTAATGGCTCATATTTATTGTCATCACTTCTCTTTAAGTTTGCTCTACCCGTAGCAAGTAACTTAGGAAGCAACTGTTCCATTTTGATTTCTTTAGTGAGAACACCATTTGCTCTGAAACGATAATGTTTTAAGTTATCCGATTCTTTACAGTATTTTGTAGAACCTTTATTTAATGTCTGTTCAAGATACATTAATACTGGTTGATAATAGCCATTGAATGAATATGAATTATTAGTTCCTTCTTCTGCTGATAAATCATTCATTAAAAGAATAAGGCTCTGGATTAAATCCTCTCCAATATTATCTCTTAATGCATTGATAGGAACATCTTTAAGGCTTTCAAGAATATTTCGACCTTTTAATACAAGTTCAGTTACCTGATTTGTGAAATGTATGTCAGCAATATGATGAGCAACCCAACTGTATCTTTCACATTCCATAATACAGTTAGAGCCAGCAGCACGATACATTTCAATATCATCGTAATCAAAAGGTTCCCCATTTTCAAAGTGTGTTCGCTGGGCTTCAAATTCTACAGGTGTAAGGATATAACCATTGTTACGAACTTTAGCCACAACAACTGCCAACGAAGGAGTTTCATCACTATCTACAAATGTTTCCGCTTCCTGAGTTCCGTAATCACCTGAGAAATCTGACCAACCTGCAGTTACAAATTCATCTCTAGTTTTGTATCTTGCAGGATTTGTTGGGTCGAAGTTATTCTTAATCTGGAAAGGTGTTCCAGCATATGTCTGTTTTGTGCCATCAGTAACATCATTACAGAAGTCATAGAAATCAGCAAATACCCCCATTTCTACATTATCATAAACTTTAGATTCAGAACCTAAATGATTACCGAATAATGAAAGTAATGTTACAGACGCTGAGTTTGAAGAAATATATTTTCTTACAACAGTTTCTGGAATTGTGTATTTGATAAGTGGGTCAACAATAATATTTCCACCCTCATCTTTTTCGATGTTGTCTGCAATAAATATTTCATCTCTGATTTGAGCAACAAAGTCATTACCGTTACAACGCTTAGAATATTCAAGAGGCTTAATTGCGATGTTTTCTTCATACTCTTCTTTAGAACATTCAACAATTTTAGTTTCATCTCCATCTGTAATCTTATGGAAGTAAGAATAAGTTTTAGAGATGTTTTCCGGGAACCATTTCTGCTCGGTTTCAGAATATTTAGGATTAAAAGATTCTGCTATTACATTAAGTTTCTTTAATGATGAACCACCAGTATTAGAAACATCCTGTTTTAACTGTAACCCGATATAACAGAATTTATCCAAGTCTTTGATTGTGGCAAATCTTTCAAGATAGTCCATTACACTTACAGAATCTGCATTACCAAATTCCTTTTCTGCAGCATTCAAAGCATCAATATATTTAGTCTTATCAAACTTATAAGTTCTTAAATATGTCCAGTTAATCAGATCCTGATAAGCAGTTGCAGTTACTGAATCGCTAGGTGCACTTGTTTCTTCAAGATAACAAGGAGTAAGACGGATTACACGTACTTCAATATTATCAAGATATGTTGTATCAGTATGGAAATTAACCATCTGTCTACATTCTTCTTCTGTAAATGTTTTCTGGAATACATAACGTCTTTCGTTCACATTGTAATCATCATTACCTGTATAAACTTTTTCATCATCAGCATAGATTTTAACCATAGGTCTACTTTCAATATAATGATATTCACCAGTTCCAGAGGATTTATTTTCAACTTTGTATTCGTTTTCGGACCCCGGATTTACAGTGTATACATCATAAGTTGCTGGTCTTTCTCCTCGTACTGCATAAGGATACGAGAAACTTGTTACTTCTTCATATTTCTGTGTATAATTAAAACTAGAAGTAGATAATTCACCAGAAAGAAGTGCATTGCTTATTTCTTCTTTGGTCATATAACGCCAAGCGTTAGTATCTTCTTCTTCACGAATTGAGAATACAGGTGTACCAATCCATTTATTGTTATAGTCAGTATCAGTTCCCGGTGTTAAACCTTTATTTGCACTGATTTCACTAATTCTATCTGCAGCTCTGTAAGGTTTTGGATAAACAGGACCTTCATCAAATACCATTTCATCAAAAGTATGCCAGCCCTGTGGATTATTGGCATCAGAAGGTTCTTCATCCATTCTTGCAAATCTCCACTGAACTGCAATATGTAATGGAACTTTCTTATATCTTGTTTTACCATTATCTTGCCAAACAGCCATATAACCGTTAGGCATATTGAGTTCTACCTGAATCTTCTGAGGGCAACCGTCTGAGAAACGTACAGTATTAGTACGATATCCTTTTGGGATTTCTGCACCTTTATAAATGCGGTATTCTCTTGCATTATCTTCAAGTAGCTTATCATACAAATAAAGGATATTTGCTTTAATCTTTTTTTCTGAAACTGACTGTGGATAAATGTTTCCGTAAATCTGTTTATCCATTACGTTTTCATCAGTTATCTTACTTCCAGCCTGAAGAATTTCAAGTTTTACATCATTGTTTTTCCAGATATTAGTAATATCGCCAACAGTACCTGTATCAGCATCGTCACAACCTGATAACTGACCGTGAAGAATAGTTTTTCTATCTCCATAGTCAGATGACTGGTTATATGCAAGTACTGTATTTTCAATCTTGAAGTTTGTTAATCTAAGAGGACCATAACCAGCACAATACATTACGTGGAACTGCTGGCCTAAATCACCTTCATTAGCATCCTTAATATTTCTTACGTGGGTTTCGTGATATGGAGAACCAACAATATATGGATACAATAAATGTTTACCCATTACAAGTTGGTAACGCTTATCCAGAATTAATTCATTCTGAGCACCATCCACAGATAATAGATCTTCTTTTTCTTTGTCACTGCTTTTTTCTTTATCATCATTTTTAAGACCCATATAAAGAAGATGCCCTGCAACACCCATAGAGAGCAAAGAACCAATACCAAGACCTACGATTTTTCCAATAGAAGCACTGGCAAGAACTGCAGAGCCTGCAGCAAAGGCTAAACCTATACCTGTAGCAGCCAAAGCAATACCACCAATAATAGCCCAAGTTTTACCATCACCCTGAGGAATAAAGAATAAAGCAATTACATCCTGTTCTTTTACATCGTAATCAAGAGAAGTTTCTTCTCCGTTACACATAGCAAGAATTTTATATGATTCGATATTTATTGTACGATATTCTGTAGTATCAGTTTCACTGTTGTAAACTTCTACTACCTTAGTCTCATCGCCTTTTGCAGTAATGTAATCTTCTACAATCTGTTTAAGATTTACACCACCACTTACCATAACAGAACTACTTAATTCATCTAAAATATCATCATAAAAACTTACTACAGCCATGTGTACACTCTCCCAATAAACTGTTTGTATCTGCTTACATTATCAAGATGAACACCAAGAGAATTACAGTGAATAAACTTTCCATTGCCTAAATAGACTCCTATGTGAGAGTTTATTCCATTCATATCTTTGATAAGAATGATATCGCCTTCATTCTTTGGCTCATCAACTTTCTTAACATTAATCTTTTTAATGCACTGATTTTCACAGTCTGCAAAATCTCTGTTACTTCTCATTGCATCTTCAACATCATAAAGGTTGTGTCCGAATCGTCTGGAAACTTCTATTGCCAACCCGTAACAATCAAGTCCACTAGAAATATCACGACCGTTATTGCAATAAGGAATATCGAGCAAATCGTCAATTTCAATCACCTATTATTCCCCTTCCACCGCTGCTGGACATCTTGTTTTAGTACCTAAATCAACTGGTACACTTAACTGCATTGCCGGATCAAATACCAAGTTCCATTTAGCAGTCTGGTTATCCCAGTTAACTGAAGTCATCTCAAATTCATAATGATTAAGTTTATTGAACACAAATTCTGTGTCTGAAATCTTTGCAAAATAAGCTTCCAATACACAACGAGGATTTGTATTAATAGTTCTAATCATTTCAATAATTCTTCTATCAATTGCAGATACTGTAATTGATGTATTACCAATCTTCTGACCATCTTCACTTGGAAGAGTACAACTGAATACTGCTGGTAAATATTTCTTACCGTTATGTCTTACTGCTGTAGTTGAATTAATTAATCTGAAATGACCATTTTCCTGCCCAAAACTCTGGTCACTCCATACAAGTTCATCGTGCTGAATATCAATTAAAAATGGGAAAGTTCCTTCTGTAGATGAACTGAACAATTCCTGAAGTGTTAATGTTTCTATCTGTTTCCCCTGCATAATTTACCCCTGAATCAAAAGAACTGCATTTGGATTATCAACGGCAAACTTTGTAGATGTAACTGTGAAATTATAAGTTCCCGGAGTTGTAATCTTGTCAAATGAACACATCACTGATCTGCGTTCCTGATAAATGCGTTTAATTGTAACTGGTACAACTACATCAGCTTCTGTTGTATAAAAAATAGAAAGGTCTGTATAAATAGGAAGTTCGTCTGGTAAACCGTTGAACACCAATTCAAGTTCACCGTTTTTAGCATTGATATGGTCGATGGATACAACCTTATTTGGTACTTCAATAAGTCCTGAATATACTTCTTTCCAAGTCATCTGAACTCTCATTGAAAGACCTGACTTCTGTGGTGATAAGGAAGATGTAATCTTATAAAGACACATATCAGCCTTGTCTTTAGACTGTAAGTTATCTACTGGATGCTTAGAAATACAAGGAAACCAGAATGGATTTGAACGTTTATGTTTATACTTAAACCAACGCACAAAACGGTCATATTCTGTATATCCTTCTTCATCAACTGGATACTGGTAGTCATTTCCTATTCCATTCCAGTCAAAATCCATCACAACTGTATACTGGTCAGGCACAGCAAGTGCAGTTGCTCTGCCTTCTTCGTATCCGTTTGAGTCTTTATCTTCAATGTATCCATTTTCGCCTATTTTGTAGCTTGAGTCATCAATTATACGTTGATTAACACCTACAGGCCATCCTATTATTTTCATACTAGGAACTTTACTGTAGGTATTAATCGTAGTTAATTACATTGTGTATCTTCTACCAGAATTGTTTGCTTCACGAGCTGCAAAAGCACCATCAACTTCACCATTAGCAACCGCTTCGTTAACAACTGCAACGATTGTTGCTCTGATATCAAGTTCTCCATTTGGTCCTTCACGCTGTTCTGTTTTACCAACCTTAACTCTATCACCAGCTTCATTAACGATTGTGATATTTACATTTCCTCTACCACCTGCTAATGAACCCGGAGTTTTTGTTGCAATTAAGTAATCATCAGGAGCAGTTGTAATAACCTTTCCACCCGGAGCAATAATAGCATCGTTTACACTCTGATAAGATAAGTCGTATCCTCTATCAATTGCGTTTTCGTGACGGAGATTTTTCTCGTAGTATTCAGCATCTGTTTTAGCCTGTTCAAGAAGGTCCGCAAGCATATCTTTAAGATTCTTGAGACGAGATTCTTTATCATCCTGTTCGTCATCTTCAAACATACCGCTTATTAATGATGCAATACCACCTACACCTGCCATTGTAAGACCGGCAAATACCATTCCCCATTCACCTTTAAGGGCAGCCTGTCCTGCAATTGTAAGGCCTGTCTGAATCATTGTAGAACCGATAGTTCCAAATATGTTAGCACCAATCTGTTTCCAGCATTTAGCAATTTCTTCTGAACCTGCACTCATGTCATCAATGTATTTACCCATTGTCTTGAATGTATCTGCTACACCACTGAATAATCCTGATGAAAGTGAATCCGTGATTGAGCCCATTGCATCATCAAGCATTCCAGAAACAGACTTCTTAAATACTGCAGAATCAATTTTCTTGAACAAGTTAAATGATGTTTCATCCCAAGTGTTCTGTTCATCGAAATCTTCTTGAGTGATTTCACCCTTACTTAACTGATTTTTCAAAGCTTCATACTGTTCAAACTGGCTACGGAGATTTTCTTGAGAGAATCCTAAGCTAGTAAAGAAATCAGAAGCATCTTTGTTGTTAATCAAGTTAAGGATTGTGTCCTGATAGTTCATTTCACCAAGACCAAGCTGATTCATTAAGTTCTGTTCTACAAAACTATTAGAACCAGTTCTTGTAGAGTTGATCGCAAAATCAGTTCCGAGTAAGAAACTATGTTCATATTGACCATTTAATACCTGATTAGTAATGCTATTTTCATTGAACTTATTAACGAATTCCAACTGTTTAAGTGCTTTAGTATTCTCATCAGTTGCAACGTAATTTTGATAAATTGCAAGCATTAAGTTATCTTCTGCATTAATCAGTTCAGAGCTATTATCAATAATAGCCTGTGCCTCTGCATCGGATAAAACTTTTGATGCTTCATTGAACGCCCTATTTGTAGCATTCTGATTAGCAAATAACTTTTGAATATAATCATTACCGACAGCATAAGATACAAATGCACTCCAAGCCTTAGCATCAAGTTCTTTGTTAGAATGCATTGTATCAAAATCTCCACCGAAAGCAGATCTTTGATATTCACTAATTTGATTAAACCATTTTCTATATTCTACTTCTGTTGCAACCTGTGCGGCCTGATATGCAGCCTTAGCATTATTATATCTTTCCTGTTGCTCTGATGTGGCACTACCTTTTTTAAGTTCAACGCTTTCCTGCTGAGATTTAGTCATTTCAGCCGAAGTAACAAGATTTTTGAAACTTTCATCATCAGTGAACAGTTTGAGAATATTTCTAACTTGGAATTTCTCGTTTTTAGCGAGTTCTTTATATTCATCTTTGTTAAGAGTATCAGTAAGTTTATTTGTGAAATCTTTGACTGTCGCTGTATCCCAACCTTTGAATGCACCTTTCTGAGCACCACCAGCCATAACACTAAGTTCAACTGATAATGCATCTGTAGATTTAGATAATTCATCAATCTTAGACTTGAATTCAGATAATGCACTAACTGTCTGAGTTAACTGAGTCTTCTGGTCAAGTAATGCTTTTGCGGCAGTTGTAGCGTTTTCACGCATTTTGATAAAGCCGTTTTCATTTGTGAAAAGAACATCATAAGCATTGGCATCAGTTGCTTTAATGCTATTGGCAAACTCACCAAGATGTTTCTGATATTCTGGATCATAAATATTTGCTCCATCTTCCATTGTTGTGAATGAACTAGCGAGGAATTCTCTTAATGAGTCTGTTTCTTCTTGTAATGAGCTTGCATAAGCCTGAGTAACTTCTGTAGCAGATGTTAAACTCATTGCAAATGACTGGAAGTTCTTAGCAGTTCCTTCCCAATCAATTGAACTTGTATTATCTCTTGAGTTGTTACCAGTTGAAGTTTTCTTACCAGTATAAGCGATTCTTGTTCCACCGTTTACAGAGAATACATCTGCAACTGACATATTATTAAGCATTGCTCTTGTAATATTCTTTACAGAGTTTTTCTGAGCCTGTTTTGCAAAGAGCTCTACAGCTTGGTCTCCTCTTGTAATCTGACCACTTTTGAAGTGCTCAAGGTCCACTCCAAGAGTTGAATTAAGAATACGCTGCCATAAAGGATATGTATCTTTACCTTTAGTCTGATGTGTTTCATCCCAACTGCGAATGTTACCAGCCTTTCCATATCGGCTAACTAAATATTCTGGTAACTGAGTAGCTAGAGAACTATTTCTTTCTGCAAGCCTACCTAAAATCTTTTCATATCCCTCTGCAAATGTTCTATAATTTGCTTCTGTATTTCCTTTCATAGAACCATCTGCATTAAATAGATATGATTGTAATGCAGTTATTACAGCATTGGTGAATGCATCTGCTTGGATACTAGAAAGAGACATTACTTTAGCCCCTAAATCTTCCCAGTTCTTTTGGTTCGCTTCTTTAATTCTTTCCTGTTCTTCTTCTGTTTTACCATAGAATAATTCTGGTATATCATTAACGAAATTTTCAGGAACCATCTGAACTTGTTCAAGAGGATTAATAATACCAGAGTCAAGAATCTCACCAAATGTTTCCAAACTTAAATTAAGACCAGATAAAAGAGTTCCTGAATCATCAATCAGCGGTGCTAAACGTTGATATGCTTCATAACCTTTATTCCACAATTCTTTTTCTTGGTCTTCAGTGTATTTTTTGCCAGCATCTGTTTTGAGCCATTCCTGTTCAGATTTTTGACCAAGTTTATACAAACTAGAATCTTTCTTAAAAGCATTAGTCTGGACTCTATCCCATGCCTTAGCAGCAATATCTTCAATATTAAGATAGATTTGCTGGAACTGGAATTCTAATCCTTTTTCAGCTTCTTTCTTCTCAATTGCAGTTCTACCATTTTCGAAATAATCAATTCGTTTTTGATAAAACTCTCTTGCATTTTTTCTTCCCTCTTTTGATGCAAGATCAACTCCGTTTAGAATAGCATATGGATTCGTTTTTGCTAATTTGTTTACAATGAAATTTAATGGGTTAAAATCTTGAACCTCATCAGGTAATGAAGCATAATATTTTAATGCATTGTTACCAAACTTGTGCCAACCTCTTGTAGCACCACCTAAAGTTACGATTTGATTAAATCTCTGTAAACCTGCACTTTCACTACCAATAGTATATGAATCTAATGTTTTTCTAGAGTTTCTGTAAACTTCGGCCTGTAAAGCTCGTTTTTCAGAAATGGTGGTTAATGCATTTAACTGATTAATTCTTTCCTGAATTCTTTTAAGTTCAGTTTCTGATGCCCCATCTTTCTTTTTTCTATCATATTCTTCTTGTAATGCTTTAAGTCTGTTTTCACGAATTTCAATCATTTCAACATTGTGGTCAATATTTCTTAAATGTGCCCAATCTTGTAATCCGTTAAAAAGACCTTCTTTAATTTCAAGGAGATTTCTTCCGATAGAATCATTTTCACCGTGGTCGCCAATGTTTAATAACATCTGACCAAATTCTGCCTGAGCAAGTTGTTTTGCATCCTGTAAGTTCTGTTGTCTTGCTGCCCATGTCTTAGAACCAATATTTACAGCATTATTAAACATACCGCCGGGTCCAGTCATATTCTGGAAAACCTTTTCAATGATGTTAGAAGTAATTTTACCTTCTTCTGTCATCTTACGGATCTGTTCAACACCTTTACCAAGTTCTTTGGAAAGTTCAGCATAAATAGGAATACCTGCAGTAGCAAACTCTCTTAATTGTCTTGTAGTTGCTTTTCCATTTGCTTCAATCTGAGCAAACGCATTTGCGATATTACCAAACTTCTGTTGGTTACCACCAGCAACATCTCCGATTTGTTTAAGAGTATCCATTAAGTTAGAAGCATATACACCAGACTGCTTTAACTGAACTGCAAAAGAAGATACAGTTTCTACACCGAAAGGTGATTTTACAGAATACTGTGCAATATCATTAAAAAGTGCATCTGCCTGAGACTGCGAACCATATACAATTCCGAGGTTTGTTTTTACAGTTTCAATTCTTCCGAATGCTTCAAGAGATTCTTGAGAGAATTTTATAACTGCCTTAGTTGCATCTGTAATAGCCTTACCAAATGCTCCTAAACCTACTGCTTTTAATGTACCAGACTGTCTATATCCAATATTTGCTAAGAGACCTGTTAATCCTGTTCTCTGTCTATATCCTGTTGCTTTATTAAATAATGTCTGTTCAAAACTTGTTTTATAACTTCCTGTTGCTTCAAAACGCTTAAACATTTCTGCCTGTTCCTTCGTTCTGATAGGAGCATATCTAGCTTGATCATATAACTTCTTTCGTTCTTCTGCAGACTGTTTTTGAGCATTTGTGGCCTCTGAAGTAGATTCCTTAAATTTTGACATTTCAGGATTTAATTCAGACATTATGCTATTAAGTTTTTCAAGAGTCTTTTGATATTCTTCTTGATTTAATGTTACCTTCTGAGATAATTCAATCTTTTCATTTTCTGAAATTGTGCTATCATTTAACATTTCCTGATACTTTTTGAGTTGATTATTTAATTCTTCAAAAGTACCAAGTAATCCAGATGCTTCTTGTACAATAACAGTATCACCTTCTTCATCCTTGCCATATACTGTAAAGTTTCCGATTTTTTTAGTATCTTCTCTATTATTAAACTCAAATGCTTTTTGGCGTTCAGCGATTGTCGAGAACTCATTTTTAGCAATTCTGTTAATATCACTAAGATTCTTGATAAACTCACGATAAGTTGTTCTAAACTCAATCATAAGTGCATCATCTTTAGCACTGTCTTTTTGAATTCTATTAACTGCAGATTCATATCTGTCAAATCGAACATCATTTTGTCTCTTTGAGAATTCTTGTCTGTCAATTCTATCTAAGATACTAAATTCTTCTTTATCCTTCCAATTAATTACATCAGAGAAAACACCAGCTCTTCTAGAAGCTTCATTAAGCATATTAGATTTCTTATCTGCCAACAATTTTGTATCTTCAATAATCTGCTTAAGTTCATTCTTCTGAGCCTCGTATTCTTTAAGGGCTGTTGAAGCCAATGGGTCACTTGAATTTCTAAGTTTTTCCATATTGGCATCAAGTCTATCTATTGTTGATTTAATATTATCAACATTCTTAATTGCAGCAATAAGACTTGTAAAAATCTGTGCATCTTTATCAGAAAGTAAACCTAAAACTTTACCACTAGTTTCTTCTACAACTCGATGTTCGCCAGATACCTTACCGAGATTCCAAGGGTCTTTTGTAGCAATGATATTATCAGCATCATCAGTAACATAAGCACGACCATCTTTTGTAAGAATCAAGTCATTTACACTTTGAATACTCTTTAAGTCTGGAGAAACTAAATAAGAATCAGGAGATACAGAACTGATCTTTTTAGACTGTTCTTCAATATTTGTTGCAAGATTATTTAAGCTGGTTGTTACTTTTTCTGTAGCAATTTCAAATTCTTCTTCTTCATCTTCTAAATCTAAGTTGTATTCATCATTTAATAAGTCATCGTCATCATCTGAACTTGAAATCCCAAGTATATCTTCACGATGAGTAATGGCTTCTATGAAATTTTCTGCAACATTACGTAAACGGTCTTCTGTTAATAGTTGGCCATCATACAAGTCGCCATTGTGAGTCTTGAAGTCATCAACTATCCCCTGAATTGATGTAGTTTGTGGAGAACCAGTAGAGTGACTATCAATAAAGGACTGAACTTTATTAATAAAGTGTTCTGTATATGTTTTAAATAGAACTTCAGGGTCCATTAAGCTAATTTGCTGTTCAGCAATTTGCTTAAACTTTGTGACTGGTGTCGCAGATGACAAATTAAATTGTTTTAAAATGTTAGTGTAAGTCTCGTTATCTACACCCTTTTCGATTTGGTCTATTGCATTTTTAAATGATTCTGTATAAGTTTCGAAATTAGTAACAAGTTGATCAAAAACTTTTTTAAGGCTTTCTCCATTACTATTAAGAAATTCTTCGGCATCTTCTGATAATGGTGTTGTATCAGTAGGAGTCTTATCCATACCTGTAAAAAGTTTTTCATACAAACCTTGAAGTCCTGTAAAATCATTACTAAGCCCCTGAGAAATTCTTGATTCTTCTCTTTGAATTGTTTCAACTAAATTAACAATTGATTTGCCAAGTTCTGTAATATAGGTAATGTTCTGATAGTTTTCACGTAAGGTTTCATTTTTAGTAGATTGTTGACCTGTTGGTCCTACACCATCAGTAACACCTACAAAATCAACAGTTTCATATCCTCTTTTATAAGCTAAAGCAGAAATTTCATCTGTTATCTTTGGTGTAAAATCACGTACTACCCCTTGAAAATTATATCTATCAGAAAAACTTCTAAAATCATCAGGGTCATTATTAATTTCATTAAAGATTTTACTCATTTCGATCAAATCTTTAGTTATTTTACGGCGTTCTTCTAATGTTTTTGTAGAATCATAAACTTGTTTTTCAAGTTCTTCAAATTCTTTAATCCAGTTAAGAGTGTACTCTCTTAATTTTGTACCTTCTCTTCCAAAGTAATTTAAATTATCCCATTCATATCCTTGAGAATCATTTACAACTAACTCATTACGTGGTAATGCATATCCTTTCGCAATATCTCTTCCAGAATGCTTAAAATATTGTACCTGTTCAAAGTCTTGAGACCAATATCCACCAGAATCTAACCACTCTCCTGTTCTACCACTTCTTACACCATGCCCATAGGCAGGGTCCTGTTTTTGACCTGTAGGAGTTTGTCTATCTCCGGCACGATATTCAAGTTTTGCACCTTGGTCTAAAAGAGATTGAATAGTATCTAATTCTTGATTATATTTTGTAGAAAAATCTTTTAACTGCTGGTCTAAAGTATTACTAAACTCAGCAATTGCATTAATATTACCATCATTATTTTTAAGAGAATCGTAAGTCTTTTTTAACTGTTCAATTTGAGTAAGAGCTTCTCGAATATGTTCGTTGTACTGTTCTTGTGCTGCAGAGTTCTTAATTAAACTTGCAGTATTACTGTCTAAAGAGTTTTTTTCTGATTCAAATGACTTCTGTGCATCATTTCTTAACTCACCAGCCTCTTCTTTTGCAACCGCATTTAATAAATCAGCACTTGCATTTTCAATTAAATCATCTGTTTCGTTTTCAAAGTTTTCAGACATAACTCATTTCTCCTATTCTAGAGAAATGATAAAGAGGTTTATTATCGTAGTTAAAAATACTAGTCAAAAAATTAGGTATTCACTTAACAAAATATAAATGATATATTTTTCATAATATTTAACTAACACTTTCTTGCAGGGTGTAGTATAATATTAATAAAGCAATCTATTTATATGGGGGTTATAAATATGGATACAGGAAGAGTAATAGGAGCTCTTTCCTATTGTACAACAAGAGAATCAATTGCCGACACATTTGATAAATTTGAAGTAAAAGAGCTGTCTCAAAAAATTGAATATTTGAATCAATGTATGGGTGCGGATGAAACATTTTTCTCTGGTGGAGATGAATTAAACGAAGAAGTGAAGTATGAATTAACTCTTCAAATGTTTGAACTCGGAGAATGGAGATAGTTATTTAAATATGGGAAAATTCGACCTTACAGATGATAAAATACAACAAATTGCAGATAAATTTATAGTAGATAAAGATGTTGTAAAAGAGATTGTTTCAGTATACAAAGATATAGACTCAATACTTAAACAGCAATATTTAGCACATATTATTAGAGCCGCAGAAGAATTTGTGAGACAACAAATTGGTAATCCTACATTTATTATTAAATGTGTTCAAAGAAAACCAGAAGCAAGTTTAGAAGGTTTTGGTTCAGCTCAATATATAGAACTAAAGAATAGGTTTCTTATTTATTATCATCCATCTCAAAGTGAAAAAGTGTTACGGGTGATAATAGCTCATGAGTTGGGTCATTTAATACTAAGGGTTAAAGCAAAAAAGACTGGTCTAAAAAACACCGAACCATTAAGTACTATTTTTGGGTTAATAACTATCTTAGAAAAAAATAGATTTTATGAAGAAGAAACTTCTAGGTTTCAATATGAAACATGGGAGAATATGTTAGCTGACTTTTCTTTATTACATAATCAATGGAAGGGAAAGGTTAATATAAGTTAATATAATAAAGGATACCATAACTGGTATCCTTTATTTTTTCTCCTTTTCCTTTTTAAGTTCTACTATCGCTTCTACAGCCCACTCTTTCATTTTTAACACCATAGCACGTTCTCTGAAGTTCATTGTAACTCCAAAGCACTGACAGTAATCAATAATCTGCCTTGGTGTAAAGATACGGTTTCCATTTATATCTGTTTCACAATGTCTCCATATCTTGTAAAAATGATTGAATAACCAAGTAAAACCTTCCGGGAAAGGTAATGGTTGAAGTTCGGCAAATTTTGGATCTTCTTTTGCAAGTTCATCAAATTTCTTTTCACCAAACTTATCAATAAATTCTTGTCGTTTTTCAGCGTTACTTGTCCACTCTGTCTTTTCTTCCCTCTTCTTTGTTAAGTTATTCATATAACTCTTAGTATAAGAATAAGGTGTCATAAGTCTGAAATAACGCTGAAGAGGAGCTTTAACTTTCTCCTCTAGTTCGATAAAAAATTGTTCTGATTTGATTCGAAGCGAGCAATGTCAGTAGCAATTACAGGAGATTTGTAAAGAATATTCTTTACATCTTTCATTGTTACTTCTGTTCCATCTTCATTCAAAAGTTTTTTACCGTCTTTACCACGGATGTCACATACAAGTGCGGCAGCGTATTCTGAAAGCATTTTGTCTGTTGCTGTAGACTTTGCTTTTACATCTTCAATTTTATTAACTTCATCTTTTGCTTTCTGAAGTTTATCCTGAGCTACAGAAGCAGCACTTGAGTTTGGACCATACAATTTGAATTCAATTCCTGTTCCAACACCACGTACTTTTACTTCGTACCAGATACCATTTTCTTCATTGTCTTTTGAGTAGAAATCTGCAATATTAATTACATTTTCATTCATAATTTTAATCATCCTTATATTTGTAAAGTATAAGGTAACTGGAACAAACCAGTTACCTTATCTCTCCTAACTACACTCTCTCTAGATGTCGTAGTGTTTTGAAATACTTGCCCAGTCTTTGTAAACTGCTTTTACATCGAGATATGTAATATCATCGAGTGTAATATCGCAAGTAGCTTCGTTGCCTGTAACAGTAACATCGCCAAGAGTAACTTCTTCTTTTTCTTCACCCTTTGTTGCTGTGATAACTACGTCACCTTCAAAAGGAACTTTTGAAGTAACAGTAATTTTACCTTCAGTCTTATCAAGAGTAATATCATCAAAAAGAACTTTACCTCTTGTTTCCTGTGCTTCCACCTTCTTACGAATACGGAAGAAACGACAAGCTCTTTCTTCAAAACTCTGGAACGGCAAGGAAATAGTAAGTTCTTCAGCTCCCTGAGAAATGTCAGTATCTGTGAACTTAGCTTTGAAAATCTGAATTACATACAAGTAATTTGGATTATCTTCCTGATCTTGGAAACAGAATGTAATTTCTACATCCTTGTCACCTGTTGCCATGTTGTACAATTCTTCTGAATAACCTTTGATAAGGTATGCATCCAAAGTTCCAGTAATGTCCAAAGACATTGGAGCTGTTGAGATAGCACCTTTTTCGAAGATAGCAAAAATCTGTTTAAGACCATTGTTAAGTTCGAATGTAAGGTTAGAACCGTACTGAACACGATGTCCGTTGATGTAAAGGAATCCTTCACGAGCAGTAAACTGGTCTGTAGTTGTACCAACTTTCTGAGCCAACTCTTCAACCCAAGCTTTTGCTTCTGCAGGAGTTTTTCCTACAACTTTATCGTCATCCATTCCAACATAGAAGCGACCTTCCTTGCTACGAGCATCATCATCAGCGAGTGCATCAATGATACCTGTTGGTGCAGCATAATATGTAGTAGAACTATCATATTCAGTAGCACGTTTGTAGCCATCACCATCTTCAATGTAGAATTTTCCAGCCTTGAAAGCAGCTTCATCAGCAACTTCAACTTCAACGTATCCGTCACCAGTCTGAAGAAGATCTGGGTTATTTGCACCCATAAATCCGAAACTACCAGTTACAATCTGACCCGGACTTACACTAAGAGACATAGTATTTACAGCAAGATGTTCAAATTCCTGATATAAATCTTCGTCTTTGATACCGCCATACTGAGCCAAAGCTGAGTATTTAATATCTTCAGTACCACAAGTAAGTTCGTCAATTTCGAATTCATTTCGTTCCTGTTCATCTTCAAAAATAACGATAGCATCTTCACGAGCCTTATTGCCACCTTTCCAACCTACAAGATATTTAGCCTTCAAGCCGCCATCTTTTTCAGTTCCGTTTGAAATGAACTGGTCTTCTGTAAGTGTTCCTTTGAAATCAAATTTGATAGCAGAACCATCATCAGATGTCCAAGGCTTCCACTTATTTCTAAGTGCAGCTTCAAAGATATCGTCATATGTTTCTGGAGAAAGTTCGATATCAAGAGAACCTTCAGATGAAGAGTTTCCTTTTCTAGGTGCAGACTTTGTTCTACCTTTACGAAGTTCGTTTGATTCGATAGATTCTGTAGAACCTTTGATTGAGTGACCTGTACGTCTTGTCAACTGTGGATATTCAAAGACATCCGATTCCTGTACTACAGGGTCAGTTTTAATACGACCAAGTGCAGCTTTTTCAAAGGCTTTTGCAGAAACATCTCCACCTGTAACTTCACGAGAGAAGAACAGACTTGAGTCTGAACCTGTTTTAATATTGAATTGTGGAGTAACGTGTGCCATTCCCAATTCCTCCCTTTTGAAAGCCTTACGGCTAAGATGAGAAAAAAACATCTCTAAGAAAATGCGGAAGAATAGAGATGTTATCTTATAGATAAAGAATGGCTTGTTTTATATTCGTAGTTAAACTTATCTGTCGAGATCTGACTGCCAGTCAATTGTTACTGGACACCAGATAAAATCGTCTTCTGTCATATTTGGTCCACGATATGTTCTGACAATTCTTACACCTTCCATAATCAGACCCGGTCTAAATAACTGTGCAATTTCGTCATAGCGGTCCAAAATAGCATCAGTTCCCCAGTTATTAGGAACACAGATATTAACCTGTAAAAATCCAGTCCATCTGATACGACCTTTACCACCCAATTCAATCTGATTAGGTGCAGTTGGATGAAAATAGATTTCATACCAAGGATTTGTATAGGCCTCAGAGATTTCACTTCTTTCTTCGACACTGTTTTCAAATACAACAGAATAGATAGGCATCAAGATTTTCTTATTCTGTTCGGCATCGTAAAGTTCAAGTTTTCTTTTTATCTGTTTTGTGTTATCTCTGATAATAATTGTCTCTTTGATAGCATCATACAGTTCATCATCTTCTGGTGAACCTTCTTCAGTTTGATAGAAGTTTGGATAGATTTCCTTATACCACTTAATAAGTTCAAGTTCTTTTGGACCATCTGCCTTAAACTTCTCTTCATCTGTCATTCCCGGAGTGTACTCTGGCTTAAAGTATTCAAAAGCAGGTAAACAATCAGGATTCTCTTTGTTATCCTGATAATACTGGTGACATTTTGAAACAGCATCAATAGAACCTAATTCTAAGAACTTATTAATAATTAATCTTTCAACATATGCGTCTGTCATTTAACTTATTCTCCTTGAATAATTACAAAATTGTTATAATCATACTCGTGAGTTCCAAGAGTACTTTCATATTTTTTCAAATCCTTAATAATTTCATCAGATACAGTTGCGGCATTAAACCCTTCGGCATTGATTACTGCAGCAAGAATATTACTATCCTGTCCTGTTTCTAATATCTGGTTCCATTGGGCTTCAATAAGGCGAATCCATCCTTTTGGTGCCTGATAAGTAAAATGGTCTTTTACACCATGTTCTCTTTGAAATTTCCCTTCACCCTGCCAAGGTCCAGAATCTTTTTTGTAATAACCATATTCAAGACGTTCCCATCTTGGATGTGTGTTAGTATATGTGAAGTTGATACTCTTAACTTTTGAAGTCTCAACTCGTTTAGTAAAAACTTCTGCTACTTTTTGAATAGAATTCAAGTCTCCCGGTTTCATAAACCACTCATCATGTTCTTGAAAATCACTATCCAACATAGAGAATGTCATACCTTTATACTTAAATTCCCAATAATCTCTTACACGTTCATCATCTGGTATATGTTCCCTTTCGATTGTATATGTTACTTTCTTAGCACCTTGTACCATATCGCTTAAAATATCTTCTGGATCTCGTTCAAACTTAACGCCTTCAAAAGTCTCCGTTTTCTTATATTTACCTTTCTTAATATACACACGAGTTTCTTCATAATGATATCTTTCATCTACTGGTGTGTTAGAAATTAATAATTGGAAGAAAATGGCAGCTCGCATATTACCATAGTTATTTTTAAGAATTTGATTTTTAACTATTGACTCAGGAACTGGCCAAGGTTTTAAGCCAGATTTACGCACAATTGCTGTAGGTTTAGCCAAATTCATATGATAAGTCCAAGTCTGTTTTATATCTTTCGCACCGTATTTTGATATTTTTACAGCACCTACATTAATTTCATTCTCTTGAATAATTAATGCCTTTTTCTTTTTCTTAAAATTTATTGTATAATTAATATTTTGCTTAAATTCATATCCAAACCCTTGGATAGTATTTGCTGATTTAGGAGTAACATTTTTTTGTGTTTTAGCAACAGATGCAACACTTTTCATTTTTTTCTCAAAATTACCAACAACTTTTTGAGATATTTTATCCATATTTAATTTAGGCATTTTAGCTAACAATTTTAAATCTGCTTCACGTTTTAGTTCTTGAACTTGCTTTTCAAACATACTAGATGCTTTTTTAATTGACAAACTAATTGCTTCATGTAGGCTTAATGCTGCGAATTCATCATTATGAAACTTTTCAAAAGATGCATCTGCTTTTCTTTTATTTTCTGCAGCCTGTTTTATTTCTTCTTCAGTTTCAGGCTTTTTTAATACAAGCTGACCATTAATAACAGAATAAACATACTCTCCGCTAGCAAGTTTCATTATTGTATCTTTATTCTTTTCCGCTTGTATCTGGTCATAATTTTTATAATAATCAATGGTTTTATCAATCATTCTTATAACTTCAGAAAGATTGTTTTTGCACTTTTGAACAAAATATTTTACAAAAAAGTTGTATGTAAAATCTAATTCATCATCTTTAGCAATTTTAATGTTTCCAGAACCTGTACGAGATTGTTCAATATCCAATAAGGTTCCGTCATTTTTCATATCTACTAAAACAAAACTTTTATCATTAGGTTTCCTTTCTTTAAGACTTGCATTCTGTTCTTGAAACCATTTTTCATATTGTTTAGCAAAATCATCTGTAACATTTTCAAAATCATCAATACCAAATCCTGTGTGTTGCCATTTAGGTTTGATATAAATCAAAGCAGTATTTTTAAATGGAGTTTCCCCTTTTTCATCACGATAATACTTTGCAAACTTTGATTTTTTTTCTTTTATAATTTTAAGCTTCTCTTGAAAATCTGCTAAACCTTCCTTAAATTCCTCTGTAGATAAATCAGCTAAATATTCGAGTTCTGATGCATCTACAGATTCCAAAAATGCAGATTGGACAATCAACTTTTCCAAACTTTCGTCTTCTTCCCACCTGTCGAAAGTTGTTAACAATTCTACAAATCTATCATATTCCTTCCTTTTGTGCTCTTGAAGAAAATCAAGAGTGGCACCATACTGTGCTGCAGGATTATTTGCATGGGCTTTTTTCTTAGCCTCAGTTACCCAATAATCTCTAATCGATGTAGAATCAGGATGTTTTTTATAAAATTCAATTTCACTTTTCGTGAAATTTAATGGCACAAAATCCTTAACAATATTATTTTGCTGATAATATTCCTTAGCCACTTTTGCATGAACAGTGTCTAAACATTTTTTTAATACAAAAGGATTATTAGACATATAATCTCTATATTTTGAGATTTCTTTAGTAAAGATGTCATGAATTTCTGTATTTGTATCAATTATTTCTGACGAAGTAAATGTAGAGTATTTTTTTACATCTGGAGCTTCTTCATCCTCACCTTCTTCAATAACAAAGTTTGGTTGACCTTCCGCATCGTATGTAGCAGAAACCTTATAAACACTTTGAACTTTGTTAAACATTTCAACTGTTTCATCACAAGCAATTCTTACAATATCAGATGCAGATATCTTTGAATTAATTAACTTTTGAACTTTACTATAAAGATTTCCGGGAGCTTCCAAGTATACATTCTTTACAGCTTGATAATCCGCCATCCGTTTTTTCTTACCATTTTCATCACTTATATAAAAAATATCATTATCTAAATTATATTTTTGATTTATTGCTATAGCTCGTTCTACAACATCTTTTCTGGTGAGTACTGTAATTTCAATATCTTGCTTAAATTTGTTATATTTATCTTGATAAACTTTTTTAAGTTCTGCAATTTTTGAATCGTAATCCATTAAGAAGCTCTTCTACAATGAAGAGTATGTACTAAGATATATTTGCCGCTAGGATTACTAGTAGCAACGCTGATAATATTATAAGTAATACCCTCGTAAAGCACTTTATCTTTGCTTTCTTTAGGGATAATAGAGATATCATCCATAGTGCAAGAGAAGGATACATCTCCTGCCTGAATAATGTTAGATAACTCTCCAATTGCTTCTGCTGTATAAGTTTTCATTACACAGCGACCTTTGTATTCAGCGAACACAGGTTCTACCTTTTTTGTCTTAGGATTATATGCTGGTTCACCAACTTCCTTTTTCAAAGAAAATGGATTACCAAATAAGTCGAAGAGATTATTTGCAACTTCTCTCATTTCAGGATAATTAAATGTAGCCATAATTCTCTCCTATTTCTTAAAGTTCTTTTTACCATTTCCTGTAAGTTTTTGATGACAACTAGCACAAAGCCAACGACCTTTAGGTTTGCCAGTTTTTGAATACGAAGTGTGATGAAACTGAAGTTTTTTACCTGTAGCACCACAATGACTGCAATGTTTTGGTTTCTTTAGTCTTCCATCACGAAGAGCATTGTTAATCTTTGCTCTTGCAAGTTTCTTTTTGTGTTCTTCTGGAGTTTTTGCGTCTGACATTCGTTCTCCTTAAGGTAACCAACAAGCCTTATGATTTACATCTTTCAGAGATTCTTTATCAATGTATAAACCTCTTAACAATGAATTAAGAGCAGCATATTTAGATATGTAATCGAGTTCATTCTGGTCTGTACTTGAATTAGCAAAATATTCAATTTCTACAGCACCTTCGATTCTCTGTCGTTTTACAGCACCATTAGTATTAAGAGTTGTGAACAATTCTGAATCCTGCTTGAATCCATAATAAGCAGCTTCACAAATAGCATCTTTTAAGCATTTTGGAATTCCTTTAACCGGGAACCCATCTAAGTCATATAACCAGTCATTTCTTCCTTTACCAACTCTAGGGAAAGCCAATGACTGAGTTTCATACATTCGTACACCTTTCCAAATAAATAAAGCATCAACATACTGTGTACCAATAATTAAGTTAGCCTGTTTTTCAACATCAGAAAGAGCTAACCAGTCTGCACGATTTTTATTTGTGAAATACTGGTTAGCATCTTCAAGAGTAATATATGAATTTGCATTAGGAACACAAGTTCCGTCTTCTACTATGTATTGTATTTCTAAGATTTCTTCTGTTCCTTCTGGCATAATCTTTATTCCTCTACTTCAGTTTTTTCTACGGGTCTTTTACGACCACGTTTGTAAGTTGTTGGAACTTCTTTTTTATCAGATTTAATCCAACCTCTTTTCAAATAAAAAGACAGGTCTTCAGTCTGAATCTGTTTTACCTGTCCTTCTTTTTCAATCAACACTGTCATCTACAACCCTCTTTCTACCTACAACCTTTTTAGGTTCTTCAGTAACAGGAACCTCAGTTGTTTCTACAGTTTCTGTAGGAACTTCTTTTGGTTCCTGTACTTTGGCAGCTCTTGCATCAGCAATTGCTTCTGCAAGTGAGGAATGCACAGGATGATTTCTTTTCACAAGCATTTTTCTAGCGTGTTCTTTAGGTGTCATCCTATGCCTCCAGACTATGCTGTCAATTTTGCTTTCAACATACTGATAGCAACGTTTTTACGTTCTGCAGCAAGTTTCCAGTTTGTTGAAACTTTGAGTTCATTAAGAGTTGGTGATACACCAGCTGGAGAACCTACCCACTGCATTCCACGAGGATGCATTGTGAAGATACGTGATGAATAGATTTCATCCTGTTTCTTTGCAGCATTGCGAACATATTCAACAGAGATGTTCTTTTCGTTTTCGTTGTAAGCAAGAGAACCTTCACCGAAGAAGTAGATTGGATAAACACCTTCTAATGGAGCAATGTCATCGTCAACGATTACACGTTTTTCCATGTATGTGTTATATCCCGGTTCCATTGCTGAAGGCTGTACCCAGTCAACGAGTTCGAGTTTTTTCAAAGTTGCAAGAACTGCAGAGTGCATAGCTACACAAGAGATTTTTGAGTAGTTATCACCGATGAGGAATCCTGCATCAGCCATCATGTCTGCTGTGAGTACCTGTGATGAAGCATCAAGTACAGAGTCAGCCATTTCTGTTACTCCGAATACACCTTCGAGAGATGCAATTGCAACCTGCTGGTATGTCTGTGCCCAGTCATCAGAGAGTTCAAGAGAAAGAGCTCCAATAGGGTCAGAACCAGAGAAGTGTTTTGAAAGATCAGAAACTGCAAAACCCATACCAAGTGCGTGAACAGCACCGATTGATTTTGAAGCAACGATTTTCTTTGTTTCAATATCCTGTCCTTCTACAAGAACCTGTCCAATTGCACCAGTTCTTTTGAAGAATGGAATTGAAACTGTTGTTCCACCTTCAGAAAGATTTACTGAAGGGTCAGATGTTGCAATACCAGAATTGATGAATGCAGATTTGTGGATTGTATCTTCAATCAAATAAGGACTGAGGATTTCAGGAATGATAAGGTCTGTGATTTTGGTTAATTCACTAGGCATATTAGTCTCCTATCGACCAGCCTGTCTCTTCAGAGCCTCATAAAGCTGAGGATCTCTTACTTTCAACAAAGCCTGTTCTGTTTTATTATTTGTTACAAAAGGATTGTTACCGTTTCCATATCTATTAGAACCGCCTTCCGCACCGCCTCCAGTAGATGTGTTCAAGATACAATTCTTTCCAAATGTAGTTTGACGTGCTTCTTCAACAGCCTGTTTAATTGACAAACCGTTTTTAGTAGCAAGAATTGATTTACCATCTCCAATAGGTCTACGTGCGAATTTTGCACAATCTTCGCCTAATACAAAGGCTGAGAATGCTTCCAAAGAATCTGGTGCAATGTTTGCTCCCTGAATTGCTTTGTTAAATTCTGCCATACATTCATTTCTTAACTGGGCTTTTTCACCCTCAGCAATCTTGTTCTTCTGTTCGTCAATTGTTTTCTGAAGTTCAGAAATCTGACCAGCATAAAGATTTGCTGCTTCCTGTAATTTGGCATCATAAACTTTCTGCATTTCTTCAGGAGCCAATTCTTTAAGCTGCTTCTCCAACTTGTTATTAGCTTCTTTAAGTGCATCACGTTCTTTTTCTACAGTATGACGTTTAGCAATTTCATCAGTTTTTTCCTGCTTGATTGCTTCTTTGTTTGCTTTCAATGCGTTAAGCTGTGCATCGAAGTCTTCCTGATAAGTATTGATAATAGTATCAATCTTTGCATCGAGTTCTCCCTCTGCGTTCAAGATTTCCTGTAACTGTTCTTTTTCGACCATATTGTGGTACCTCGTATATATAAAATTCACTTACGCCTGTAAGTGCACCTACTGTGCAGATTTTTAATACAAGGACTATTCTTGGATAAAATTAGTTCGTAGTTAAAAGATATGTTTGCATACGTGAGAATAATTGAAATGTTTAGGGGTTAAAAAAAAGAAACGTTCCCAATACAACGTACCGGGAACGCCTTTTTAAGATTGAACACTGATGGGTTGCTGAAACCCACCAACAGTTAAACATATTTATTACTTAAAGTCAAATATTATTTTTTGTAATATCTTTCACAGGAATGGTTTTATTCTGATTGTCAGTAAACTTAGTTACTGGTACACCTGCCTGATACAATCTGTATCTTGATGGACCTACTGCAGCCAGTTTGTCTTCTTCATCAAGAGAGTCAAACCAGTTTCCGTAAGATTCAGGCATCTCTTCTACAATATCCTGAGGCACTAAAAAACATCTGCAATTAAAATGCTGAGGTAACAAAGGTGCTGTATCTGGAGTATAAACCTTACCATTAAGAATTCCACACTCTAAACAAGTGCCAACATCTAAGATAGAACAGTAGACCGATTTGATATCATTAGCCTTGTATACAAGGTAATCAACTGTAGATATTGTATTAGTTTCTACATTCTTAATATTAGATTCAACTTCTTTTTCTACAGAAGTTATTCTTTTATTGAATCTTTCAGTAACAGAATTAAGATTTTCCTTAGTAAGATAAGCAACTTTCATAGAATTGTTAATAGACTGTCTAATTTTGTATACAGTATTATCAACAAGTTCATTATATCCTACAGTCTGTGCAACTGGTGAGAATTTAACACCTGCAAGTATAGTTGTAGGTATGACAATAGTTTTACCGATAGACTTAAAGAAATCTTTATTCCACTCTGTCTGATAATTTACAGATTCCTGAATGGAAGATTCCATAAGTCTATAAGACTTTCTTTTATATCTACCAATTAAAACCTCAACCTGTTCAAGTAATGATTTATAAGTTTTCTTTGTGTAGATATAAGAAGTCTTTGTGAGTAATTTAGAAATCTCTTCGTACAAATCCTGTAATTGCTGCAGAGCCTTAGCTTTATTAGTATTCCCAAGACTCTGACAGTCAATCATATGTTGTACAAATTCATTAAACTTCTTCTGTTTCTTCATCTGTTATCTCTGGATCTTCTTTTGGCGGAAGGTTTGCAATGTTATTCTTAATCTGCTTAATGCCACTGCCCTGCTGCAATAATCTATACTGATTAATAATATCAAGAGGAGAAGCACCCTGCTGTTCCATTTCGAGAAGTACGGCATATTCTTCGAATGTTGCACCACTTGGTGTATATTCACCATTAAGAAGAATATCAAATACATAAGGTAATGGAAGTTTTCCTGCTTCTGCAAGGTTTGCGATTGCGTTAAGTGCATTTGGATCAAATGAGAGAGTATCGTAATCTGTACAAAGCTGAACTTCAATCTTACCTTCAATACCCATCCATTTTGCCATAATGTTAAGAATCTTTGTAACACGTTCACTAATATTTTTAGCAAATGTAGCCAAAGTTGCATTTTCACCTGCTCTATGGATACGTGCAGAATCTGAACTTTCAGATACACCTTTTTCAGATGCAAGAAGTCTAGAGCCGAGAATTGCCATATCTGCCAGTGATTGTGTAATAGCAGTTTCTGAGTGAACAAGACCTACACCAGAGAATGAAAGATTACCAACTTTTGCTTCAGGTTCAGGGAAGATTAATGCTGCATCCCAACCCAAGTGAATGATTTCTTTTTCACCATCAGGGCTCTGGTCATTATGTCCAGTTACCCAAAGAGTAGGAATTGTAGTAAGGTGTACACCGTTTTCATAGTCTGCTGTTTTCTGATAATGACCAATATTACACATGGCCAAATCGTAGAACATAGGTTTTTCTGGAGTGTCAGATGGAATGAGAACGAATGGTAATTCAGTAAGATTAGAGCCATTTACGACTACATCAATTACATCTGTTTCGCCATAAATAACTTCTTTACTATCTTCACTATCAATCTTTCTGAAAATTCTCTGACGATAATGATCGCCACGAGCATCAAGAACACGATATTGTTCCTGTAATGTACAAGTAAATTCATCAGTAGAATAATCTTCTACAGTTTCTTTAAGAACAACAAATGAAAGCTGTTCAACACCATTAATAATTGAATATCCCCAGTTGATGATTGATTCTGCAGGATAATAACGAAGATAAGGTCTGATACCAGCCTTTTCAGCTTCTGCTACAGTAGTAATTCCTTCTGCAACCGGCAGGTCAATTAAGATACCGCCAAAAGAAGTCTGCATAACATCATATACTGAATCAGAAAGGAACTGATACAGATTTGTTCCTTTCCTATCAATGTTATCCAAAACTTTCGATTTGATAAATTCTTCTGGTGCATTAATTGTTGGTGAACGTCTAAAGATAAGACCGTGTAAACCACTTAAGTTACGTGCTGTATAGTTGTTCCATCTTGCACGTTTCTTATAAGCAGCATACTGCATATCTGTAGAACCACCCATTCTAGGAAGATATGTTTCTCCTTTATTCTTGATGGCATCTTCACCTTCAATACAATCTCTAATTACTGTCCATTGATGTGCTCTTTTCGCATACAGTGCGTGTAAACTTGTAATACCCATATTAAACTCCTAAAACGGTAGGTTTTCTGATTTTGTTGATAAATGCAGGCAGTTTATAAGTAATCAAATAAGCTGCCGCATCTGATATATGATCAAGTCCAGATGATTTATCTGGAGTTTCATTTTCTTTGAATGAGTAACCTTCCCAAGCCTTCTTAAGTTGAGGACATTTATTGTGAGCAACAAATACGTGATGTTCACCTTTAGCATTGAGCATGGCTGTATTTACTGAGTTCCATTTATCTTTACTTGGATAAGGTCTTGGAGGAGTACAAACAATAAATCCGTTGTCTCTTAAAATCTTGATATCTGTTACACCAATAGCAGCGTTAGTCTGTTGTTTGTTTCCAGTAGGGTCTGGATAAACAAAGACTGTAAGTCCGGGATATTTCTTTTTAATCATCTGACACATTTCTTGTGTGTTAGAACCTTTCTCAACGATTTCATCAAAGAAATAAAGTGAACCTCTGGACCACAAAGCAATTGCTGCAGTCATCGGATTAACGTTAAAGTCCATGCCAACGTGAATATCACCGTACTGCCAACTGTCATCAAACTCGAAACTATTGAGAGTACGGTCATATGCGTAATAGATTCTGTTTTCAACTGATTCGAATGAAGCAAGATATTCCTGTGCAAACATCTTAGGAGACATTGTTTTACGGTCTTCTTCGATAACTTCTGGAAGTACGTTTCCACCATCAAGAGTTGTGTATTCAAAAGTATCCCAATGTAATGGATTTTCTTTAGCCTTACAGAAAAGGTCGTAGAACCAGTTGTAACCTTTAGGTGTTGAAATAAGTAACTGTTCTCCATCGTGATGTTTATCCGCAATAACAGGTTTAACGACATCATAAAAGTCGTTATCAATCATTGCACATTCATCAACAATCAAAAGGTCTGCGGCAAGACCACGAAGACGGTCAGGATGTTCAGCAGAAAGACAATAGAACTCTGAACCATTCTTGAATGTCATAACCATATACTGTTCATTCTTATGAGCAATATATTCGTCAGGGATATGCTTTTTAATCCAAGTATTCCACATCAAGTTTCTGGCCATAACCAATGTAGGAGCAACATAAATAACAACTTTTCTATCATTGTTTATACACTTGTCCATAATGGCTGCACCTGAGAACCAAGTCTTGCCAAAACGTCTTCCGGCATTGACGATTTTATTCTTCTTTTTTGACAAGAAGATTTTTGATTGAGGAGGAGTTAATTTGAAACTTCTTACTTCAGTTGCTACCATTTTTTATCCCACGTAACTCTTGCCATCCATCTCAGCAATGACCAAACTTTCGTCTTCATCATTGTCAACTGCATCTAAAACGAGATTTCTTGATGCATTCACTTTGTCCAATCCATCTTCAGTAAGAGCAAATACAACCTTTGGCATAGGCTTAGTTTCATCAACTTTCATAACTGCAGCCTTACCTTGTACACGGTCATATATAAGTTTCTGAGCTGCGATAGCATCAGAGTTTGCTTCTGCAAAAATAGAAATATTAACCAACCTTTCTGCCATAGCCTGTGCAGCAGTCATCTGTCTTCCGTCAGAAGTTGTGATTAATCTGCTTAAATTAGTTGATAAAGCCTCAGTCAAAGCTGTGCTATTTTTATCTTTTGACTTTTTTTCTGTAATTTTTGGTGCTGGTACTATACTCATACTGCGATTTTCCCGTATCTTGGATTCGTAGTTTAATTAAGTGTTTTTTTTATACTTTATTACTTGTTTTGTACTTGCTTTTTGGAATTTATCGGATATATAATAAAGATATGGATGCAGTATATATTTCTGGACCAAGAGAAAATGTAGAAGATTTCGCAAAGAGAGAGTTGTCATTGAAACAATTCGATTACAACCCTATTAATCCTATTGTGTTCAATGAACACATGATTAAGTCTAAGAGAATGAATCTTAGCACTGAAACTTTGATGAAAGCTGACTTAATTGCTCTTTTAGAATGCAAAGGTATTTCTTTCTTGGAAGGGTCTGAAAACTCAGATATTTCAAACCTTGAAAGAAAAATTGCAGAGGTCTGTGGTATCCCTACCTAAAACTTCAGATGTTTTAGGTAGGTGTGAAAATGGCTGAGATTAGATTTTGTAGCGAATGTAAATATGCAAAGGAAGCCATTTTTGAAGATGGAATAAAGATATTCTGTCTAAGAGTGAAAAATCCAGATAATGTCAGTGCGACTATCTGGTCTAGTACTTTTCAGGTGTGCAAAAAATTAAATGCACAAGCCTGTCAGTACTTTGAAGAAAAGGATGTTACATCAGATCGTTGATTCTGACTGAACATATCTCTCCTACATACTTCCAACTTTGGAATGGCAGCTCGGAAAGACGAGCATTATTTTGGGGTTTATTGTAGTCATTTTGTGACTCCTTTTTAAATAGTTGGCAATTCGGAACTAGACGAATGTGACTTTTAGCTTATGGTAAAGCAAATCGCCCTGAGCAAGCGATGAGGAACTTAGGTTCGATTCCTAAGAAAGTTATAGCCCGTATGGGTGAATTATTAAAATATACTAACCTATATTTTGATTGGCTTTATACAAACAGACCGGGGATTATGGTTTGTCAAATCTTAATCCCCTTTTTTGCTGCTACTGGTGTAATAACTGATTGAGTTCCCCCTTGCCCAACCCAGTTAGTTATTGAGAAGTTCAATTCTTCTTGGTGGCGTACGGTGTGATGAGCCGTAAGATATTTGTTCACGCCCCCCGGCATACGGATCATAAAGTATGCCAACTTTTTTTTATACAGGAGTTACGGATGGACAAGAAAGAAAATAAATCTAACTACAAGTCTGGTATTCCTATGAACGATGAACAAATAAAAGAACATCTTAAAGTCTTTGAGGATATCGAAGAAGCAATTAAGGAATTGTATGCTGATTAGACAGGAAGAAAAATCACCAATTTGCGATGCTTTTGATAAGTTAAAACTTACGGTGGCATTTAAGGGAATTGAAGAACAAGCAACATCTAATGCTTTAGATTCCGAACTTCTTAAAACCTACTGTGATGAAACGATAAAACTGCTTAGAAGTTTTCAAAAGTCCATAGAGGCTGAAGAAAGAGAAATGGAAAAGCAGAAAAATAAAAACTTGTTTAAGGAGAAATTATACGGTAACGATCCGTATGGTGACTAAATGATTAGTAGAACAAATACTCGTACAGCTCTCAGAAAAGCATTATTACACGAAACAGAAATGGGTAAAAAGAAGATTTATTACCCTATGGCAGAATTCAGACACGCAATTTTTGAAACAGTTGATTTATGCAAAAGAATTGTATGCTGCAATTTTCAGTTTGACAGAGAAGAAAAACTTACTATTTGCAACCTTATCTTTAAGACTTGTACTGTCAAATGCTCTTATTCTTATTCTACTGGAAATGTATTAGTAGAACTCTTCAATGAAATTAAACAGGATGATGAATATATTAGTGTCCTTTCTCAGATTAGAGAGTGCAAATGTAAGCAGTTGCCACAGATTGTACTTTCTATGCAGCCTATAACCAAAGTAGTTATTAAAAGGAAGAAATAAGATGAAAATTAAATTATTTGAAAATGGGAAGATTCCAACTTATGCCCATAAGAGTGATGCGTGTTGTGACTGCTATGCAAATGTAGGTTCAGCACCATTCATAATTAAACCTATGGAAACCAAAAAGATTCCTTTAGGGTTTGCTATTCAGCTTGGAAGTGAAATGGAGGCTGTAATTAGACCAAGATCAGGATTGTCTCTAAAAGGTATTTTGGCACATATAGGAACAATCGATTCTGGTTATACTGGTGAAATTGCAGCCATTATCACAAACTTATCTGGGAAAAATTTTACTGTTACAACTGGTGATAAAATCTGTCAGATGAAGATACAGAAAGCTAACCAGCATTCTTTTGAAGAAGTTGATGCTCTTGAAGAAACCGATAGAGGTGACAACGGATTCGGAAGTACTGGTTTGTAATATATTCTGGGTAGTCGCCAAGCGGTAAGGCTCCGGCTTTTAGTGCCGGCATTCCACAGGGTCGAGTCCTGTCTACCCAGCAAACCTTCCGTGAGTCTAAGGTTAAGAGGCTCTCTGCTTAAAGGTACTTTCTATGTGTATGAAGAACATTTAATAAAGAAATGGTGAGTATATACACTTCTTATCTCTGTGATATTTCATACGGAAACAGAAATATGACTCCTAAAGTATTGCAGCAGGTCAAGGTTGCTTATAAGTACAGATGTGCCGGAAATGATTTATCTGTATTGGCAGCGGCTTGCTTTGATGAAGAGTTAATCCATAGATACAAATTAAGAACACACAAAACCGATAACGATAATGTGGTCCTTGATTTAATCTATATCTTCTCTGGAATTGTAGTCTAAAATCCTTCGTAGAATTTATCACCTGTATAAATGTTATCAGTGCAGGTAAAATCATTGACTGGATAAGTCTGAACGAACATATGGTCAATTACTCTTCCATCTTTGAAATCAGAGAAAGGAATATTGAAATATTGCCAACCTTTATATCTTCCTTGAGTCAAATCCAATGCCTGCCAAACTGATGGGTTTTCAAGTTCAGGACTAAACATCATTCCCGGTTTGTATGTAACTACATTCCAAGCGTGTTGATAACTTCCAATCATTCCAGTCATAATAAAGCAGCTTATGCCCCATCGCCATAGACAGTAATTAATAGCCCTTGCTTCTCCAATACATAAAGACCTCATATTTCTTTTACACAAAGCAGAATAAGCAATCTGATTTCCGTTCACCATTCCTTCATCATCAACCTTAGTATCAGCAATACTATTGAGATAAAGGAAATCAAAGACTACTTTAGCAACTCTTTTCTTTTCGAGTTCTGTATAATAAGAGTTGTTAATTACATATCCTTGGTCTTTATATATAATGCCATAATACTGCTTTACCTTTTTGCAGATTTCTCTGAAAGTACTTTCGATTTTATTCATCATAAAATCTCTACCAGTTTTATCATATGGGTTAGTTGAAACTTTTGGATAATAAAATAAACCGTCAGTCTTAACTAAATCTGATGCCCCACCTTTGAGTATTAAATCATTCTGAAACAGGAGTTTTTTATCACTTAATGTATACAACTCAGTACTGTAGAACTGGAAAGTAAGTTCATAATTATCTTCAAAGAAAGCATCTTTGACCTTAAGCCATTCTCCAGTACTAATATCCAAATCTTCAAGAGGAACATACATTGCAGGAACTGTATAATCTTCAACAGTACAATCTTGCAAATGAACATATTCCTTTATTTCACCTGTCTTAAAATCTTTATACCTGACATAAGAAACAGTATCTTGTACTACAAACAGATTATAAAGTCGGTGATAAGCCTCTAATAAATTAGGTTCACCTACCATCAAAAGATTAATATACCCTACTTTATATCTATAAGTCTCTAATCTAGGAGTACTAATATTTGGGATAGCATTATCATCATTAGCCACTTCCCAGTTATCGTCTTGATTAGTAGATACATCAGCTTCCTGCCATCTGTAATCTTTATAAGTCAAAACTTTTGCTGTCTTATATCCGTTAATTGTGGAATCCCAAATATTAATCATAAAATTACTCCTGTGGCTTGATCCAAACTGCAGATGTATCAGCAGGTGCAGAATTTGAAATTACAACTGATGTATCAGGACCCCACTGATAAGTAATAGAGCCATCGATTGCAACTACTGCTTTGAGTGTATATACTCCCGGAGTTGTCTGGTCACAAATTGGGATAGGACTTCCACCTGCAGCATAATTCTTTCCGTTACGCATAATCTGAAGTCCATTACCTTCTACATAATAGTTTGTATCAGGTTTTAATTTGTCGGCATTCTTAAGAGCAATATACTCATCATCAGTACAAGTTACACCTTCTTCTGCTCCAAGAGGAATCTTATATCCTCCGGCAAACAAGTCTACTTTAGAATATCTGCCATACATTCCAATCTGGTAAGGAATTGTGTTTGTAAGGTCATATTTCTCTGTATAACTTACTTCAAATACATTGAAATAATTCCATGTCCAGCTAGTACAATCTACTTCACCAACATCACATGATAAAGTAAGTCGGTTTGTGTCTTTTTCGAAAATAAGTTTGAACTCTTTAAGCTGTTTATAATTAAACTTAACATTAAAGTAGTCTGTTTCAGGAATTGCATATGCAATAAATATAATATAACATTTAGTAAGATCTTCCCAATAGCCCAAGAAACTTTCTTCAACCTGTTTCTTAAGGTCTTCATTCAAAAACAAATCCTTAACGTAATTTGTTTCAATGACAGGTTCGCCTTTTGGACAGATGTGCAACCTATCAATGAAGTGTAATTGATTCTGTGCTTCTGCCTTATTTTTGATAAAGTCATAGTTGATTTTATCTGAAAGAATATCATTGATTTCATTAAGTTTGATATTTAATTCCCATTTATCAATCTGGGCACAAGTAAAAGAAGAAATTGGAAGTTCATAATTACCAACATGAGCTTCACATTCACATCCACACATCGCAAAACAGTTGTAGAACGGAGTTCCTTCATAATTTACCCACGAGTCACTCACAATTAAATCTTCATACATACCAACAAAGTCAATAGATTTAGAACGATTACTGTAGGTCCAAACCTTTTCAAAATTTTCATCAAATCCATAACATCTAATAGTGGCTTTATCAACGTAAGCAAAATCAACCATAACAGGAATAAAGTAATATACCATTCCTGATTTTTCAATTCTGAAACATTTCCAGATATCCATGTTTCTTGCCCACTCTTCCATATGATAAGAGAAGTCATCTAAGACTCTTTCCGTAGTATCTGCCAGTCCATTGTCAATACAGTTCTGGATCAAGTCTCTCATCATTGTAACTCCATTAGGAGAAATAAAATTACCTATATAAGTATATTTTGAATCAAATCCTTTTACAGATGGTTTATTTGCTTTTGTGTCACCTACATAGATATCCTTGACCTCATTCATAAAACAATGAGCCAATAAAGAATCTGATGCATCAACTCCATCAACGTTTGTCCAAGTTATAGAACTGATATCTGGAATTTCTTTAATTGTAACTTCTTCACTACCACAGTCTACAACAAAGTATTTAGAGAAGTTTTCGTTCCAATGTTCCATAATGAATCTGCGAAGCTGCCCGTCATCTTCTGTTGTGTAATCACCAATACAAAAAAGTGTATACCAGTTATCATCGATAACTAAGGAAATTGAGGCACTGTCACTAGGTAATGGACACAAAGCTCTTAAAGTTTCTTCAAGAGTTTCACCCTCGTAACCTGATTGGAATAATTCAAGATACTGAAAGTTTTCATCAATGATAGGTAAAACATCATCATCAAATCCCCTTAAAAAAACTTCAAAAGGGTTATCAAAATATACTTCTTTTGTTTTTCTGATTTTATAGATAGTCTGGTCATCAAATGATGATGGATGAGAATCAACTGTCTTGATTTCAACACCACCAGAAGAACCACCACCAGTAGATTCTTCTCTCCATTTACCAAGTTTTGAATCTACATCATTAGATTTGTTAAATCTATATTTCTTCTGAGTTTCAAGACAGAATGCTTCATACATAGGAGGAAGATACTTCTCTTCGTATGCTTTCATTTCTGCAAGTGTATTAAACTGTGAACGAGCATTGTCAGGTAAAGGACCTTTATAATTGATATTATCAAACATTGGAATAGACATATTTTTCTCTCCTATTATTCAAATAAAAAGTTTACATCAGTCATTTCAACTGGATTTCTAAAATGACAAACACAATAGATTTCCCCAAGGATTTGAAGTTCCTTAAAGACCAAGGTGTTTTCGTTGTATATAATTTCACTATCTAAATCCATTAGATGTGTAATGTTTCCGAGTTTTTTTGGATATGCATAAACAAGTCTTCCATAACAGCTTCCGATAAACTGATATTTTTTTTCTTTTTCTGCACTTATAAATGAAGTTAATGTAGAAATATCATCAGAAGTAATGGCAGTCATATCATTATCAATAAAACCAATATAAGAAGGATTCATAAATAAGACCTTCTTTTCTTCTGAGAAAGATTTATTGCCGGTATCAATTACAGTTACTTTTACAGTTATGTCATCATTAATGGAAGAAGGAAAAGCGTGGTTATAAGTGAAAGTTCCACCGTCTGCAACTCCATCTGTAAATTCGGTTACCATAGAGTTATTTACATAGAATCTGATTTTTGAGAACTTTTTATAGCCTATAGAAGTTGTTGCAGTAATTTTAACATTTCTGATTAATGTACTTCTTTTATCATATACATCTTTAAGGCCATTTAAGTCTATTTGGATTGCAGGAGTAAGATTTTTACCAAGATTGATAATGGCTGATTTGAAACCTGTTTTTTCTGCAGCATCAAAAACACCATTCTTATCACAAGAAAGAACCTGTAATGTAATATTCGAGTTCTTTCTTTTTGGATCATATTTATGAGATACTACGTTGATTTTAGCTCTTTTTATTCGTTTTTTTGTTTCTGAACGAATAGGTTTTTTAGCCATACTTTGCTCCTACAATAAGCATTAAACAGCAAAGTCCAATCGTAGTTAAAAAAAAGACTACACCGATTAAGTGTAGTCTTAAGTAATTATTCAGTCTTATATATGTAAAAAAACTATATACGTATTTATACTATTTTAAGCGTAATACTGATAAGTAATAGAAAGTTCTACTGTACTTTCGGAAGTACCACTTCCCCCAGCCGCTGAAATATTTAACTTTGAGCCACTTACACTCCAAGGTACACTAGTATATGAACTTGACATTCCTGTTGAGAGATAAGCACTCATGGTTCCACTTAATCCTGATGAAGAAATTGTCGAACTACCACCTCCGGGTAAATTACTAATAATCTTCGTTACTTTTACCGGAGTATTACTTAACTGTAATGAAGCTGACGGGTATCTAAAACTTGCACCCGAACTACCAGAAGAATAGTAATATGTATATTCTACATTTTCAGTAACAGTTGTCAATTTTTTTTGTCTTTCAAATACAGTAGTTCCATTGTAGATAACCTTATCAAGTCTTATCATAAAGACTTGTTCCATATCTACATAATCAACATTTGCTACTGTTGTAGAACCAAATTTCAATGGCATAACTTTCTCCTATTTAGTTGTAATTGTAAGAGTAGTTCCACTCAATGAATAAGTAACCTGTGTTCCAAGCCTATTATTTATATCAGATATTGACCTCTGTAATTCTGTTTTAGCTTTATAAACTTTGTAATCCATTACTGGCTCAATTGTTTGTAAAACTTCTGCTTCTGTATTTGCAGCAATACATACGATTTCGTCTTCATATTCAACAGTAATTGTGAAAACACACTGAACACCGAAAGGACTGTTATTTACAACACTTGTTGGAGCTGCTGACAGTTGTGTAACCACGGAAATAAAAGAATCTCCATATGTACTTACTCTTGTCTGTGATGTTACATCTGCACCACCACTAGCTGTACCAATAATATAAGCGTTATTTTCTCTGACAGTCAGAAAAATGCTATCTAAAATTATTTTCTTAATATTCTGGCAAGGAACATTAATTGTGAAGTAATAATCTTTCCCACCGTTTGTAACAAAACCACCTGTTTTTATGTTTCCACTGAATGTTTTTACAATAGTTTTCTTTTCAGGTGATACACCGCTGGTAAACTTTCTGAATTTCCCGGTAGTTGGATCTGCTGTATTGGTCTTGTTGTACGTATAAATCTCTCCAGTTTCTTTGTCTGTACAAAAATATGTATCAGGCATACCACTGTCTTTCATAGCGAGCATTTCTGCTTTTGTCAAAACAAGTCTTGAATCTACTGAATCGGATCCACCAATCTGAAATCCTGACATTAAAGGAATAGCCATTGTCTAACCTCTCTATAATTTGAATGTAAGTCCAAAATTAGTCTGACTTTGAACTGTAGCTGAGCGATAAACCATAAGTTCATAACTCTTTCCGTTTTTTGTAACAGTAACTTTACCAACCTTTGTGAAGTTTCCTAAGTTTTCAAAACCATTTGCGTCCAGGATAGAAGTCAAACTACCATAAGAATAATCGTAAGCAAAATAGAAATACTGTTCACTTGCTGTGAATTTGTATGTCTTATTTCCCTTTGAAGATACATCTTCTGTAAGAGTAGTTGGATCTGACAATGAAGCATTAGCCGAAACACCGTAATAATAAGGAATTACAAATGATACAGAAGAAGTTGCCTGTGAAGTTTTTCCCTGACTGTCTGAAACAACAGCCTTAAAAGTTGTATTGCTTGAAATTCCAGCTCCAGGAGTATAAGAAAATGCTCCAAAAGTGGACTGTGTTTCAATTAAAGTACTTCCGTCATAGAGCTTAATATCTGCAATATCAGAAGTTCCTTTACTTCCTGATGTTGTAAGAGTAAGAGAAGTAAGAGGACTCCATTTTGCTCTTAATGATCCTACAGAAAGTTTTAATGAAACAGAAGGATTGATATATTTCACAAGCAATTTATTGAAAATATCTTCCAACGGTGTTCCAGTAACAAAATTAGTTCCTGACGGAATTCCACCACATTCAACGTTTGTTGTTATCGGTTGAGTAAGTGTTCCTCCACCTCCGCCGCCTAACTCTCCGTCTTCATACATTTGTTGGAGAGATTTTTCTACGTTTCCTTCTTTTACAATATTTATATCTTTCGCCATTGCTGCCGGAAAATCGGCCATAGGTTCAATGGTATCAGCAATTCTTGTCCCCATTATTTGACCTCCATAGTGAGTGTTCCAAGACTACTCTTTCCTGTCTTATAGATAGAGTATGTTACTACTCCGCCACTTGCGTTAGTGAAAGAAATTGATCCGCAATCTTCAATTGTTACTTCTAGTCCACCGATCCAAACACTTAAAAGTTTTCCGAAAGAAGAAGGGAAAGCAATGTAACCATATTCACCGGCACCAACAGTCATTTCATATTTACCAGTTTTAGACGTTGCAAACTGATTTTTTGAAAGTCCAAGAATAAAACTTGAATCATAATCATCAGGAATTGCTGCACTTCCCCAATATGTCTTGTTTCTGAATGAGATTGAAATAGATTTAGAACAGGTATTCTGTCCGTCACTTGCACTAAGGGTGAAAGTTTTTGTTGTAGAAAGATCTGGATATTCTCCGGATCTTGTGTTTTCGTCTTCAAGAGTAATGTCTGTTAATGTCTGACTTGTAATATCTTTGTTATAAGTCCATGAGAAAGTAAGTTTACCTGTTGAAGCTCCAACTTCATAAGTAGTTGTAGCCGGAGAAACAGAAAATGTTTTTACTTCCGGTTTTACATAGTCAATCTTTGCCATAATACCGTCAATTGCTCTTTTCACGTTAGTCCAAGCTGGATAACTTGAATTTTCATACGATATGTCTTCTGCGTCCGATCCTGGAGTAATTTCTCCCTTTATTTTTTCTTCAAGTTTGTGCAAAGCTGCTATGTCAGGAATTTTGCTTGTTTCGACTTCTTCCCCTGTATAATCCGATACAACGTCCTTTAATTTGCTTACATATTCTCCCATATCAACGCCGAAAGAAAGAATTGTAAACGGAATACGGTCGATCCAAATTGTCTGTTCAAGTCCAACTTCATCATTACTCAATACACCGTCCAGGTTATAATCATTGGCGGCCATATAATAAAACCAAATTTCATCAGCTTTAATTGTGAATTCTTCACCGTCAATTGAGTAAGTAATAGTATCTTCTTCTGGTGTGGCACCTTCTGTATAAACTGGCTTTTCATCACAGGCAATGGACTTTTTCTTGTTTAATGTTGCTGCAACTTCATCCGTATATGTTTTACTTTGTTCATATATTTTTGTATCAAGGTATCTGACAGATCCTTCTGTTTCTGCATTGTTATTGAGAAGATCTGTTGTTTCTTTTACGGATTTCAAATCATCATCATTTGCTTTAGCGTCAAGAAGTTCATTTACTTCAAATTTTTTGTAATAGTCTGTAAGATCCGTTGATCCACCGCCGGTTACTTCTCTCCACTTTCCTAATTCAGGATCTACGGTGTTGGACTTCTTAAACATATATTGTTTTCCAGTTTCAACAACCGTTGTTACATATATTTCCGGCAAATAATCTTCCCTGAAATCAACCATATCCGAAAGAGTTTCAAACATTGACCTGACGTTATCAGGCTTATTTCCTTTATAGGATATGTTATCAAGCATTGATACAGCCATTTTTTACCTCCAAAATTAAGCAAAAGTAAGCTCTACACCGTCCGCGGCTGACGGATCCGTCTGTGTGTAAACGTAATAAGGAATTCCGTCTATATTTATTGTTGTACGGCTAAAACTGTTTGTGTAATTGATATTATTAGGCACGTCTTTAATAGAAGATAATGCACCAAAACTTGTTGGATATGCGTAAACAACCTTATTGAAGTCTGCAACAATGTTTTTATATACAAATCCTTTTGAAAGTTTAAGGTTTTTCAGAAGTGCTTTTACCATACTTTCTGTTGGACTTCCTACTGTTGGATCAATAATTCCATAATACGAATTTGCAACAAAATTTATTGTTGTGGATGAACCACCGGTATTTCCTTCTGTATCAGTTACAACAATCTTAAAAGTAGTAGTTGCTTTAATTGGTGTTTCTGGCTTATAGGTACATTCAAAAGATCCACCCTTGTCAATTCCTGTTGTTACTTCTTTCAGAAGTGTTGTTCCAACATAGAATTCCAGCTTTGCAATGTCATAAGTCTTTCGCGTAAGTGTTGTATGGATAGTAATTTCTTTTACTTCATCATTTACAATGTCATAAATACTTGTAGACGGCACAAGAGAAATACTTCCAACCGGGTTTTCTGTCTTAATAAGCATGTCTCTAATAATTGTTTCAAGAGTAGTTCCTTTTTCGTATTTCTTTCCAGGTGTAACAGTTCCAATTGATACTGTTGCAATCAGGTCTTCACTAAGTTTGTCCGTTGCTTCAATATATCCGGCGTCAAATTTATCTCCGTTAGAATATTCAATAATAAGGTGGTTTTCTTCATCCACCTCAACGGACTTAATTGAAATACCGTCTGTTCCCCTTTTAATTACTACAAAAGTACGTCTCTTTTCGCCTTCATCATTCTCCCAGGCTAACTCAAGAACGGTGTCTCCGTCTTCATTTTCTGATGATCCAACAACTTTACAAGGAGCTCCTTTTACAGCTCCAAACTGAATTGCTGTGTCCTTTGTAAATTTCTTTGCAAGAGCAAGTGTAACAATATCCATACATTACACCTCACTCCATGTGCTATTAGGAAAAAGAACATAACAGGCACCTGATTCTCCAACAATTGCACAAGAGCCGATTGGACAAGGGCCTACGTCATTTTCACTTTTTCCGTTTTTTCCGATCTTCTTGTCTGTAGGTAAATTCGGTATATCTGCTTCCGAATCTACATAAAATGTCCAGCCAACATTTCTTGCTCCGTTTACAATCATTTTGTTTTCCTCCTGTTATTTGTAGTATGTTTCATCACCGTATGAACAATGATATTTTTCAATGTTGAATACTCTCCAAAGTTTCCAACAATTCTTTTTATCAACAATTACAGTATTTATTCTTGAATACAATGGCGGCACCCAAGTCACAAAATCATAAGTAAGAGTGTATTGTTTACTTTCCTTTACTGATTTTCTGAAATGTAACCAGGAAAAAAAGCCGTATAATGGTTTTGGAGCTCCAAATGTCATAAGTTCATCAACCTTTAGTCTTGTTCTATACTTATAGTCTTCGGCAGCTAACACGGCCATTGCTCCACCATAACTCCACCCGGCAATTTGTGTTTCATAGAGTGGAAATCTCATTTTTGCGTCGATAAATGCTTTCATTACTTCATCATTGCAACTTTTCCAGGCTTTTCCATATCCACCGTGAACATGAAAAAAATATTTCTGTCTTTTATAAAGTTTTGCCGGAAAATTAAGATTTGTTTTCCAGTCCTGTTTTCCTGATGATTCTTCAAACAAAAGACGGATAACTCCGTCAACTTTATCAACAATCACTTTCCAGTCTACTTGAAGTCCGGAAGTATTAAACTCCGTTTCTCTGATAAGATCAAAAATCTCATTAGGCTTCATTTTAAATATTCCCCATTGGAAGATTACTGAATTTAAGTTTGTTTTCTTTGATGTACTCTTTTATATCATCCTTATATTCTTTAATTCTGGCACCAAAATAAGCGGATGTTGCTGACTGTGTAGAACTGAATGATTCCGAAATTCCGTCCATAGAGAGTGAAGAGGAAGAAAAACCTGACATAAGTCCGTCACCGACAATGTTCAAAAGAGATACGGCACACTGTTTTGCAATAACTTCCCTGAGATCGTCAGGAATATCTGCTGCACTTTCATAACCGGCGTCATAATCAATTTCATAGAAGATATGGGCGCCGTATGTTGCATTTCCATACATCCCAATTGAAGTCATAATACCCATAGTTGTATCTGTTGGTTTTACAGGTCTTCTTGCATAACGGATAACACCTTTCTGTTTATCTACAACAACTTCCGGCAAAAGTGAAACACTAGGAATAGTCCTGTTTAAGAGTTTAAGTTCGTGTAAAGCACAAATTGGTCTCTGCCTTGTACGGATCATTCCGTATTTCTGAATTCGTGTCCAAGAAAACTGATAAAGATCTTCTTCTTTGTCATAATCAATACCTTTCACAAGTCCCCTTTCTTTGGGACGTGTTCTGTATCGAGTCTTTATAATTTTAATGTTCAGGAGTTTTTCGAGATCTGCAACGGCAGCTTTAATCATAAATTCAATCTGTTCGTCTGTGAAAGTCGCACCATTAGTTGCCTTGAAGTCCGTTCCCCAAAGGTATGTATATCTGAGATCATCAGGACATACAATTTTTCCCCATTCACCTGGAGCCGGTTCATAATTCCCAAAAGAATATCCGATAGGCCCTGTTATTCCACACCTTACCCAATTGGAATAATTAAAGTCTTCCGGTTCTGGATTTTCCACATTTTCACCACAAGAACGGTAAGTGAACAATCCGTCTTCTTCTAAAAGGTCTAAAAAAGCACCGTTTTCAACAGTTTTAATTACTGTTTCTTCATCAGGAACAACAAATCCGTTTTCTGTATAAACTTCCCATGTTTCAGACCCCTTTTTAAGTCTTTCTACACGTTGTTTTTCAGATACATTTGATACAGTAACTATTACTTTATTCTTTAAGCTTTCTGCAACGATCATTTTTTACACCCTCTAACTAAAAAAAACGGCCGTACAGATCGGCTAATAACCCATACGGCCGGAAAAAAACGTGGAGCTTTTTTCTATGGCAATCCCCTACCTTTATTTTTCTGATACTGAATAGCCAGGAATACGGCTTAAGTGTTCGGCGTCTTTCATCCCAACTTTTGCTTTGCCGTTTTCATCAAAAGTAATAATTGCTCCTGATGAAGCCGAAATTTTTCTTCCGGCCATTTCCTTGTTTACCACGGTAAATGTTTTTTCTCCAAACAAATACCTTTTCGGTTCTTCCGGTTTAGTTTCCACAATTGGCGATTCAACCGGGCCGGTTGTTTTTACTTCCGGTTCGGTTGAAACGTTAGTGGAAGTTGTTTTTGGTCTTCCACTTTTTGCCATTAGAATCCGCCTGTGTAAGCAATGTTCTTAACAATTGAACAGAATTCAGGAGCTCTGTTTTCCAGTGCGCCGTAAAGAACGATAAGGAATGGAGTTTCTGCTTTATCTGTTGGATAAAGTGGAATTGTTGAACATGGAAGCAGCTGATCAAATGACAGAATTGGTGAAGTACGTCCTTCTGACAGGAGGATCATAGAAGCTGTTCCAGGAAGATCTTCGTTAAGGTCAACGTAAGTTGTATCTCCGGCTGGATTCTTTCCTACCTGTACCATTTCCATACATTCTGTTAAGCCTTTCTTTGAACGACAGATAATAAATCCAGTTGCTTTTGTGTCACCTGTGATTGTGAGTGTTACACCGTCACCGGCTGCAACTGTAGCGGCTGCTGCAAGTTCTTTTCCTTCTGAAATACCGTATGCGTTTACAGCATGTACTGTATACATATAGTCACCAGCGTCTGCTGTAACGAATTTTGATCCCGAAGCTGTTGCGGCCGAAGCTGTGAAAGCTGTTGGAGTTGCTGGACGTTTGTTTACGTCACCCTGTGCTGTTACTTTTCCCTTAACCTGGAAGAATTTGTCTGCTCCGGCTTCACCTGACAGTTTAATTGTTGATCCAATTGCTGTTACGTGATCAGGAAGACCCATACCAGTAGAGTTTACTCCGTTGTTAAGAACATAACGTGAGCGTTCTGCAAAAAGATCTTTAATGTCTTTTGCGAGTACGGCCGGGAAGAATGATTTTTTAAGATCTCCACCACGTTCCCATACCTGACGTGCAACTTCGTCAAACATTGATTCACCCATAGAGCCGATAGAAGCACCGCGGGCGTCATGTTTGTAAGCATTTGTAGAATCTTTGATCTGTTTCAGGAGGCCGTCAAATTCTGTAGGAATTACGCTTGAATCTCCGTGGAAGATCTGGTGTTCGGCACCCTTGATAATTGTTTCGATACCAGCGAGTTTTTCACTTGCCAGAGCGCCTTCAAAAGTTTTAACAACTTCCATCTGTTTTGTTACAGAGCGGCGTGTCTGGAGATATTTCATTTCCAGGAATTTTCTTTCAAGAGCCTGATCTGTTTCTGCACTTGATCCACCTTCTGCTACTGAAAGGAAACGGTAATCACCGTGCTGAGTGCGGCGGTTGAATTCGTGTACTGTTGAATTTACAGGTTCTTTTTTCAGTCCGTTGAAAACTTTACAGTCTTCTTTGAGCTGTGCTACAACGTTTACTGTTGTTGATTCCAGGTCTTCTGGGATCATTGCACGTCCATTTACATAAGTTGCCGAGTCTGTTCCGTAACCGGCTGTAAGGGCTTTGTTAAGAGCCTCCTGTTCTGCACCGTTAGAGGCGCTTGTTACATTTCCGTCAAAAAACATAGTTTTTTACCTCACTTAAAGATTTGTTTAGCAATTTTTCATTTTGTTTGAAATGAAAGTGAAACATTCATCAGACATTTTCTTTCCTGTTTTCATTGCGAGCTGTACTTCATTTTCGTACATTGTCGATTTAACAAGATCGAGTTCTCCGGCAGCTACAGATTTACAGAGGATGTTTCTTACGGCTAAGAAATCTTCCTGTGTAGGTCTTCCTTCCGGCTGTTTTACCTGATTTGAAGTCATGTCGATTGATTTAGACATAGTAGAATTCATTGGAAGTGGTTCATCAGAAAGTGATTTAACCATTTCGGCAAGTAAAACATTTGCCTGTCCGAGGTCTTCCATTGATTTACGGAGTTCACGAAGTTCTTCGTGAATTGCCTCATTTTCGTCTTTAAGAGATTTAATGAGTTCTGTACCGTCTACCATTTCTTCTTCATCAAAAGACTTTTTACAAGACTTTTTAGTTTCTTCTTTGTCTTCGTCCTGATCGTCTTCGCTGTCAGTATCGTCAAAGTCGAATTCAGGTTCATCCTGGTCTGTGTCTTCCATATCTTTGTCTTTGGCGTCTTCTTCGGCCATTGACTTCAACATTTCGTCACAGGTCTGAGCAAAAATAGACTTTTTCATTTTGCCAGTTCCTCCCTTATTTATAATTTCACGGACAATTGCCCGTGATTCATCCTGATCAATTCCGTTATCCATTAAAAAATTAACGGCAACGTTGAAATCAGTAATGTTTCCAAATTCCATTTCTTTTGTAAGTTCCTGAATAACGCTATTTACGTCTGCCTGAGAAACATCATCAAGATCAATTCCGGCACTTTCAGGAACAATGTTGAAAGTGTTTTTTGCCATATCCTCAGGAATAAGAGCATTTCCACCTTCTTTATTAGCCGAGTCTGTTCCATATCCGGCGGAAAGTGATTTATAAGTATCTGCAAATTCCTGAGCTGTAAGAGATTTCGCGAAAACGGCGGATCCAACAGTATTGTTTACCGGTGAAGTTGTAAGAGCGAGATCGTTCCACAAAACGTGTGTGATCTGTTCAATTCCATTTGCTGCTTTTTTGATTTTTGGAAAGATACCACCTACAGAAGCACGAATTCTTGTAGAGCCGTCCTGTAACTTCTGGATAATATCTTTTGCTTTGTCATTTGATTTATAGAGAATTCCTTTCACGAAAGTTGATTTTCCGTCCGTCCAAACGTCCAAAGGTTCACCGATTACGTTTTCAGGAACACTTTCAACGGATCCGTCAGGTTTTCTCATTTTGTGCTGATGATCCCAAGAAATAACTCCCTTTTTAATGAAGTTATCTTTGGATTCCATAAGAGCTGACTGTAAAACAATCTGGTCTTGCAAGTCCACGTTTTCGTTACTTGCCTCAACCTGAAAAATATAATTTCCGTTGGCGTCTGTTTTGCCGTCTACTGATTTACAGATTGAAAAGTCTAAGAAAAAATCGTTATTGCCGTAAAAATCCATAATGCTTTTTACTCCCAAAAAAAGCACCGGATTCCAGGTTAAAAAGAAAAAAGGCGGCGGCACTTTTTTTGCGTCCACCACCTTCTTTTGAAGTGTGTATAGATGTTATTTATTTACTAAGATTTGTAATAAGTTTAATTTATCTTTATACAACCGTCAAGTATGAAACTCTTTCACGGCATTAACAAGGCTTTTTTTTATCATCTGCTTACACTTTTTATCGCCGCCTTCTTCAAATTCCTCTTTTCCGGCAAAAGGACATTTTATACTGGTTATCTTACAGAAAGAACAATCACAATTTCTGTAAATTAGTTCCACTGTTCTATCAAGGTTTGACAGATTACTGTTTATCATTTCTTCTTCAAAAGTCATTTTTTACCTCACCCAGATTATAAAACTACTGTTTTTTCATTTCATTCAACTCACAGTTGAATATTTTCCTTTTCCCTGATTGACTCAATAACTACTCCCTTTCTCCGGTTCATCATCTTTTCAAGAAAGTATTTTCTTGCTTTGTTCTTGTCTTTTGCTTCAACAGTCATTATTGAAAGTCCACCGGCATTTTTGTCTAAAGGCCTAATATATCTTATTTCGTATTTCTTCATTTTCTTACCTACAATTCAATTACGGCATAACCAATGTTTTTCAATACATTATTATCATATCCAAAGCGTTCATGAGCAACACTAAGGATCATTTCATTCAAAGCACTTTCAGGACAATCAATTATTTCACTGTGAGCTGTAGGATTAAGTCTTGCTCCGTCCTGTCTTGTATCTCTTACGGTAATTCTGTATCTGTTCATTCTTCAACCTCCATAATTTCATAGAATCCAGGTTCATATATTCCGTTTGCTTTATCGTCATTCTCATACAACTCCAGAGCTTTCTGAGCTGCTTGAAGACTGTCGAATTCGTCTATTATAATTCCACACTGTTTATCTCTTATCTTATATTTCTTCATCCTAAATCCCACTTGTTACTAGTTCCAAGAGTTTTTCTTCTACAACCTGATATATAATTGCTTTATATCCAGGACACTCTGCCTTAAGTTTGTCTATTTCTCCGTCAAGTTTTTCAACCGCACACTTTCTGTAATAAACAACCTTGTCAGTACCCATGTCAAATTCAATTCTCCATAACCTAACTTTCATTTTCTTACCTCCTATTCCCCTTAAAATTCTGCTTTAATACATCCATTTCTGAATTCAGTCGTTGCTTTTTCATCAGGGCCACCAAAATACCAGCCAACAATTGTTGTACTTTTTATATCTCCGTTTTCATCAAAAGTATTTTCAAAAATAATTGTTCGATCCATTTCAGGAATGTAACCTACTTCAATTTCTTTTTTCGGTTCTTCATTCACCCAGTAACCTGGATTTTGACAAAGCCACTCCCTAACCTGTCTTTTATGTTCTGTACTCCAAAAGTTTTTATTTTCAAGACAATCCCAAACACTTGAACCACTTTCTTTGGCTTCCTGAACAAGCATTAACCCATATTCTTGAATTTCATTCATCCCTCGCCTCCTATTAAAATCCGGGATTATAACTTCCATACGGTCTTCTAATTTCCATGGAATACATCAGTTCACTTCCGCTATTGTTTTCGTAAATCTCACCAAACCACCACCCTTTACCACGGTTTTCGGATCTGTACTTAATTGCTTCTAATTCCGAACTAAAATCCATTAAAATTGAAATACTAGCAAATGCAATTTTCTTCATTCCCCTTTTCTCCTAATAATTCTTCTTGATAATTTTCCAACCGGCTGCTACACCGTGATTTTCATTACAACCATTAGCACACCAATAAACACCGTCTCTTTCTGCAATAAACCAACAGTTATCAGGATAATCTTTCAAACATTCTTCATAGCCGTATTCAGCGAATTCCTTTGAATAAGCCGGATAACCGTCTAAACATTGATAGTGCATACTTCCTGAATCATCCCAACTATAACAATAACCAACATCAATCAGTTTGTTCTTTTCAATAATTTCCTGACTTAAAATATTTATCATTTCCTTATTCTCCGTAATACTCTTTCTGACGTTGCTTGATCCAATTGCCTTCATCCTTAGAGAAGAATGTATAACTCTCACAAGGGCTGAACATTTCATATTCATCAGGGATTACGTGCAACTTGTAACGTTTCTGTTCACCACCAGGAAGCATTTCAACCAGGATTGTTTTTTCTGTCTTCTTCAAAACTTTACAACCAACCAAAAGGTCATGCTTATTCCAGAATCTTGCCCAATACTCTTTCCCAATTTCGAATCTTTTCATTTCTTTCCTCCGTCTCTCCCCCACATCTTTATATTACACGATTTTCCGTGTAATGTAAATCCCTACACGAAAAAAAATGTAAAAAAAATACTTGTTTATACACTTTTTTTAGTGTAATATTCTGACAATATGTTTATTTATAAGATTGATATTTTGGAAAAATTAAAAGAAGCTGGTTATAACACTACACGTCTTCGCCGTGAAAAGCTGCTTACTGAGTCTGCGATTACAGATCTCAGGAATGGTAAAGTTGTTGGAATTATTTCTCTTGAAAAGATTTGTGCTTTGTTAGAAACACAACCTGGAGACCTGATTGAATATAAGCGAGGGTAAATGAAAGTTTTTTTTGAGAATAATAAATGGGCGGAATTAACCCAGGATCAATTAGATCTCCATATCAAAATGCAAAAAGTTTATAACGATATTGGAAAAGAACGCGAAGACTTTGTTGAAAAACAAAGAGAAAGGTCCATGAAAAGTTGTTATAATCCTGATTTATTTCAAAAAGAACAGGAAGAATACAGAGCATTTCTAAAACAATTAGAGCCACGTTTAGATTTTTGCTTTAAATATGATCAGTGTTCTATGTTGCCACCGTTGAGCGTAAAAATTAAGGAAATTAAACAATAAGGAAAATAAAACATGGAATTACTATCAGACTATTTTCACATATATACAGACGATAACGGAATTATTACAGATTTAAAGCCGGATATAGAAAATGGGCATAATCCTGAACTAAAAAATTTAATAACGGAAGACTATGTAAAATTATATATTGAAGAATGTGTACAATATTTTTGTAAAAGCAATCATATCTCTCATTTTTGGTGGAAAAAATTTGGTTGCATTGAAAGTTTTTTTTCCTGGCATAACATGACTTATAATTTTGTTATTACATTTAGAAAAAAACACATGGCAATTCAATTTAGCAAAAACTATATTGATATAGATAGATTTACCCCACTTTCAATGATTCTAAGAAAATAAAAAAAAGCCGGATATATAATCCGGCTATATTTTTATACTTCTAAGAATCTAGGTTATCTACATAACGCACTGATTGGATCAGACTTTCAATTCAAAGAAATACGGTTCTTATTTAGCTGCCTGACTTCTCAGTTTCTTCTGTACTTCCAGGGCATAGTCTTTAGGACAGCCACCCCACATAATATCAATTGATCCTTTAGGCATTGGAACAACTTCACCTTTGTTATTTAAGGCGTATTCGTTTCCTTCCTTGTCATATCCATAAATTTCGTCATTGTCATTCCAGTAAAGATCAAGACTTTTCAGTTCAATTTCTTCGTTTTCCATATCGAACCTCCGTAAATAATATACACTCTTTTTAGTGTAATGTCAATTTTTCATTAAAGTTTTTCCAAAAGTTCCTGAACGTGCTTATAAGTTTTATCATCAATCTTTTTTTCGTTATGAGCAAGTTCAATTTCTGGCATAGCTGCTCTTACATCATTTCTGATTAAAGCTGCATAAGGTTCATATTTATATCCAAAAACATCTTCTGTATCAGGAAATTTTCCATTCTTTGAAAGTTCATTACTCATTCCATAAAGTTTCTTCTGTGCATTTCCCATAAGATTAGCAAGATTCTTGTATTTCGGATCTTTTGCAACCGACCGATAAACTTCATACAATGAATGTCCGTAAACATTTTTTGCGACCATGTTTGCCGTTGTATTCAACTGGATTTCTCCAATAGTTCCGTTTGGTAATCTGATATTCATATTTATATCTGAATAACCTACAGGAGACGGTGTAGCAAAATTGTTTTTAATTCGGATGATATTCGGCTGCTTATCAAAATATTTAAGCATTTTTGCAACGTCCTGAACTGTTTTGCAACAGAAAGTATGTCCGTCAACGTCTCTCAGGGTTTCTGCATGAAAAACAGCGTTAGGATCTTTGTAAGAATCTCCTTCAACATAAGCTCCAATTATATTGTTTTTTGCTCTATTGTCTTTTTCATCATCCCAGAGTTTTTCTTTTGCACGTTCCTGACCTTTCAATTCTTTTCTTTTTACTAAAACCGGCTTTATTGCTACAGCTTTCTGTTTTACATCTTCTGAAAAATCAGAAAAACTTTTTGTAGCTGCCTGACACTGTTTCCATACTTCTTCCATTGAATCTGACGGTTGTACACCTTTTGTACCGTCTCTAAAACCTTTTCTTATTGAGTTTGAATTATAAAGGAAGTCCACTAACCCCTGATTTCCCCTATGTTTTGGATTCGGCCTGTTTTTATCGTTTGAAATCCATTTGTGGATCAAGTGTCCTTTTTTATCTGTTCGAGTTTCCAGGTGTTTTCCAGCCTGAGTCCACGTTGCTTTTTCAATACTTTCGAATTCGTCTAACAGTGATTTTTCAATCATTATTCTCATAGTTCCCCTCCAGAAAACAAAAAAGGCCGCCGGAATTTCTTATGAATTCTAGCGACCTTTGAAATATTTTTCTAAATGATCTTGAATTGATATTACTATAGTTTTTTGTTTTAGTCTAACATTTGAAATACTTCATAATATTCTTAATATTTATTGACAAGGAATAAATTAAAGATTATAAAATAACTGTTCATCCTTGAATGAAAGACGTGATCCAGAAGTTGAAGGACTCAACACCGGTAAACAGGTATAGGATGAATGTCGGTATCGTTTATGGGACACGCCTTAATCATTCCATTTATTACAGGGTATGTAGTAATAACATTCGCCGTTACATCACCACTTTCGTTATCTGATAAAGCAACAACAATTCCAAATTTTTGCCTCATTAGTCTAAATTAAAAGCCTTTCTCCACGGATTTTCAGGAAGAGACTTTCTTATATCATCCGAATTCTTATCAAATCTTTTTGAAAGTGGAATGATTTCTCCGTTATCATCATAAGTAATTGGAGCAAGTGTTTTTCGTGCTGCACTTAATTCCGTTCCGGTATATCCAAGTTTTTCAAGAGACATTTCACCGCCTTCCCATTCCTGAGGATCCATTCCATATTTTGATAACATTTCATCACATTCTTTTTGTGACAATGCTCTTTTAATTTTTATGGATCCAGTTATTACCCAGTTACCTTTACCACCTGTCTGTGCTTTTACTGTTGGATTAGTTGTATACTCATACATTCCACCCTCAGGCATATACTGTAAATCAGCTTTTTTCTCATTCAGGGTTCCGTCCTTTTTTCTTGCTTTCGTCTGGTTTCTTGCTTCTTCTGTATAATCGTGATCGGCGTCTACTTCAATTTCAAAAATTACCTGATTCCAACGGTGTACATTTCCATAATTTGAATTTTCGTCTTTCTTCCCGCCTTGTGGAAAAAATGGAAGATCTCCACCGTGCCAACCTGGACGATATGCTACACATGTTACAGATTTAGCGGTACTTCCTTTTGGTAAATACCCTCTTTCAATCAGTTCATTTCTTACCTGATCATTTGGAATTGCAATAGAAACACCGGTTTTTCCAGCGTCTTTATTTGTTGCATTTCCCATTGTTGGAACATAAAAGCTACCGTTATCAGCTTTGAAGTGATAAGTGTCATTAGCATTTAACCATACATTAGTTGGTAAAGCTGCATTGTTATCAACAAATAAAGCACTAGGACGGCCGTTTTCATCCACATAAAAACATTTGTAATATGTTTTTGTTTTTTTTGGCGGAGCTGTAACCCTGATTTTATAGCCGTTTCCCTGTTCTGGAATTGCATTGTAAAAACCTTTTTCGGCTGCACGATCCATTACCATTTTTTGGATCTTTTCTGTATCTCCACTTTTTACGGCGGCAAAATATTCACGATCAAGTTCTATATCTGTCTTTTCAGTTTTTACAGGACGGTTATTTTCTTTTTTTTCATCAGGTCTAACCCATACTGTACGTCTATGACCGTTTTTATCCGTTACTTGCTTTCTTACAAGTCTGCTACGGTTCATGCTTTTTGCAATTTCTTCTATCTGTTGTGTTATAGTCATAATATTTTCCCCTAAAAAAAAAGGATTTTAAAACCGATTTTTGTAGTTTTTCCACAAATTCCGACCTTAAAATCCGTATTATTCGATTTTAGATAAATCTTTCCCAATGTCCGTTATCGCTAAACTTGAAAATCTTTCCTTTCCAGTGTCTCAGGTCTCCAGGATTGTAAGACTTACCAAGATAGAAGTCACAGAATTCAAATGTTTTTACAAACAGTTCGTCTTCTTTCAGGTCTGATTTCTGTACTTCTCCAGCTCCGTCAATATCAATCTTTTTGTCTACTCCGGTTTCTGCAAAAACACGGTTTACAGCCATACGGCCATTACGGTTTAACTGTCTCTGCCATGCTCCCTGGCTAGGTGTCCAATGGAATCCATTGTGTTTAAGAGTACTGATTGTATCTTTGTCCGGCTTTCCGTCATAGATAATTTGAATACGATCCATTTCCAGGTTTTCGTAAACATATCCACCGTCAAAGTCTACACGGCCAACAGTTCCAGTATTACCACCATTTTCTGGTTCTTTTTCTGCAAGTTTTTCGATAGCTTCTTTACGTTTCTGCATTTCTTCAAGACGCTGTTTATTTCTTGCTATTTCCTGAGTCTGGTTCTGTGGGAATGGATGATTTAATCCCTGTTTTATCTGTTCAATTGAATAACCTTTTTCCTGAGCAAGTTTAATTACTTCACGGTTTACTTCCTTACGTTTTTCAACATCTTCCGGAGGATCATTCCAGTTCATTGTAGAGATTCCAGCTTTTTTACACTGTTTTCTATACATCAATGTAACGTCATGAGCATTTTCCATAAACTTGATTTTTCCAGAAATCTTTTCGATTGCGTATGGATCTGTGTTTTCAATCTTGTCATTATAAGAATAATGACCATTTGAATAGTCTTCAAAAACACGTGCTTTTACTTCTTCTTCATTTTCTGCTCCGCCTGTGTATTTAAGTTCTTTCAGACGTTTCTGTGTGTTCTTGATAAACTTATCTTTCTTTTCTTTAAAATCATCATAAGCTCTCATTTCTGCGTTCATTTTCTGCTCAAAACGCTTGAAATTGTATTTAGCTGGACCTGCAACAACCCAAGAAGGACCGGCGGCAAGTCTTTTACTTGCCATATTGTTATAACTTGTTCCAACTAATCCGGCATAAGAATTCAGTCTTTCCTGGAAATATTCCTTTTGTTGATCATTCATTTTTGAAGTATCAAACATATCACGGAATTCTTTCATTTCAATCTGTACATCCGATTGATAAACGTCTCCGGCATGTCCTGACATAGAGTTATCACTTACTCTTCGAGCAACATCAGGATTAATTGTTGGAATAGGTGTTACAAATTCGTCTTCTGCTTCTACAGTTTCAGTTTCTACAGCTGGAGTTTCTTCAACAACTGGTGTAGGTTCTGCCGGTGTTTTTTTAGTTTCTGGCTTAATTCCGTCATAAGCTGCCTTATGTTCTGCAAGGATCTGACTTCTTTCCGAATCTGAAACACCCCTTGAAATTCTTTCGTCTGTTATTTTTCCAACTTCGTCTTTCAGTTTTCTTGCTTTATCGGCGTTTCTTAACCACTTCTGATAATCTGAATTTGGATCATCATCCGCACCGTTAACAAAACCGGAATTATCGTCATAAAGTTTTTCGTTTTCTGCTACAAGTCTTCCAATTTCTTCTCCAATCTGCTTGTTTTTAAGCTTCAATTCAGTATTAGTTAAACCTTTATAAGCATTTTGGTTTCCAAGCATTGCATTGCTTCTGTTCTGGTGTTCTTCTGCCGAAATTTCTCTTGCTGTTGCTTCTTTCAGTTCATCACTAAGAGCTGCATAACGTGTTTTAAGTCCTTCCAACTCTTCGTCTTCGGCTGTAAACATCTGTCTTCTAACGTCTGCAAGTTCATTAGCAATCTCTGTTGAAGATCTTGTAGGTGTTTCAGGTTCTTCCGGTATTTCTTCTGTTGCCCATTCACTTTCAGGAGATTCCCTAATAGCTTCAAGTTTCTGCTGCAACTGTTCAAGGAATTTAGTGTTACTTGCAATTGTCTCAGGATCATCAGAATTCTTGATTTCCATTTTAACTTTGAGAATTCTATCTTCCATAGTTTCAATTGCCTGATCTTTTGTCATTCCGTCTAAAATTACTGGTGGATCTTTTCGCCACATTTCCGCAAGTTTTTCAAGATTTGCAATAAATTTATTAGTAGCTTCAACTTCTTTTTTACGTTCGTTTTCTTCCTGTTCCTTGCGTCTTGCGGCTCTTTCGCCCTCTCTCCACTTTTCTTTTACTTCTTCTTCGTGATTACGTCTTTCACGGTAAGCTGCAAGTTCTTCGTCTGTAGGCTCTGTCAGTGTTTTTTCCAGGTCTTTGATCTGCTTTTCAAGTTTATCCTGATCCTCTTTTGACATTGCGCCCCATTTAGTAGCTCGTCCACGGTATAAACGATTTTTAAGGGCCATTACTTTCAAATGATTGTAATAAGGGTGATCTGGTTTTACGTATGCACTATCCTTATCAAAATAATCGGTCATTGCGTCACTGTCATTTTCAGGGAAGAAAATAGAAGGAATATGGTCACTATAACCGTCTGCCATAAGGTCAATAATTTCGTCTGGAGTTCCTTCGTTGTTAATTCTTGCACGAATTTTCTCAAGTTTTCCGTCTTTGTTCTTTATGCCGTCTTTAGTGAAACGGTATGTTGGAACAATTGAATTATCTGTCTTTTTAGATATTTCGTTATCAGATCCCAAAACCATATTGAAGAATTTTTCTGCTGGAGTATTTCCCTCTGTATTGTTAATTTTTTCTTTCAGGGATTCAAAAGTGGCATAAACTTTTGAGAAAGTATCAGAATCCCACATATTCATAAAACTCGGTCTATACTGATCTTTATTCATTTCCCCAACATCAACGGAAACATAACTTTCTCCACGTCCTGGCTCACTATATTTAATTCTTACAACTGGATTTGTAATTGTTGATCCTGAAAGATCGATATAAAAATCGTCTCCGAAAGAAAGGATTTCGCCATAATGACCACCGAATTTTTTATCCAACCATTCCCAAGAAATAGTATCTCCCTTTGCAAGTCTTTTAAGCCATGTATTTGTTACATCCTTATAAGCTGCCGGAATTATCATTTTTCCTTTATTTCTTTCACTGATTTTTGCTTTCAGTTCTCTTAACTTTTCTTCAACTTCTGATTTTTCTTTACTTGCTGCACGGCGTTTTTCGTCCTGTTCTTTTGTAGTTCGTTTATAACTGTAACCACCGTTAGCCTTAAATTCTTTATCCAGTTCGGCATAACGTTTAGTCAGGCTGTTAAATTCTGCTCTTTCTTCTTCATCATGAATATCTTTTTTTGCATTGTCATTGCCAAGCATTGCGTTTGAACGATTTTTACGTTCTTCTGCCTCATTATTAAGAGCCTGAATCCACAAATTTGCCTGTGCAAGTCCTTCTGTGTCATTTGCTGCATTAAGACGTTTCACTTCATTGGTCATAGATTCCATAGCAATTCTTAACTGTTCGTTTGTCAGTCTTGCTGCTTCTGACGGATAATCCCTGTCAGGTTCAACCACTGTTGGAGTTTCTTCTACCGGTTCAATGTTTGTACTGTCATAAATTACATTACCCTTTGAGTCAACTTTAATCTCACGTCCGTCTGGCCACTTCATAGTAGTAATCTTTGTTTTTGTATCAATTGAAGTCTTACGGCCGACAAAATCCTTGATTTTTTCTTCTGCTGGAATAACTGACTCTGTATTTCCTGAATTAAACATAGCTTCTGAATCCTGATCCTTTGCCGGATTGAAAATACCCCAGATCTTTCTCATAAGAGATCTGTTTATGGTCATTTTCTTTTCAGTTTCTTTCTTTTCGGTTACTTTCTTGTCTTCTGTTTTTACTCCAGGTTTCTTTTTATTCAGATTCACAGGAGCTTTGTTTTTATGAGCAACTGTAGGATTTGAGAAGAATTTGTCCCATTTTGCTTTATCTGTAAGGTATTCCAATACATGAGCAGCAAAGGTGTTTTCATCAACACCGTAATTTTCTTCGATTTTTTCACTTCTAAAAACATTTGCAATTCTTTCTTTGGTAATTGCAAAAATTGATAACAGTTTCTTAAACGGATTTTTCATGTCTTCCGGATAAATGTATTCATCCTTTCCGTTGTTCCCAGTAAATACACGTATGTATTTATGGCTTGATCGTCTAACACCCTTTTTTGATTTTTCGATACTGTCATTTGTAAAAAACTTAAAACCGAATCTCATATATTCCCCCTAACAGACTGTTATCTGTTAAATATTTCTGTGATAGTTTCTGTAATTGATTTCTGCATTTCTGCATTTAATGACTTAACAATTTTCCCCTTGTTTTTTGGATCTAAGACTTTAGATCTGAATTCTTCGAGATCCATTGTTGTAATGGACTGTAAAAAACCGGGTCTGTCATATTGTTTCTTGTAAGCTGCTTTTGCCTCTGCAAGAGAATTAAAACCAAGCATACATTTGTCTTCATCATATTTTTTTGTTTCAGGATTCTGTTGGTGAACGATATAAACGTTTTTTGCGTTTTCATTTGGACCTAAATAACAATCCACATGGTCACCGTCAGTTCCAACTGTTCCACGGATATATCCGTAATCGTGATACATTTTTACACGCCATTTATGACCGTTAGAGTCTGTACCTTCACGATATGACCCTTTCTTGTTTTCAATCGAGATATTAAAACCGGCAAATTTCCTTCTTCCCTGTAATGGGAATCCTGAATAAGTAAGGGATTTTTCTACCGGCTTTTCATCAAAATCAGGATCAAAGCTGTCCCAAGTTCCACGGCAATAAGGATGTTTTACACCGTTTGGAGCAATAAAATTCCAATCGTCCTTTCCTTCCCATATTGCGTATTCTGCATAAGGATCTTTTACAGATTCAGTTTCCATTGGAGTATTACTCCAGACGGCAATTTTTCCGTTAAGTTTCTTACACTTCTCACAAGTATTTGAGTCAATCACTTCACGGCGAATGAAATATGTCTTTTTTCCTGATTCTGCATTATTTTTTACGGTCTCAGAAATAAAGGCATTGTTTACGTTGTTCTGAATTTCTGTATCTGCAATTCTCTGTATATCACGATTTATTCCGGCACACCGATCAAAAAGATCCTGACTAACCTGACCTTTAGACTTTTTGTTTTTTATTCCGTCAATAAGAATCTGTTGAATGTCATTTTTCATTACATCATCAATCTTTGTGATCTTCTGAGCTGCCGACATTTCTGCAATTTCAATTCTTGTTTGTTCCCACTTTTCAGCCGCGTCCCTAAATATCTTTTCAACCTTTTCAGGATCATTCTCAGTCCAATTAAAGCCTGTCTTTCTTCCAGGTTCTTTAATTTCAGATAACGGTAATTTACGGAGATTTTCTTTTGTCTGATATTCCGACATTTTCTCCAGGAGTTTTCCAAGTTTACGTGAAGTAAGAACAATCTTTTTACCGAATCCACGGTGATTTCTGTTAAGAAACAGTTCAAGAGCCTTTACAAACTTTTTCCAGTCTCTTTTATTGATAGGTTCTCCGGTTTCCGGTGAATAAAGTATTTTCCCTTTGTATTTAAGATATGCTTTACTCATTATTGTTCTTTCAGGAAGTCCAAAATATCCGATAACAAAATCATAAATAGCACGTGACCGACCTGTAAGATCGTTTACAATAATGTTTGTAAGTTCTTCCTGAGACTGATAATAAAAAACTTCTCCCTTTGCCGCTTTCAAAGGAACATCAAGAGCAAAAGAAAGATTTCTTACGGCCTTTTCAACTTTTTCTGGAGCATTTTGTTCGTTCATTGAAATAACAGCTTTAAGACTTTTTCCATTTCCTTTTTCTGGTCTTGAATTAAAAAACACCTGTTTTTCACCAAACCGATCAAAACTATAAAGAGACTTTGCCAGACGATCCATTTTTTCAGGAGCGTTTTCGCTTGTAATGTTTCTAATATTGATAATTGCTTTCATACAAATTAAATAAAGAAAGTAAGAGATTTATTTACAGGGTTTTCGAATTCGTCTTCTCCGAAAGAGTCTTCTCCACCGTTTTTTTCTCCAGATTCACCCTGAGTTTCTCCACCTAACGGATTATCGAATTCGTCTTCTCCGAAAGAGTCTTCTCCACCTTCCCCAAAATCTCCGCCGTCTTCACCAAATCCACCGTCTCCGCCCTGTTCCTGAGCCTGTGCAGCCTGATACATCTGTGTAAACTGAGGATTAGCCGGGCAAGCGTCCGCCCATTCTGCTTCAAGTGGTGGTAATCCTTTTTCCTTTCTTACTTCATTAAGAGTCTTATAACTGTCAAGTTCTGTTTTTGTAAGATCCAAAAGCTGCTTAGGATCTTCTTTTTCGTAACCTACGAATTCAAGTTCATAATCAGGATAAAAACGGTCAAGAATACGGTTAATGTAGTTCTGTAAGAATCCCAACATATCACCCAGGAGAGTTGCTTTACTTTCATTGATCTGAGTAGTGCGAGAAGACTCAAAAACAGCCTGAGATTTCTGAGACTGTAACCCAAGCTCTTCCATTGAAAGTCCAAACATAGCAACAATTCCAGAGGTCTGAAAATCTAAGAATTGCTGGAATTCCATATCTTTTGCGTTACCAGCAAGTGACACCCATTTAATTGATTGGTTATTGTCACCAGTTCCACCACTAGGAACAATTGGAATTCTCCACTGACTTGTTGCCGTTCCTGACATTACTTCTGCCAGATAGTCTTCCATTTCTTCTACAGTGTCCTGAGATACGTTGCCGTCAATAAGCAACATCCCCCTAGGCAGCTTGTTATCGGTGAAAAATCCGGCATTGTAAGCGAAAGTGTTTATAAGACTTGTTACAAGTTCAATAACCTGATCTACAATTGAATATCCGTAATAAGCATGTTTAATGTCGGTTCGAGGGTTCTGATAATCAAAAATCAGGTTTGAGTCCTGATATACGGCCTGAGGAATACCGTCAATTATCTGAATATATTTGATATTATCAGGGTTCACCTGACCTGGAATAACTCTGTTGATTGTTCCGGCGTCTACCGCCTGAAAGGCATAAGGTTTGCCACCTCTTGTATAACCAATTTCTGTTGCAACCTGATCAAGTTCAAGTTCATCACGGATGATTTTAAGACAAAATCTCTGAAAATTGTCTCTTTCGCTGTCATAGTCACTTCCACAGTTTTTAAGGAAAGTTTCAATTTCAATTCTTTTTTTTGACTTCTTCGCCATTTGAGATTTGAGATCCGATCCCTTTTCTTTAATGACAAATCCTTTGACGTTATTGTCTGTTGTTGGTTTCAGATATGGTTTTATTTTCTTGAGTATATGATTGATACAAATATTGATAATAAATGCTTTTTTAGAGACACGGCGAAGAGTTTCACAAGATATATCACCATTTGTGTAGCGATCAATTGTTTTCAGGTTCTTTGCGTAAACATTGTAATTACCAGAATAAGGATTGAAAAAAGAAGACTGAAAACCTTTTTCCTTTTTGTAAACGTCACTAGCTCCGGCGTTGGAGGCAATGGATAAAAGTTTTCTGAAATTGACTGGTTCAAATTTTGGTTCGGTTTCAATTGTATTCATGACGCGCCCTCATAAAACACTTTTGTTTTCTGTAAGCGCGTCTATTGACGTCACCAATTGAATTAAAATTAGAATACCACAATTCTATTTATATGTCTATTTTTTCACCCTGCTCTACAAGTTCGAATTCCCTTTCGTTTATATCCCAATAACCACGATCCCCTTCCATTACTGTAAATGTTTTTCTTACGTGGTCAAAATGAATAGGTCCGGCTGTAACTAACGTTCCATATCTGAATATTTTGATAACGTCTCCGTCTTTACACGGTTTTCCGTTTCTATCTGCAATAAATCCACCAAGATTCAGGTATTTTTCAACCTGGAGCAATTTCTTTTCCAGCTCTTCAACCTTATCAATAATTAAACTAGGATCAATATTTTCTGCATAAGTTTTTGGGTCTTTTAGTTTTTCCAGAATTATTTTTGTTCCTTCTTTCATTTTGTTTCCTCCACACGTTTTTCAAGTTTTGCTCGATATTCATCAATGCTTGAACAATTCAAACCATACACACTTCCATTACATTCTGCATAATGACTTTGTGATAATGCGTCTTTCATTGCCATTTCAAGCATTTTGGAAAGTCTTGCATTTTCTTCTTTAAGTTCTTTAATGTATTCGATTTTCTGTGCAAGGCATTTATCATTGTATTCTTTTTCGCAAACATAACCGCCTTTGTTTTCTGGGCAATTTGAACAAGATAATAAAACACTTATTTCTTTTTTCAATTCTGCGTTTTCTTTTTTACATTTTTCTTTTTCTTTGTCTGTCATTTTCAAGCTCCTGGGTGATTATGATTGTAGTAACGTTTTTCATAACCTGATTTTTTCAACATTTGTCGGATCCATTCCCTTGTACATCCATATTTATCTGCAACTTTCTGCAAAGTCCCAAGTTCTTCATAGTCCTTTATAATCTGATTTTTTTTGTCTTCTGGTAACTTCCAGGATTTGTCACAAGGTTTTATGTTTTGCTCAACCCTATAAAGGAACACCCTAGACGGATCACATTTAAGGATTTCTGCCGCCTGTTTGTCGGTCATTTTACCGGCATATTTTTCAATTCCCTCTGGGAATTTATGGACTCTTTTAGCCGGAATTCCGCGTTCTTGACGGATTTTTTTTACAAAACTAATTGTTACGTCATATTTTTCCGAAACTTCTTTATCTGTAATATTTCCCAAAAGAGAAATAAACTCTTTATTTTTTTTCAGGTCCATTGTTTTTTTCATTTTTCCCCTCTTTTTTCGCAATAGCAAATCTTTTCACGTCTGAATTGCAGCAATCTTTTTCAGGATCAACATTTGTATATAAATCTTGCATAATACAAAACGGTTTTTCCTTATCACCTTCGTTCCAGGGAACAATTTCCAATCTTGTATAATCGTTTCCGTCAGGAAGTTCATCAACGAATTCTTTTTCAACTACACACATTCTACATTTGCCACAAATCATATTTATTACCTGTTATTTTTCTGAATATCTCTTAAAACACCAGCGGCACTACGTCCACGGCGTCTTACAGTTCCACTACTTTCTTTTTGCATTGTGTTATATATTGCCACACTTTCCGCCGGTGTCATTTCTGCCGGTGTTATAATGTTTCCACCGTTCTTTTTTGCTGCCCACTGATGATAGAAATTCTCTTTGTTCTTTTCGTCCGCCATTCCATAAGTTGCCAATGCAAGACTCCAGAAACTATCGGCGTGTAATCCGTCCGATCTTTCCGCGTCATATCTGAAATGTCTTCCTAAAGCTGCTTTACGTTTAATGCTATGAATCTGACTATGAAATCCTTTATCGTTTTCAAGTAAATATTCTCTTTGTTCAAAACAGAATTTCACTCCCATTGCTAAAGGTTCTTTACTTTCCAGAGTGAAATAATATCCCTCAATACGATCTCCATAACGTTTATAAAGTTTTTCAAATATTGGATTTCCTACACCCGTGCGATCGATAACTCCACGGCGGATAGGTAAATTGTCCATAAGTTTAATAACTAAGTTTTCCTGATATTCAAAATCCTTGTTTTTTTCTTCAATTCTCAAAAGCTCTCTTTTCTTGCCGTTCTTTTTTCCTAAAACAATAATGCTCATGGCGTCCATTTCTTTTCCAACGTCATAACCAAGATATAATGGTCCGCCGTGTTTTTCAGGATTGTAATTTAGAATAGCTTCGTCAACATCATGATAAACTTTGATTTCCTGTCCGTAACATTCTTCTGCATACTCAAAGTCTGTTATATCTGTATTCTTGAAAGCGTCTATTTTTTCCTGGTCTTCTTCTCTCATTCCAGGAACACAAGTATAAATAAGATCCAAAGGAATATAACTTTCTGCTTCATCAACAAAAGAACATTCGTGTTCCTGTTGAAAGGCCTCAAGACTTTCGTTTTCAAAAATACCAATCAGTTCACGTGATCCAAAAGCATAGACACGTTCTTCCGTACTCATTTCCTTTGCCTGAGCAATTGCGCCGTCAATATCCTTACACAATGCGCCACAAAACCACCACGGCACGAAAAATCTTTGATAACCCTTGTATTTTTCTTTTTCTGTACAAATCTCATAAAACTTTCCAATCTTTCCAAGTGGAGTAGATCCAACCTCAAAGCAACCACCACGGGCAATTACAGAAAGTGCTGCCGTATAGATTGTCTGAGAAAGCCTAGGATTGTATATTCCGAATTCATCCAAAGCCAAGTCTCCACCTTTTCCGCGAGGTGGTCTACATGGTAAGGAAATAAGACGTGAAGTTGTTTTACTGTGTATATCCTGAAATTCAAGACATGATTTATTTCTAACAATCAGCTTTTTCTTTACTTTATCCGGCATACTATCGTGAAACATTTCTGCATAACGGATCTTTTCGAGTGCGTCCGATTCGTTGTAAGAAACAAACTGTTTTGTATAATTTACGCGGTCAGGATCATTGCTTTTTACAATCCCTTTTACACCTGTCGCAAGAGAATAACCAACACGGCGAGATTTAAGAATACAAATATATCTTTTGGGACTTGCTACATATTCTTGCTGCCAGAAGTCAAACGATAATGGTTTACCGTCATATTTCATAAAGGCCATAGCATAATTTATACGTTCATCAGGTGTAAACATTATTAAAGTTCATCCTCACTGTTTTCGGCTGTATCAATTTCGGCGGCCTTTTCCGCACGTCCTTTATTTACATTTGCAACTTTAATATTTGCCGTTACTGTATTTTTAATTCCTTCAAGTGTAAGTTGTACGTCAAACTCATTTTTATCCTGATCACCATTTAATTCTCTGTTATGGTTCAAAATATCAGCTTGTGCTTTTTCTTTAGATACAAAAGAGAAATTTGTGCCGTCTCTTCCTGATTGGATCCCAGTAATACAGGCACGTCTCATTTCTTCTGGAATATCTTCAAGTGGTTTCATTACGTCAATCTTGATTGGATCTCCGGATTTGGTGTAAACAACCTTATTTTCATAGAATTCTGACGGATCGTAAGTAGCTGCAAGAGATTTCATTCTCATAATCTGTTCTGCCGCTTGCTTAATATTAGTTTTTATAAGTTTCTGCTTGAAAGCGTCAATTTCCTCTTTGAGTTTTATTGATAATTTATTTCCTGTGACAAAAGCACTTTTTTCTGCATAACCAGCTCTTCTCGCTGCTTCTGAATTATTGAAAAGAGTTGAAGAATAGAACACAAAGAGTTTTTCTTTCTGAGTAAGTTTTGGATTCTTCCAGGGATAACTATCTAAATCGAACTCATAATTCACAAGATCATTTAATGAGGAAGTGTTTTTAGTTGTGTTCTTAGGTCTTCCTCTAGGCATTTTTTACCTCATTTTTGTCCTTAAAAAGTTTAGCTGGAATAAAATTTTTACCCGTGTTGTTATCTTCCATGTGACAGAAAATCAGGTCTCTTGGAAGAAATCTCCAACAGAAATAACCGCAAGCAAAGCTGCTGGTATACCCGTCAAAAGACACTTTCTTATCAGGGCATAACATCTGTATTTCATATCCTAAAAACAGATTTGCTACTTCCTGATAATTGATAATCATTTCGTTACAAAGCATTACAAACGGTTTATTAAAATTAAAAAGTCTTTTGAATATGTCCATTTTCAAACTAAACGGCGGATTTGAAATAGCAATGTCCCACTGGTCCGGTTCATAGTCAAAAAAATTCTGATCCGTGTTTATATGAGAATGAACAACCTTGTAATTTTCTCTAGTCAGCACACGGACAAATTCGCTATCTTCTGTATCAAACGGACACCATATAACCGGATCCACCTTGTTTTTTTCCGCCCATATTTTGAGGTATGGAAGGATGATTCTAACAAGCTTCTCAGGAGTGTATAATTCATCACGTTTTCTATAATGATTTCTCATACACATTGCGGATTTATCTATTTTCTTTTCCTTCAACTCCACTTTAATTTATATCCTCACTAAACTTGTTTTCTTTAAGCCATTTGGCAGCATAACGTCTTGAAACCTCCGGCAAGTATTTTGCGTCACAAATAAGTTTGCACATTGTTGCTTTTATTACCTGATCATCATAATCAGCAACCTGGGCGGCCATTGCCGGATTCCATTTTTTCAGGAAGTTTCTGTATTCTTCTGTATCAAAAGTGACTAAAACCACATCCCTTTGAATTGTGTACTCACTCACCGGCATTTTTTTCCTCTGACTCTGGCACGTCCTGACAAACATGTTTTTTATAGGCTTTGTGTTTATAGCCATTTTCGGACACAACATCCAACAATTCAGGATCTACAACGGCATAGTATTCCGAATCTATTGCGATATATTTGATTACCGCGCCACACTTTTTACAGATTTGCATTTAACATAACTTCCGTGTATACGCATAACCGGTTACAGAACCGTTTTCGAATTCCAGGATAATAGTTCCTGTATAACCGTCTTCGGCTGCTAAGTTGAGAACATGGTCATATTTGATTGATTTAGTAACGATTGCCTCTGTACTGTTAGATTCAGTACAAGACACTACGGTATTTTTACCCTGATAGGTAAACTTCAAACACCCACTAAAAGAGCTGTTTTCTCTTTCCTTGATAAGTTTAATAATGTCGCTATAATTCAACTTTTTCACCCTATTAAATAAAAGTCAAATTAGCGAACAGGTAAAGTTTCCAAGAGTTATATAAATATGTCTGTAATTAAGTATTATAAACTATATAAATTTACTTGACAAGGACTTAATTTTAAGTGTTTATACTTTTTTGGAACAACTTTTCAAAGGATTCCATAGGCATAATCACTACTTTTTTTGATTCCAACAATGGTGATTTTACAAATAATATCCAGTTGCCGTTATCTGAGTTACTGTCTGCCTGACGGATCCATTCAGGAAGAGAGATTGATTTACAGTTTTTGCACTCCACGGAATAAGGAAACAATTCCTTTGCTTTCCCACGCAAAACAACGTCTGTCCCAGAAAGTCCTGATTCTCTTGAATGTATCAAACAATCGTCCGACTTCTGATCGTATTCTATTCCAATAAGTCCTGAAATAAAGCTGCAAATCTCTTTCTGCCATTCCATGCCCTTATTTTTGGCGGATCTAGGCTTTATCGGTGTTTTTGCCCTCTCAATACGTCTATATAATTTATCCGCTAAATTCAGTTCGGTCTTAGTGGAATAGTTTCCACTTAAACGTTTCAGGATAAAATCGGATTCTTCTTTATTCAGGTTTATCTGCATTTTCTGACACCTCTATAAACTTATTGTGATAATATCTGTATCTTTCCCTAAGAATTGAGCTGCTACAAGCAACTGAAATTCCAACATCTTTCCCACATTGAAAAGTTTCTGGACACCCCGCCTGAAATACACAATTAGGAACAGAGCATAAAGAAAGAGCCATTAATAACGGATCCCCTGATTTATCCATTTCCCGCATACAGTTTATTACCCATTTCCTTGTTTCTTCTGCTGCACGTCCACAAAGTCGCTGTCTTGCCATTTCCATAAATGAAGATACAGTCCAAACACTAGCGAATAATTTGTATTCTTCATCAGGAGCTTTTCTTTTTTCTCCATTATTCCAGTCAGGCCTTTTTGACTGAACAACAAATCTAGGCTGTTTTTTGGTGGATCTGACAATATGCCCGATAACATCTCCCCGGCAATGATCATCAACAATTTTTATCTGCATAGTATCAATTGTGGAGTGTTTAGCAACAAAACAATCAACATAATAATTTGCCCTTTCACTAATACTTCCAGGATCTTTGTTGCTTTGTTTTGCACGTTTCCCCAGGGAAATACAATTAAGGTCCTTAAGGTTATAGAAAGGATCCTTTGTTATTACTTCAATTTTAATCATTGATATATCTCCCACAATGGCATGGTCCTTTATAACCCTTCTGACACTTTCTTATGAAAATATTACACGGTTTACATTTTGTGTCTTCTGTCTGGTTGATCATACAAGGACAAAAGCCGTTATTTTTTTCAACAGCTTCGGTCACTTCGTCATATTTTGCTTTATCTGGATTAGGTATAATCACTGTTTTTCCTCCCTTACATATTTTTCAACCTTATTTTCGATTAACCATGCTAAGTTCATATAATCATCAAGTTTTTTAGCGGCTTTTCGCTTATGTCTTCTTCCAGGTAATTTCCAACCTTTTTGCGGCCCAATTAAAAAACAGGCTAAACACCACTCAACATAACTTCTACAGTCTTTGTCTTTTCTGATTTTTTCCCTTATTTCCATTGAATCCATTATTTCTTCCCCCTTTCGGCTAAAATGTCTTCTTTCAGTTTGACAAGATAATTGATCTGCTTGTCTATATCCTGAACAACGTCAACGTTCTCTTTTTCACCCATTCTCCAGGAATATTTAAAAGCACACCCATACAAATATCCCTGAAAAGGTGTAAGAAATGGTTTTCGACCTAAAAGATATTTCAAAATTATCCAACATTCGTATAAACCTGCATAATATTTTGGATGTAATTCTTTATTTTTTTCTTTCATTCTGCTAACTCCCATTCTTGTAATAATTTACTTCTCATACAAAAATGACATTTTTCTTGTCTTATACCATTAACAATTCCGTTACAATTTCCACAATTTTTCATTTTTTTCTACTCCTCAAACTTCGGATGTTCACACCAAGCAATAACTTCGTGAACCATATCGTCTGTTCTTGCATCAATCCAATACCATTCAGTTAAATCTTCTTCGTCATTGATGTATTTTGCCAATTCGTATCTTAAAGCATATTTATTCAACACAAGACCATTATCATCGTAAGTGTTACTGTATAGAACAAGAACCTCTATACCTTCTTTCGGTAAATCGTTAGGGTCTTTTCTCAAGTCGTGCCATTTTGGTTTTCCTGCTTCAATACCTGCAAGAAAATCTGCATAACTTTCCCTAAATGCTTCACACTTATCTTCGATAGCATTTTCCATACAATCTCCAAAACTGATACACTTTGAGCAATGTTTTTTATTTGCATACATTTCTGCTTCGGCTTCTTCTTGTGTTACAATCCATTCTTCTGCTTTTTCTTCGTCTGTCATTTCACTTCCACCTTGTTTTCTTCTTCATATTTTTCGTGTTCTTCCGTTTCACATTTCACGTCAAGATTCAGTCTGACCTTTTCCAGACACTCCATTTTGAATTTACAATCCTGACATGGTTTTACTTCTTTTTTTGACATTCTTTCTCCATAATTCTGCGATTTTCATTCAATGCCTCTTCATAGCTCCTGAAATAAAAAATGTTCGTCTGATTGTGTCTCTTATAATAAATCCACCGTCCGAAACGTCCAATCTTATATCTAAGAGTGTAAAACCCAAAACCATTTGGACTTATCTCATAGTTATATTTTTTTGCCATTTTTTAACCTCCTGATTTTCTCCCTATCTATAGCTGCATTTTGAATATGGATATGAACAATCTCATTCAGATTCAAAATATCTTTTTCCAAGCGTTGTATATAATTTTTAATTTCTTTGAAATCAACTTTCTGATTATCAATCAGGATTTCATAGTCTTCATCCAAAGTCTCAAGTATTTCGATTATGCCCATAGTCCAAAAAAATAGGAAAACTGAAACGCTACCCATAGTGACAAATCACCGCAACTTACCAGTTTTTACATAAAGGTTTCGCACGTCCCTTACAACCTGTTATTTCCCTTACAAACCTTCTGTAACTTTATGTTTCTCAATAAAGTCATTGATTTCTTTTTCCCTTTCAAAATCGGTGAAATAGAAAAGATAGGAATGACCGTTGGATTCTACGGTAAACCCTTTGCAATTGAAATGCTTTCGTGGAGTCCTTGTTTTACGCTTAAATGCCTGTTCAATTTCTCCGGCCGTCATTTTTTTCTTTTCTTCTGGTACGTTGCCGTCATAACTGTCTTTCAACTTTTTAACACAACCTTCTACCCAGCTCACCCAAGGCTGACTTTTATGGAATACCGTTGCAATAGTTTTAGAGTTATATCCATAAGTGTCACGCAAAAGGTCAAATATTTCCTTATATTCATAGGCCGACATTTGTTTTCGCTGCAAATTTTCTGCAATCTGCATAATTAAAACGTCTCTGTCACTTACAGTGTCTTCCAATACGTTACATTCGACATGTAACCAACCAAGAGACTTGATTGCAAGGAATCTACGGTGTCCGGCAATCAGTTCGTAATGGTTTCCGACAGGATGAACAACCAAAGGTTGCAACAAACCTTCTGCGTTTATACTTGCTGCAAGTTCTTTGATTTCATTGTCTTCTTCCTTTCGCACATTGAATTTGTTCTTTATTTTTCCAATAGGTATGTCCTTAAAAACCATTTTTCCCCCGTTTTTATCTGCTTCCGACTTTTCTGGAGTCCGTGTCATACATACCCTTGCATTTATAAACAGTTGCAATAGGTTTGTTGTTTCCCCAGTTCCTTTCCAAAGTTCCAACAGCTCCACACTTCGGACATTTGTCAGGAGCTGGATTGTTCATTCCTTTTTCAATCTCAACTGTCTGATTACAGTTAGTACAATCAAAGTCATAAAACATATTTTTCACCTATTAAAAAGGAATGTCTTCCGAGAATCCGTTATCATCATATCCCTGGAATGAGTCTGGACTGTTGTTTGGCGAAAACACCGGTTTAGTTCCTGAATTATTGTTCTCTACGTAAGACGGATTTCCTCCGTTTGAATCTGCCTTTCTTTCTCCAACGAGCTGCACTTGATCGGCAACAACCGAAAGTCTTGAGAATTTCTGACCGTCTTTCTCCCACCGATCCTGTTTAAGGTACCCACAAACGGCAACTTTCTGGCCTTTCACAAAATAAGTTTTCAGGTTTTCCGCCGTTTTTCCCCATACTGTTACATCAATGTAAGACACTTCGTCTTCCCACTGTTCACCCTTCTTTACAGATCTGTTTACGGCGATTGAAATGTTTGCTCTTGCGGTTCCGTTAGCTGTATACCCAAAAGATCTTTCGTCTGCTGCTACATCCCTTGTAAGGTTTCCAATTACAATTACTTTGTTAATGTCTGTCATAATTACGTCCTTTATTCAAAAAATTAGCCGTTATAAAGCCACGGCAAACGGCTGCTTAAAGTTTTTGTTTTACTTCTGTGAAGTCTGTTTTGCCTTTGTGATCTGATCAATGATAAATTTGATTATCATAACAACAGCACCGATTGCGGCAAAAACAAGACCAACATAAGCGGCAACCTCTTTTTCTGTTTTTCCATTAAGGAACAGAATAATTACTCCAACGGCAATGAATACAAAAGCAAGTACCATTACCCAGGTTTTCTTAAAGAAGTTCATTTTTCTTCCTCCCTTTTATTTAATTCACGATCCCAATAGATCGCGTTTTTTATAACGTCATAACGAGCCTGATTAAGTTCATCAGCCGTTCTTTTCAGTTCTGGAAATTCTGTCTTCCCTGACAATTTCAATTGATCCACTACCGATATATAATTATCAATTGCCGTCAGTTCACTTTCCAACCAATCAAGATTTGCCTGACGTGTTTCAAGTGATTCTATTTTCTTTTCCAGGACTTCAAGCTTCTGTTTCTGCCACTCTTTTTCTCTTTTATAGAGAGAGTTGACTCCAATGGCTGCCAAAGCGACCATAAAAGAAACAAAAGAAATAGTCCAAGAAAGAAGAGTTTTCATTTTTATCTAAACTCCACAAAAATCTTTCCGGTTTCTTCTGCTACATACTTCTCACATTCTGCCCCAACCGATTCAGTCCAGTTATCCAACATACAGATTCCGTCACAGTCCAAAAGAACTTTAAGAAGTTCATTCATGAAGTCTGCATGAGTAGGTTTCCCATTATATTTTGCGTAAATTTCTTTCTGATAATCCAAAGGATTTACAGGACTGTAACCTCTTTTTTTAAGTTCATAAGCACAATCACGGAACGGTTTTACATAGTCCTCCCCACGTTCTGCCAGACTTGTGATCGCACCACTAATATAAACACGCATATTCACCTCCACCTTACACGTATAATTCGTTATCAGTTCCTCTATAAGAGGATCCGTCAAATTCAACTGATTTAGTTACACCATTGAAACGGTCAACACAGGCAGCTCCCAAAAGTTCACCGAGATTTTTTTTCCCCAAGTTTGAAATCATGATCACAGCTCTTCCAAGACTGTACATTTCATCCATAATCGCAAAAATGTAATATGACTCCCAAAGTGGTTCAGGATAACGTCCAACTTCATCAATAACCACCAAGTAGTTGTTTTTAAGTTCATAAATAATATTTTCAATTGTGACCTGATTTTTTTTAAGCTGTCCTACAAGTAAATGACTTTTAACATATTTGACTGTCTTCCCTGACAAAGCTACTTCTTTCGCAATTGCACTAGCAAGGCAAGTTTTACCTGTTCCGGCATTGCCACAAAACCACAAACTAGCCGACTTTCCTTCTTCTATCTGTTTAAGAAAGTTTTCTGCAACTACACGTTGCTTTTCGTTCAGATCTTTAATATTTGCTCCGTGAAAACGCTCAGGAAAACCTGAATTCTTGAAAACCCCAAGTCTTCTGACACGCTCCGCTTTTTTTTCTTCTTCAATGAACTTGGGATCTTCACCTTTAAGTCCATTTTTTAACGAAGGAAAAAACTTTTCTATTTCTTCATCAGTAAATGTCTTTTCTTGCATAATTAAAAATTAACTTCTCCTTTAAAAGTATCTGCACCTGAATTATTCACGGCTGACGATTTATCAGTATTCAGGAAATTTTCCTTTTTGTAGTAATCAGGCAAAAACCTTTTAATCGTTGATTCTTTCAAGAAGTTTTCAAACGGCACCATTGCCGTATACCAAGAATTTGGATTGTTTATGGTCTCTGCATAATTCTTAACGGCGGCTAAAACATCACTAGGCTTAAGTCCCTGACGGCGCATAACTCTTATTCCGTTCATTAAATCCGACTGTTGAAATGAAATAAAACCACCCTTTTTACATGGGAGTCCTGAGGATTCCCAAATCTGGTATATCTGCTCACTCCAAGTTTTCAAATCTTCTTTATTTTCTGAATTGAAAAAGTTTGAATGATATTCTTCTCTTTGTTCTTCTTCCGTGGGGAAAATTGGATCCTCTATTGAGTCAACAATTTTTCTCATTCCAGAACTCAACTTATTTTTCTCAAGTCTTTTCAGGATTTTACGGCAAACAATAGTTGATTCAGGATCGCCCTCAAAAAGGTCAAGCTGTATGCAAGTTTCAAGAATTTTTACAATCTCTGCTCTTTCCATACCGAGATCAAAGGACAAGGTATCTGCCGCAAACACCAATTCGCAACTAGTGTGTTTAGCGTCCAACCCCTGTGTGATCAAGTAAAGTGTATGAATATAAATTAAATAACCGTCCCGTCCATATTTAGATCGTAACACCTTAATTTTGGGATCTTCAAAAGTAGTGGTAGAAAGCCTCAAAAAGTCCATTGTTTTCCCCTATGCGGCGTTCATAAAAGTAACCGGAGTCAACATTCCGGCATTATTGAAAGCCATTTCAACTTTAGTTCTTAAATGTGGATATTTGTCCAGGAACATTGTCCAACCGTGTTCATGGAAATATCTATGTTCATCACGTGTCAGTACAAGGAGATTCCAGGCACAATCGACAAACTGTGGACAAGCTCCACGGCTTACAATGTGGTGTATCTCAATGTTTTCTCTTCTTCCACTTGCTTCACTCCATACAATATGGTTCCTTACGTCTTCCATTGTTTTCAGGTATTCAATCCGGTTTTTGGCCTTCCACATTGAATATTCATAAATAACCGACCTAACATCCGCCTGTAGGTCAGGTTTAAGATTGCACAAAGTAGCCAAGTGATATAAAAGACCGTCAATAAACTCTGCAATTTCAACCGTATTTCCTTCCGATACATGAACACGTCTTAATTGCCCAGTTCTTTGGTTAACTCTTTGTGGAGCATACACGTCCAACAAATCACAGTAGTATTCATAAAGTTCTTCGTGAGACGGTCTGCGTCCGTTCTCTGTTTCAAAGATAATCGTTACAAGTTTCCACACGGCATTATTTTGTTTGAATGAGCGTTTTTGAAAAGCGGCGTCAATTGTAGCCTCAACAAGGATTTCTTTTCCTGATCTTTTTTCTCTACTTTCCTTTGACTCAAAAAGTTTTCTGATCATCAGTAAATCTTTCTGATCGTTCACCTTCAAAATTACTTTCTCATTGAAAAATGCCGCGTGAAAAAAACTTGTAACTTTCATTGATTCCCCAATTAGTAAGGACTTTCTTCCGATCCGTTGAAGCCCTGATCAAAAGCCTGGTCAGCGAGATCAAGTTCATCCTGAGTCATTCCACCATTTTCTGGAACATTCTCTGTATTTGGTGTTGCCATAGGAGCTGCCTTTGGTTCTTCCTGAATTACCTTTGGTTTTCTGCCAGGTTTCTTTACGTCTTCTTTTGGTTCTTCCTGAACAGTGAATTCTGCGTCTTCAATGTTTTCGTCAGGAGTAAAAACTTTAGGAGTTTTTGTTTCAGGTTCTTTTCTGTCTTCAAGTTCTTCACGGCGAACGGCTTCCAGGGCCTCAATTGAGATAGGACAAAGTTTCAACGCCTGAATGGCACAAGTCTTCAATGCCATTGCGTCAAAGTTCTTGTTCCATACATTGTTTTTATCTGTTGGATCGTATGCTTTTGAGAATTCGTTACGGTGTTTTTCAATATCTTTTACCGATTTTACGGCAAACTGAATTCCACCGTTAGTAAGTTCAACGAGACAGTAGTAACCAATTACAGTTCCACGATCCCTTGAAAGATCAAGGCGGTGATCAATTTTTCTGTCACAACCAAGCTGAACGGTGAAAATATCATTAGAATAAACAGGTTCACAAGCAATTGTCTTGATTGTATTGGAACGTCTTGCAAGTGTAATCAGACCTTTGTACCCCAACTGAAAGTGACATGTCATTTCCTTTATCCAACGTCCGTTCACATTTCTGCTTTCGTTGTATGGGATTAAGTAAGCCTGACCAAGCACTCCACCGACTTCAAGACCAAGAGAGGCCGATTCTTTCAACGCTCTGTAGATTGATACAGGTGTACACTTAGCAATGTTTACGTTTTTGTTATCGTAAATTGTCAGTAATGCACTCTGCATAAAGCGGTCAATATCAACAGTTCCCTTTGGAAGGGATATGGCGAGCGATTCTTTCTTATCGTTCAACCAATCAACTAAACTGTTTGCCGATTTTGTTGTACCGGCTACAACCTGTTTTGAATTTGCATTTGTTCCGTCTACTTTCATTTTTTACTCCTTACGCTTTTATTTAAGTGGAACACCTTTATTGTGAAGTGATTTACTCACTTCTTTTGTTGCTCTAATATCTGCCAGAGCATTATGGGCGTTTTCAAGATTCACGCGAAAATGCTCTGCAACCGTTGTTAATTTTCTATCAGGTAAATAAGGGATAAGTCTCAAATTTCCGGCTGATTTCACCTGATTAAAAACGTCCATTTGATGATTCATAATGTAATCGTCAAAATTTAATTCAAAGTCATTGAACAAGGCTTTTATCATTTTGTAATCAAACCCAACGTTGTAACCACAAAGGAATGATTTTTCTTCTGGACCCGTTCCAAACTGTGTAATTGTGTCTTTCAGGAATTCTGCAATGATTGGTACAACATCTGCTGCCGGTTTCAAAGCTCTTATTTTCTCTTCGGTATAACCTGTAATGTTAAGAGCCTCCTGAGAGATCTCAATGCCGTCTCTCAATGGATTAAGATAAAAATCTCTTTCACACTCCAAGTGTGTGATCCGTCCGTCAGGTTCTTTTCTGTTGTTCACAAAAATTATTGCGACCTCAAACGGACGGTGAATTTTTTCATCCAACCCGGTAGTTTCTGTATCGATCCATAAGAATTTCATTATTTGCCACCTGATACACGCATTACTTTCGACATAGAAACCTTTGCAAACTTTTCATAAAGTCCGGCACTTTTCAGTGCGTCTGTGTCTACAGAATTTCTTTTCTGGAGTGAAAGAGAAACCTTGTAACTTCCACAAGTTGCTACAATCTTTTCTTTTGGTTCCTCACCTTCTGCAACATTACTTGCCTTGTACATTTCAAGAAGAACATTGTTAGAGATCTGCTTTTCTTCTTCTTCGAGCATTTTGATCTGTTCTTTAATTTCTGCACGGCGTCCAAGTGAAAAAGAAAGTTCCTCAGGAAGTTCAATTGATTCTGCCATTGGTAATGATTTAAGAATTTCTGACTCACTTTCAGTTCCTGTTGGAGCTGGAATTGTGTTAGTCATTACAAAGTTTTCCCAAAAGTCTTCTTCAACGTTGATCAAATCTTTCTGAAAATCCGGATTTGCTTTAACTATGTAATGGCGGCCTTCTTTTTTAGAAAGGATAAAAACTGTCAGAATAAACCAGGGAAGACCTGTTACCGCCATATAATGCTGAACCTGACAATAATAAGAGTCAGGAATTTCGTCTGTTCCGAATCCGTCTCCCTTAGCACTTGTCTTGATTTCATGACCACCAAGACCGTCCACAGTATTATTTCCAATCGTTACCGGGTTTTCTGTCAGAATAAGACCGTCAAGGTTTGCGTTCATGAAAGGATAAATCTTAGATTTGAACATACCTGGCACCTCTTCGATATGAACACCAAGTTCCTTTTCTGTTTCATTTCTTATAGGATCTTCAAGCAAGTGTCCCCACTTTGTTGACACATTTCCTTCAAAAACGCCTTCACCCTTTTTCTGCATATAAACAACCAAAGGACTTGAATATTCATTCATCCCCATAATGGCACCAGCGTCACTTCCACCGATTCCTGTTGTTCTGAGTTCTGCCCATTTTTCAGGCTGTTTTGTCTGACTTACTTTTTTAATCGAGCAAATTCCAGTTTCTGTTACTTTCTTATACAGATCCATTTTCATTTTTCTTCTTCTCCTTCTTCTTCATTCATTTCTTCTTCAAGTCTTGCACATTCTTCACACAAGTCACCTTCGTAATGACAATAGGTGTGGGTTATGTCTCCGTCCATTTCACCGTTTGCACCGACAAATTCAATGTAGTCATACAACGGTTCACCGCAACTTTCACAATAAACAGTTCCTCTATTAGTTATCATTCTTTAAATCCTTATATCTGTATAAAAATCCGTTTCGTGATTTCTGCTTTCTGATAAGATCCCTGAGTCCGTCTTTTGAGATACCCTCCAAACGTTCACATTCCCTGACAGATTCATAAGTTATAATTACTTTCTTGCCGCTTAATTTTTCGACTTGCTTTTTACGATTATCTTTATTCAATACTGAATACCTATGTCTTTGATTCTCTCCATTGGTATTCCATTCAAGGTTTTCTGCCTTGTTGTTCATTGGATCTTCGTCTTTGTGATTCACCATTTCCTTGTTATCAGGATTTGGCACAAAAGCTGACGCTACGATCCTGTGAAGTCTTCTAGTTTCCCCATTCAGAGTAACCAACATATACCCTCGTGAATTTTCATGAGGTTTCAGTAACCCTGACTTTAGCGAACAGATTCGGCCGTGATCACTTACCAAGTAATCAGAAAAACCTTCAATCTGTTTCCATTCTTCGCTCAAAAGTTCCCCCTAAAAAAAACGCCGGACCGGTTCCGCGAATTAACCAAGTCCGGCTATTGCCGATAAAAGCAATTACAGAAATTCGCGGTTCTTCTGTAATTGCTCTCCTCCAAAACACTTAATTTTAAGTGTTTCTACAAGTATAATAGTCTCAAATTTAAGTGTTGTCAATAAAAAAAACTTTATTTTTAAGTGTTTTTTGTCGATAATAAGAGTGTATGGACTTAAATATTGTAGAATTCTGGCAGCGAACTAATGAATTGATTAAAGCAAATGGATTTACTCAGGACTCTCTTTCCGAAAAATGCGGTTTTTCCAAAAGACGTATTGTTAACTTGTCTTCTGGAAAAAGACTTCCTGATGTTTTCGAGGCTTACCTGATCGCTAAAGAATTAAAAACTACAGTTGAATACCTTGTGACAGGAGAAAAACCAACTGAGTCTTTACAGTTGGAAGAGTTTCAGGAAGCTCTTTCTTGTCTGATGAATGACTTTAAAAAATAACAAGACACAAAAACGGCCTTACATTTGTTTCTGTTCTTTTTGTGGAATAGTTAATAAACTTCAATTTGTTCATTCTCACACTTTCTGTATTTATCAAAATCTGATTCTTCAAGAATCTTATATACCCCACGTCCAGGTTCCCAAATCGGCAGCTCTTTAGACAAGTTGTTGATCATAGTTGTAACAAACTTCTCATTTATGTTCAGTTTGTCCTGAATATCCTTGATCGTAACAGGACTTCCTTGCCGCAAAAGACTCCGTAACTTGTCATATCTTTCTGAATCTTTATTGCTAGGTTCTATCAAGCTGTGTCCACTTTTTGCCATACACACACCCCTAAAAACTATGTTTTATTTTTTCACAAACAGCACAAACCTGGGCAAGTTCCTTAATTCCGTTTTTTGCACAAAGCTCCAAAGCACTAATAATATCTGTCTGACCGTCTGTTTTCCCGGCAAGATTTTCAAGCCACCTTAAATAAATGTTTACCACTCCCATAATCTCTACAAGGGATTCATGAATTTCTTCGTGCAAAACTTCATCCGCAATATCAATAGAGTTATAAGTTTCTCCCCACTGTCTTCTTGCCTGATCAAGTTCAAGTTTTATAAGTTCTTCCACTTTCTGATCACTTTTTGGATTAAACATTTTTTATTCCCCTTCTCATATTCATTTCTTCTGTCTTTAATCAAGCTTTTAAGTGATCCTCTTCCGTCATAACGGCTCTGTTTGGTCAGACGTTTTCTTACTTCTTTCTTAAATTTTTTTTCACTTAAAACTTCGTTTGTAAAATCCTTTAATAGAGCATGACCACTATATGGCTCAATATAAGCATACTTCAAAAGCGTCGGAACATTTTCCCATAGATATTTTGAGTAAGTCAGATTTCTTCTTGCTTTTACACAGTAGAACGAACACCCCAAATACTCATATTTTTTTACACACCAAAATATTTTTTTTGTTATCTTTCCTTTTCTTGCGTCACAATAATTCAAAAGTTTGAACATTTACTTTTCCTCTATCGCTATATTTCCAGTAGTCCCGTTTTCTCTTGTAAGTGTTGCATTACCAGCTTTGTAATATCCTGACATTACGGTCTTTCCTACACGGTTATTGAGCTGCCCCCCCCAACTTCGTCTTTATCATACCCAAGTTCTTTATACAAACCTTCATTCCAGGTTTTCAACTGAATACCGTTTTGACAAATATTCAACTGACTGAACAAAGCAATAAGACAAGCAACAACGATTGAGTTTCCAGCCTGTTTATAACACTGACTGTTACTGTTTACAGATAACATTTTGTCTGCGTCTTCGTCCGTTACATCCATAAGCCGAAAGCACTCTTTCGGAGTAAGTTTTCGGATTCTGTACACTGTTTTCTTTTCTTCTGCCATTTCATTATTCTCCTTTTCCACTACTGGTAATATTGCTGTTTTAAATCCTTCCGGACGTGTTGTAATTGTTGGACTTGTTCCTGACTGATCTACAGTTCTGTTATAAGCGTTAATTGTGTCTCCAGGCTTACAGTCATTTTTCAAAAATGTTTCTTCTGCCTGTCGGAAAAATCTTTCTTTAGTTTCGTCACCAATAATCTTCGGAACGGTATCGCCGGCATGGGCATTTAAGCAAGGTGATACACCTTGCTTACCGTATACACGATTAGCAATTTCGAGTGATCCGTCTGAATTGTCCATTTTTCCGATTACTTCACAATTTCCATTATCCATTTTTTTATTTCCTGTCTCTGCTTCAAGTACAATATTGTCTCTATGAGCTGCAATCCCTTTATAATATCTTGCACATACGGCGGAAGCTGTTTCACAGTCAATCTCACATATTGAATGTTCTTCTACACCTAAAAACTCACCGTTTCCAACTTTATTCAGTTTGCAAGGGTGTACCCCCCCCCTAATATTTTTCAATTTCTCAATGTCATTAAATCTTCCCATAGTTCTAAAACCAAATTATCTTTTGTTACTGTAGTAACGGTATTACTGATTCCTAATTGATTAGGTTCAAGCCGTTGCTGGAAAGTATCGCCTTTAATTCTTGAATTCGGATTTTCCGGATTCCGTCCTCTCATTGCTACAATCCATACCCCCCCCCAATTTTCTATTCATCATTCTTTTCTTCTTCGTACTCAACTATTACTTTAGGTTGAATTCCACCACCCTGACACGTTGGTATTGTTGGACACAAGCCATTTACGTCATACACCCTGTTTGCACTTTCAAAAGTTCCGTCACTGTTATCCATTTCACCAATAACAACTACTCTTCCGTTATTCATTCTCTTCAACCTTTACGATCAAACTTTTAACCGTTGCACAGCTTATGCAAGGAACATAACCTTTATAAACACGGTTCCCTTTGTTGTAACCGTTTGGAAAACTTATATCAGCACTATCTCCAGGATCAAACTTGAAAACCTTATCTGATCCAATATATAGTCTTACGTTCCCGTCAGGAGTTATCATTTTTCTGTCACTCTCCGTCCAACTCATATACTTCTATAACTCCGTTCGATCCATAATTATCAAACCCTTTCCAGTCTCTTGCCCTTAATGTAAGAGCAATATCTATAAACTTTTCAAAGCAAGTTCCCTGATTTTTAACAATGCAAGTTTCAACCCTCTTGACAAACTTTATTCCGCCCTTACAATCTGTCTGTCTGTCTGTCTGTCTGTCTGTCTGTCTGTCTGTCTGTCTGTCTGTCTGTCATTTCTTCAATCATCACAATTACAGCATTTTCAGGATTATAATTGCTAAATCCCTTGTAATACCTGGAAGTAATACATTGTGCTACTTCAATTATTTTTGGTTCAATTTTGAATCCATAAGAAATTGTCATTAGGTTTTCCATTCATTACTCAACCACAATATATAATCCAGGCATTTTTACACCTAATCCGGCACAGATTGTCGGACTTAATCCTTCAACAGAATAAACACAATTTGATTGGTGTTTACCAGTTCCTTTCTCTATATATCCAATGCACTTGACACGCTCAAAGCTGCCGTCATAATTGTCTTGTCTTGTCTTGTCTTGTCCTTATTCATTTTTCACTAAAACATATTTATCGCCACAAGCGTCAATCGTTCGCAAAGCTCCGCAAACTTCATCATTCCAGAGCCGTACTCCTTCATCATGACGGATTTCAAAAACAACCAAAGGAATATATCCACCACCACTTCCCATAGAAGAACATAAGCAAGTGCAAATTCCGTCCTTTTTAATTGCCTGATTTTTTTGTTCTCCACCTATCAAAATCATTCCTCTACCACTTCAATAATTACCAAGTTTTCCGGACTTGTTGTTATAGTTGGTGAAAGTTCCCCCCCCCCTTGAACACGTCCACGGCGGAATTTCGACTCAGGATAACTCACATCACATACACCACCGTTTACCATTTCTATATATCCAGTTTTTGTTGCCTGTTTTATCCTGATTTTTATTTCTTCCCGTTTCATTTTTCCATTTCAATTACACCATTTTGTGTATCAAAGCCAGATCCAAAACCTTTGTAATCTCTTGCCATAAGTGTTTTTGCCGTTTCGTTTCCTACTTCATCAATCTTCTTGTAATTCAACAACGCCGGTTCCTTCTGACTGTTTGCAACTGATTCCTCTGTCTTCTCTTGCTGTAAGACAGTTTGCGACTGACTTGACGTTTGTATTGTTGACGCTCTTATCAATCGGCCACAATTGTTCTGTTCTGTTCTGTTCTGTTTCTTCTTCTTTGTTGTTCAGGACTCCACGTGCAACTAACTGATCAATAAGCTGGTCTGCTTTTTCGCTTTTCAGGTAGTATTTTTCGTCTACTTCCGGTTCAAGACAGTCCTTAAGTTTTCTCTTTAATGCAATTGGATTAGGGAACGTGTATTTATAATCTTCACCATAAAAAGAAAACATAAAACATCTTTCTCTGTTCTGGGGAATTCCATAATCCTTAGCATTGAGAATCTGGTATGTACTGTAGTAACCAATTGAAAAAAGGAATTTAAGCCATTCATCAAAATCTGGCATAAACTTATCGCTGACCACTTGTGGAACATTTTCAAGTAAGAGAATATCAGGAAGCTCCATTTTGTTATCTACAAGTTCTTTTAAGATACGTTCAATTTCCCATAAAAGGCCTGAACGTGTTCCAGACCCTTTTTTCATTCCGGCTTGTTTTCCAGCCAATGAAAGGTCCGTGCAATTGTGGGCAGCAACACCGAAAACAGTAAAACTGTGATCGTCCTCTACTTCAATATCATACACAATCTCTTTCTTTGAAAGATCTTCAAAACTTCTTACCTTTACCCATAAATCATTATTTTCGTCCAAGATAAAAGCCTTATGATATTTAGCATTAGGATTTATAAATGCGTTATAACAATCTTTAATTTGACTTTTTACACCACAAATATTTTTTTCTCCAGCCTTATCCCCTAATGATACAGAAGGTATACAATTAAATAATTTAGCCGTTATAACAGAAATACCATAAATAATTTTTTTGTTAATTGTTGAAAAATAAATTCCGTCATTTGTAAGACATCCGTCACCAGATATATAACCGTCAAAAAAACTTTTCAATAAATGTTTTGGAAGATTTAAGATTTTTTCTGAAATGAATTTTTTTTCAGATCCTACTCCAATATTTTGTAAAATAAACTTATTTATCTCTTTATCAAATATATCTACTTCAATACAAGTTGTTCCATTTTTAACGTCATAAGATATTTCAGTTTTTTTCAAAGCTGCTAACAGTGAAGACAGTTTCTTTTCATTACATGAAATTGTCATTTTATTCATGAAAGAATTTGCCTTCCGTTTGTTTCTAATACATCCGTCAGCTAAATATCTTCCCATGATATACCAGAAATGTGCATTTTCTGAATAAAAATTTTCTTCAATACTATTCTTAGGGAAAAGAACATAATCTTCATTAGTCAGATTTTTTGCTGCTTTCCATTCAGGTTTTCCGTTTTTTGTTTTTACATAAAATCTGTGATCAGGAGTACAATTTATATATGGAGCATTACTTGTTTTTAATATACCTATGTTTTTTTCCCCATTATTCATAAAACGAATTACTTTTTTATACTCACCTTTGTGAGTTAAAACCTTATCCCCTTCTACAACATCTTTAATCTGTTTCAGTCCTGAATCTGTCATTACAAGAGTATCACCTGTAAAACAAGGGAATGAATATGTCATAATGTAACAGTATTTGTCTTTGTCAGTAATTTTCAGGTCTTCACCATGAACGTTACGAATATCTGTTGTTTCATAATTAGTATTGTGTACGGCGTTATAGCTTTTAATCGCCGGACCGTCAAATTCACAAACAAAATGTGTTTCAAAATCAACACCCATTCTCTCCAGGGCCATTGCCTGTGATCCGTACCCGGCGAAAGTTTCTATAAGCCTAATTTTTTTGTCTATCTTAATTTCAGGTCTTCCAAAAAGATCCAGCTGTTCCCAATTATCCATTACGCATACCTCCACTTAAACCCATAAGCCGTTTTTTCTTCCCCACGGCAAACTTTACCTATGGCACTTCCACCTGGAATAAGACAAAGTTTTTTTTCTGCCTCTGCCAATGATCCAAAAACGTTAAGAACATTTCCGGTAACTATGTCTATTTGCAAAACAGCTTTCGTTATTCCAACTTCATAGTCCTTGCAATCTTCTGGATTATCATGCTCTTTCCAGTTCTCACCGAAGAGACTTTTAAGTCTTTTCTGATAACAAATTCTCTGACGCCTTTTTTCGTAATCGTTTTTCATTTCTGACTTTCTCCAGATACTCAGGAAGTTTTTCGTCCGTGACAATCAACCAATCGAGTACAGATTCACGGCTCCAAACCTTTCGCCCACCTACATATCCGTCAGGAATACCCCCTTTACATTGATACTTAGGATTTGTTCTGAAAGTACTCCAAGCACCGCCACCTTTTAACTTCCAACATTCTTCTGCCGTATACCAACTTTTTTCCAAAAGCGGTTTAACCAGGCATATTTTTATTTCTTCAATGGATTTCTGAATTTCAGTCAACTCTGGAATTTCAAGAGTCATTAAATTGCTCCTACAGGAAGATTTCTTGCTTTCTCTTTAAAACCGTCTGCGGCACTTTTATAAAATGCTGCAAGGTCATATTCCTTTGCGTTATACATAACAAGAGCGACAGTTTCACAATGTTCACTTTTTGACATGAAAAGCTGATATTTTGTGATCCCTTTTTTTACAAGTTCCTTTGCACGTTTTTCAACTTCTTCATACTTTGCGGTCAAAAAATCATTTCTTTTCTTCTGTTCTTTTGTCATTTCGTTTCTTTTCATTTTTTTCTCCTGTGAAAAACGTGCGTTCCGTCAGGTGGACTGGATTACCTGACGGAAACACGCTCCGGAATTTCTTCCGTTGTAATGAGGTTGCTGTCTGTTCCAAGCTGCCAACATACTTATCCGCTGTCTAATAACAGCCAAACTTTAGGGTGGGAGCCTTAAAATTTGTTTTTTTACGGGTGACACCCGCTATGTGTCAGGATCGGATTCGAACCGAAGAAGTATGGAGACCTTCCAGAAAACCTACACAGAGCGTACTAATCGTGTATATTTCTGACCTGACAAGTTCCGCTATGGCTACGGAACATAAAAAAAAGGACGGTAAACGCGACACTGTTCACCGTCCTGATTTCCCCTCACTGGAGTAGTCAAGAATGACTAGAAAAAGTGTCGCGGTTTTTCTAGTCATTCTTGTTTTCGTTTGCAATTTAGAATTGCATTTGCAATCATTAAAACATGAAAATTTCACATCTGCAATTTGTCAAGTTCTTATATTGAAAATGCAACTTTTAACCGATAATATAACTGTATGAAAGTTAAAACTACCGGAAAAGAATTTGTCGAAAGGATCGACTTTCTGTGTGCCAGTCAATGTATCAGACGAAAGCAACTAGCTGACGCAATTGGCATTGGATCTAGCACCATAGCTACATGGGCAATCAGGAACACAATTCCGAGCGCGGATGTTGCACTTGAAATTGCTCAGTTTTTTGGTGTTTCCGTTGAGTGGTTAATAACTGGCAATAATCCTGAACATCCCCCTAAAGAAGTCTTGCCGCCTATGACTTTTGAAAGGTTTCAGGACTGTTTGGATCAGTTAGTCACTAACTACAAACCAAAGTAGACATTTGTTTACCGTACCGGAAACCCTGAAATTCGCTGCCTTTGAACTCAGAAGTTAGACGGCCTCCGGTGTCTTACCGGATCCCATTCGCTAATTTGTAACTTGAATTTAAGTCTAAATAGCCTTTTTGTCAATAATACTTGATAAAAAAAGTTTTATTTAGACCGATTTTTCGTTTTACATTTTTTACTTTCGTAATTCTTTATAATACAATGAATTACGCCATTTATTATGAGGTTGTATTATGAATAACGAAAAAAATATAACAAAAAATTATAATTCTGATGAGTTTTTTGAGCGCATAAAGAACCAAGTAAAACAACATACTGAACAAACATTGCACGATTTCTTAGAATCTGTTGGTGTGAAATACGAAAGTTTTAATACATTACGTAAAACAAAAAACTTTCCAAGGTGTAATGACGCTCAAAGTATTGCTGATGGTTTAGGTGTTAGTCTTGATTATTTAGTAACAGGGGAAACAAAAGATTCTGGTGTTTTTAAGTACGGTGAAGATGTGAAAAATATTCTTGAGAATCTGTTCAGTTTGGAAAGTGAGCAAAGAGATTTTTTGTTATTCAGTTTGAAAAATCAGATTAAGTACATCCAGGAAAGCACAAAAAAATAAAGCTGCCTGACATAATAACAAATTTATCTTTATCTTATTCTTTTCTTTTTCTTATTCTTATTCTTATTCTTATTCTTATTCTACAGTGGTCTTAACCACGGAAAACCACTTTAGGTATAGCAAAATCACGGTAAGTGTGGCAAAAGTGGTTACAACCACAAATAACCACACTGAAAGTGGCTTTTTGTGGTTATTTGTGACAAAAAATTTGATATAAACTACTCTTCTCGCCTAAAGATTTTATTATTTTCCATTCCCCAATATATATTATCATCCAAAATTGACTTTTTTATTTCAGGATGTTTCTTAAAATATGGGTAATCAAAAATAGCTTCGACTTCTTTTTCTGTCTCACATTCAGTAACCCAGTCAAAAAGATAGTCTACAAAATTAGACTCTTCATCAAACAGATATTCAGCTTTCATCATCCCCACAATGAAGTCATAATCCGTATTCCCAAGTTTACCAAACATATCCTGTTTGATCTGATAAGACCTGAGACCTAAACTTCTTCCTGTGTTCCAAGTGTTCACTACAATTTCTTGCTGCTCTTTTGTCAGTTTGAGAATTTGAAAAAGAGTATGTTGAGCGAAGGTCAATTCCTGTCCGGCTACAAAAACACCTGACATTTCAGAAAGTATAATTCCGTGTTTTATATTTTCTTCTTCTTCTCGTTTTCTTTCTTCTTCTTTCTCAATTAGTTCCCTTCTAGTATTTTCCAGCTTTATTTTTTTTATTACTTCTTCATCAGTTTGGTTTTCATAAAATTTTAATAAAAATTTATTTATTGTTTTATTTCTTTCTGCAACAGTTAGTAATCTTTGATCAAATAAAGAAAAAAGATTGTTACAGAAATCCATAAACTCTTTTATTTTCATTGGCTGATAATCTTCAAATCTTAAAAAAAGTTTATCTTGAAATATTAAATTTTCATTCACATTTTTACAATTTTTCCATGTTGCATAATCTGAAATAACGAACTTCTTTTTGCACTTAAACGTACGAGTATTATCTAGAAAAGCGTCTAGAATAGAGTTAACACACTTTTCAAATTCTTTGTCATTATTAAACTTAATTTTTTCTTGTGAAACATAACTGTTGATAAAAAGACAAATAAATTTTTCTGTATAAAATTTATTTGTAGTTACATCAATTAGTTTTTTGCCTTTATATTTAAAGGTTTTATCACTTGCAAACACCCAAGAACCAGGATTATAAATGTCGAATTCTTTATTCATAAATGTTCCATGTACGAAAAAAAAACGATTTTTTTTATGCTCATTTTATGCACACAAATTATCTATCTCAAAACAAAATGAGGTTAAATTAAAAAAACCGATTCTATAACTCTTTATATTATAAGAAATTACAAAATCGGTTTTTATGGGCAGTGAGAGGATCGAACTCCCGACATTCTGGGTGTAAACCATACTTTTTTTTACAAAAGACTTGATTTTAAGTATTTTTGTGGTATATTAACAATAATTTTGACTTATTTTTAAGTTTTGTGTAGTTATAAGTATCTTTAATTATGCACAAACTTATGCACACAAAACAAAAACGAAAAATAAGTAAGGCCGCGAAAATGATTATTAAACACCTCTACAAAAGAACAATCAATCACAAAGGGAAAAAGGTTCAGGCATGGTATTTCTGGTATTATGACGAGAACAAAAAACAGATCCGTAAGAGTTGCGGACAAAATGGAAAACCCTGTCTCACAAAAAGAGACGCTGAGTTTTACATCCAATCCCTAGACGATTCGGAACTTGTTCCACAAAAAAAGAAAATCACTCTTATTGATTTCTGCTCAGGAATGTTTGACAAAGACTCAAAATATCTCATTAAGTGTAAAAATAAAGGGCATGAAATAACTGAGAAAACTAGGAAAATGAAAGCTCACAACCTGGAGAAAATTCTTGAAAGGTTTGGAACTTTGCCGGTTGACTCTATTGGACCGTCCGACTTCGACAACTGGCTGCTTGAATATGACAGATCAAATTCATGGCGGAATTCTTTTTTAGAAACGGCAAATGATATATATAAAGAATTATATGCTTACCACCTTATAGAAAATCTGCCTGTTTTTGAGCGTTTCCACGTTGAGAAAAAATCAACGAAAGGTATTTTATATCCGGCGGAAATAGCTTCACTATTTCCAACAGAAGTAAAAGCGTTCAAAGAAATTTGGCACAAAGACAATAACGATCCTGATTTCTATGACTTTATGTTTGGAACAATGTTTTTTATCATGCTTACTACAGGAATGAGATCAGGTGAAGCTCAGGCATTAAAAGAGGATCAATTTCTTGCACCTGACACAATTATACTTAATGCAATGATCTCAGACGGCGAAAGAGTTGACCACCTGAAAAAAGGTTCTGTTGATAACAAAAAATGGAGAGTTGTAATACTTCCTGACAAGGCCGTTGCAATGCTTGAATACCTTAAAAGTATTCAGGTAAAAAATACAGATTATGTTTTTGAGTATCACGGAAAACCGGTCTCCGGAAATTATATGAATAAAAGATTCCGTTATTGTCTGGACATGCAAGGAATAAATACAGAAGAAAGAAATATTTCTATTCACTCCTTACGGTTCACTAATGACACAATGAGTATGAGAAAAATATCTACGAGTGACTTAAAACTTATGCTGGGACACACTCAGGAACGTATGACAGAATACTATGACCGTTCTTCTGCTTTAGATCACTTACCACAGCTTATGGAGAATAAAGACACTATCAATACACTATGGAACTGATTTCAGGGTTATAATACATCCGGTAATTCCGCCAAGAAGGCTTCCAACACTAAAACAAATTAGATCATTCTTTATGTTGTTTATTTCTACGGACCTGACCTGTTGTTTTAGTGTTTCATTGTTTAGCTCCAACAATTCACACTGTTTTTTGTAATATTCAACATCAGGAGAGTATTCCAAGACTCCGGACTTGTAACCTTCGTTATAAGCTGTTTCAATTGCTATGTCTTTTTCTTCAAGGCAAATAGCAATTATTTCAATAAGATCTGCACCACTATAGTTTTTCTTTGAGTCTATTCCGAATTCGGTCTGTACTATCTGATTGTAATTTTTCGATTCCTGACTGAATATTGGAATAGTTATCAGAAGACTTAACAAGATCACCACTATCAGTGTTTTTGATTTCATTTTCCTTTTCCTCTTTTGCTTTTTCACTTTCTTTCCTGATTTCGTCAGGAGATTTTTCATTCTCTACGAGATTGTTGTTTTTAAATCTGTTCCAGAAAAAGAAAGCCACAAATCCGGCGAAAAGCGCCGTGAAAAAAGATCCAACGGCTGCAAAAAAACTTTTTACACTCATACGAATTCAATAACCCTCAATGACTTTAAGCTGCCGTATTTTACAGTGTTAGACTCCCCAAGAGAGTCATTTACAACTTTCTTGTTTTCGTCCACGTTCACAAAATGGCCGTATGTTTTCATTGTAACTTCCCTTTCAAAATATCCGATAAGGTATTCATTGCTTTTAGGATAGTAATAAAGATCTGTAGATTTCGAGATCTTAATATCATTGAAAGAAAAGTTTATTCCGTGCTTTCCGATTTCTTCTCTCAGGATGTTTTTAAGAACGAGAGCTGGGAAGTTTAGGTAACAATCAGACTCAATCCAATAGAGTCCGTCTGTTTTTTGCTTTGAAAAGACATTGAAATAGTAAATTGGATCAACATGGACACCCAAAATACATTCCGCTATATAACAGAGTGAAAGGAAATAACATCCACTTTCACCGATTACGGCAGCAATTTTCTGCATTGGATAATGTTCCATTTCTGTTTTAACACTACTGTTCACCATAGTCTTTTTTTCCTTCTTCCTGAACAGATTCATTATCATTTGAATTAACTTCTTCATTTACATTCGCTCCGGTCTTGCTAAGTAATGCTTTGATTATGGCTTTAAATCCCTGAATGATAACCTGATAATTAAGCTGCACAACACCGACAGTCAAAATTGATCCGATCACATAAGCCGGAAGAAAATTAACGGCTGCATAACAACCAACAGCAAAAACAGGCATTACAAGTGCATATATCCAGGTCTTTTTGAACTTAAAAAAGTTCTTTAGCCATTCCATTACACCAACGGCACCAAAACCGGCAAGTCCGATTTTTACGGCCAACTGTGTTAATTCTTCATTCATTCTATTCCCCCTGATTATTAGGCGCACCGGCAATGTCACGGCACCTAAAATATATTTTTCTATAGAAATCCTTAAACCAAGATTCTGGAATATCGTCCATTATTGAGGGAAGATCATATCCCCTGAGTTTTGAATTCAGACTGAATAAGCGGTCTTTAATCTGCATAACATAAGCGTCTGCTTTGCCGTCTGAATAACTAATTAAGTCTTTATCTGATTTTTTTGTGATATGATTTCTAGTGAGATCGTTTTTGAGATCGTAATTCATCCGATCTGTGATACGGTAGGTTATTAGTTCTAATATATCCTGATCTTTTTCGTCCAGGTTAAACTTATTTTTTCCAATAATAAATAGCTTGATTCTTAATTCTTTAACTAGCTGCTTAGCAACGTGACATTGATTATCTAAAAGGTCTTTACCTTCTGCCATATACATTTCACGTCTTTCTGGTGTGCTTACATCAAGATACTTTGATTTTACATCTTTGGTTTTTAAAATATAAAATATTACACCAATTATCGCCGCACCAAGCATTATTATACTAATTCCCAAAAAAAGAATTACAATCCACCCAATTGTAGGAATCTGAGAAATTCCATTGATTACCTCACTCTGATCCATGTTTTACCCCAATTAGACAATAAAAAAGCCGTTTCCCCACGTAAAATATGCGTGAAAAAACGGCTTTGAATTATTATTCTAAATACCTGATTTATTAAAGTCAGTATATCACATTGGTTTTATTTTTCAATTACGCTTTATAGTCCTGGAAACAATAAAGATAAATATTTACAGACTTTTTCACTCAATACAAAGTCCGAGTCAGGAATCTTCAAAAATTCTGAGATCTCAGGCAATTCCACACGAATCCGTTTTCCGTCAGTAAGACCGTTGCTTTTCAAATATGGTCTTACAGTTTTTTCAAGCTGCCTGAAAAAACTAATCTCAAACCGATCAAAAAACTTCTTAGTAATGTCAGGTATTTTCCCCTGACCGAAAAACACTACCGTTGCAAGTTTTCGGATTTCTATCAATTCCTTTTTCTGCTGCCTTGTTTCCATAATATTTCTCCCAGACAATTCCAGACTCAATCACGGCAATAACATAACCTTTTTTTTCATCCGACAGTCTGTTAAATAAATAAATAAATTTAAACAATGAACTAATCTTCATAGTTTAATTTTCTGAGAAAACGGTGATAATAGGAAGAAATAAAAACTACTAAAAAAAAATAATTACTCAGTAGTGTTTACCGGGAAGTCGGTAATATACCTTGATTTCAATTCATCATTGTTTATACAACCGTTTCGTTCCCTTGCTTCACGTAACCGTGTATAGATTGTATTAGGAGACCAAAACAACAGTTCTTTTATCTCTTTTCCGGCACAAAGTTCACTTATTATTGTCGCTTCATCCGGAGTAAGATCAAGCTTCGGTTTTTTTGCTTTTTCTATTTCCTGGAGACGTTCTTTCAGGATCCTGTTTTCTTCCCGTAATTTTTTTACGTCTGCATGTAAGAAACGGATAATTTTCTTGAAATAATTAAGAATATGATATGTTGCCGCAAATATCGAATAGAAAAAACTACATCCTAGAGCGTGAATGACAATATGAGTAACTGTATCTTTATATAGAATTGAAGAGATTAAAACTCCAAGACTGTAGATTAAAAGATATGGAAGTTTCGTTTTCGGATTGATCCATATTGCGACTAGGATCATTATAAAAGAAGTGTAATTGTGAAAACGATTCCAATAAAGAATTGCCATTGCCCAGATAAAAAGCAAAGGATTCCAATGTTTTTTTCCCGAAAACAACGTTACAATCAGGGCAACAAATGAACAAATTCCCCTGATCTCTGCCTGTACCTGACCTGACCGAAAATATTGAACCCAATGACAGATTGTTAAAAACAGAAGACATATTATACAATCTACAACTTTTTTCTCTTTCAAAAACTTAAATGACATACCTTTAATATATATCCGTTGTATCATTTTGTTAAATAAAAAAAACGTGCAAAAAACTTTAAGGTCTTTTACACGTTTTTATATTTTAACAAAAAAGTTAAGCTGCTTTTTTGTCTTCTGAGTTGATTTCTTCTGGATCCATTTTCACCAGTTCCACAACTTCATTTACTGACGGCATTTTCACGATTGACGGTGACATACCCATTGGCTTGAAGTAAGGCTGACTATTCAGGACATGTTTTGCGGCAATATTCTTGTTGCAAGTATATCCAAAATGTTCAGGACGGGTTTCCCCCCAGATTACAGTCACGTCTTTACAAGCACCGGTTGAAAGATGTTGAAGGCTTGAGTCAGTGCAAACAACCTTGAAAGCATGTTCCGCAAGAAGACGGTATGCAATATAAGGAATGTTCAACTTTATTGCTCCCTCATAGGACGGTTCATTTGGCAATGCGTAATGAACAATTGTTGCGTCAGGATATTCCGATTTCAGGGCGTCAATAAGCTGCTGTCCCTGATAGAAATTACGTTTGATGAACTCCTGACGATCATTGTAAGGAATTGCATTTCCGTTCTGATCAACCATTGGATTAAGTGGAGACTGTCCGCCACAAAACTGTACCATGATGAATTTTCCAAGCTCTGAAATTTTCTGATCAGCCAAAGTTCCGATCTGAGGGAATTCTTCACGAATACGATCCAATACTGGTGTTTTTGCTGCCCAATCAATTTCAGACTTCTCAATTCCGAATTCTTCCGTCCAGGCGTCAAAAAGGTGACATGACTTTTTGATAAAACGGGAATTACTGTAGGGTTCTTTCCAGAGAATGTCTGTATCAGGATCAAGAACAAGTTCCTGGTAAAGAGTAGCACACTGTGGTCCCGGTTCAAATGACTCTGTTACATAAGAACAAGATTTGAAAACATCTGAATATGGAGAAATAACATAAATTTCTTCATATTTTTTTGCTAAAATAGGCATAAGACTTGTTAACATAACATTCTTACCCAAACCGCCATCCACATTAATTAAACATCTTTTCCCCATGTTTTTTCTCCTTTCCTTCTTTAAGGACTAATTAGAAAACTTATTTTTAAGTGTTTTAATTATAAATATATCATATATAATCTTAAATTCAAGATATTATCAAATTCATTTAAATAACGGCCCTCCTCAGAGGGCTAATATGGATTGTTTTAACAAGTTCTAATTTCTACAATAGGAGATATTGTTCCGTTACTCTTATAGAAAATACCAAGAGGATGATGAAGTCTTTCATATGATTTTATACAACACAAACACTCAAGTCCTCCAATACCCATGTTATTACAACAGACTATACTTGTTACGTAGTTTCTAGTTGTGCTACCACAACCCCAACAGTTTGGTACATAAAAGCCTGATAGCAATACTCCCGTGAAAGTATTGCTAGATCCATTAACTATACAGCACCATAAATTCCCTGGAATCCATGGGGTTATGAAACTGTTAAACAAAGCACCTTGATTACATGTTATAACGCTGTTGTATCCCAGTACTCTGTATTCCCAGTTATTAGAAGCCTCTGTACCTATCATCGCTGCCGGAGCGTTTGAATATGTTGCCATTAGTGATACAGCATGGTGGTTGAGTATGTCACTTTTACATTCACAAATACAGAAACAAACACTGTAACCAGAGCCAGGCATTTCCAGAGTTCCACTACAACCAAGGCCGTTAAGGCGGAGCGTTTGTGTACATCGGGCAACCGAGGCAGTACATGCGCTCTTAGCATAAGAAGCATATTCCGCACAATGAACACTGAAGCAGGCAGGATTATAAACACATGTGGTGCCTCGTGCTGAAGATCCCCAAACCCATGTTGGCATACTTTGAGCGCCGCTCCAACAGAATACGGTAGCGCAGCCTCCGTGATCAAGAAGACGGCACGAGTAGCAAGAACATTTTACACAGTCCGTACTACTGTTATAAGCTGCTGCAAAGCTTCCACAGTCATACTTTGCGGCCGTTCCAAGAGTTGACGCCGTTCCACTAATCATTACCTGACCAGCACATGATACACATCCTGACGTAAGAGCTAACGTTCCAGAGCCTGTTGGAAGGCACACAGTATTGCTTGTAGTTGGTGTTTGCGCACATATCTGAGTATATGTAGTACCTGATCCATAAATACGGAGAATCCCCATACTGTTATAGCAAACAGATTTAGCATTTGCATTACCAAGCTGCAAATATGTTGTTCCTTGAGTATTTGCCGGAACTGATGAGTTGTTATAAACCGAAATCCCATTGCTTATTCTTAATGGATTATATGAACAACAACCATTTGTATAATTTGTGTTAGCCAAAAATGTTAATGGATAGAACGCATTACAATCATTACTTGCAATATTACAGATTTGTTCCGAACAGCAAATTTTCGTTGTACTCGCCGCCATAAAAGAAGTACAGTTATATGTGGCCGCGCTTCCTAAACCCAAACATGTTCTTGCGTCACACGCGGTAGTTGCGCCTGTTCCACCATTTGCAAGTCCTAAAGTTCCCGATATTGGAATACTAGTCTGATCCTGAGATCCGTCAAACGTAGCGTCCGTTGTACTACCCAAAGCAACTTTCAACTTGCGTGCGGTTGACAGATTATTTGCTGCGGAAGCCGTTCCTGAAAGCGTAACCTTGTTGTCAGTACCTTTTGTAAGTTTCAAATCCGTGGAAATTTGACCTTTTATATAATTCCAGAGTTTGCTTATAGGTTTTCTATAATAAGTAGTTTTTGGATCTTCACCTTCCTTTGGATTATTTCCACCGGCATACTGTGTAACAAAATAATCACCCCCTGTAGGGTCTGATGTATCAACAGTCAAACTGTTTATCAATGCGTTGGCCGAGTCATTAAGACTAGTCTTTCCTGTTCCACCATGTTCAGGTTCCCAGGTCTTATTAAGTCTTGCAACAATCTTCCCTATAAAATCTGAAATGGAAGTTGTAGCGGCAACCTCTTTTCCGTCTATAGTTTCTTTGTTCCCCCCTTTCTGAATACCTGACCCTTGTAAAGCTCCGGTTCCTGAAAGAATGATTTTAGAGGCGGCAATAACAGAGTCTTTCAATGTTCCGTTTGAGTTATGAATATTTCTGAACTTTGTTGAAATATCTGAAAGAGTTCCAGGATTTATAGTGATCTGTTTATCGTTAGTCCAGTTTGCGTTATCAATTCCCTCAATATCTGCGGTAACGTTGTAAATGTTTGAATCTTCAATGGCTGTTGCATTTGCGGGAATTAAAACTTCTGCGATCTTCACAAATCCTGAATCTGTTGCCGGAGCTGTATCACTTCCGTTAGTTCCTTTCTTGATTTTCAGGCGCAAGATCTGTCTCTGTTCAACATCTGTCTGAGAATATGATGATGATTCAGTTTCAGGATCATAAAACTGTCTGGACTGTTCATTAGTGGTAATTACTTCTGCCCTGACTTCGACAATATCACGTCTTGCACTTGTTCCGGAATTAGGGAAAGTAATAATAGAAGAAGGTTCAACAGAGTCTTCTGGATAAAATTCTCCGTCTTCACTTACAAAAACTGTCTCTTCTCCACCACGAATTCCAATTACAGGCGAAAGCACGGCCACAAGACCTGATCCACCAGAATATTTCTTGATTTTTCCACCAATAACAACACTTTTTGTTGATCCGAAAAGTGTCTTCATGGCTTTCCCGAGATTTTCTATCGAAACGTCTCCAACAAGCTGCACATCTGACGCTTTTACAATTTCATTGTCCTGAAAGTTACTATTTCTTAATCCATTCATTTTGATCTACCTCCTTTCTATTCAGTTTCTCTTGTCAATAAGACTATATCTGCCGCTGTTCCGGCTGATTTCACCATTTCAAGAATATCCTGATATATTTCTGCACCAAGGTTTCGTCCTGATGTTCCAGAAAAAAAGGATTTTCCAAAATAGTTTTCTTTTTCATAATTAAGTCCAGGGATAGGGTCTTCACCACTCTGAGAAAGGTGTAAGGTTTTGCCACCAATTGTTACCTGATCAAACCAAACATAAACAACAAAGCAAGGGAATTTCTTTTTCTGATCAAGAGTAACAAGATCAACACAACTACCAAGAGTTCCTTGCACGGTAACAGTAATGGTTTCTGTTTTGTCTGCCTTAAAGAAAAGCTGCACGAAATTCCAATCGCCATTACTTACGGATCTTGTCTGTCCTGATTCATTACCCATTGCCTCACCAATCGAGTAAAGGTGTTTAAGGTCTCCACTTGCTCCCTTTACAAGAAAACTCACGTTTCCTTTGACCATACAGGTAACAAAATATATGTTATCTTTTTCAACAACGGCATTTTGTGATACTGTTCCGTTATTGCTTGTGAATGAAACTCCTTTTGCTCCGGAGAAAGATCCACTCTCACTTATTTCGCTTCCTGACAGATTCCATTTCGCAACTTCTTCTGGCACAATACTCTCAAAGTTACTGTTTATCAGAATATTATCTTCCCAACGGCCTACATTTTCCAAAAGAAATATTTTTGCCTTTGGGAAGTAGTACTCAAAAACGTGTTTCACGTTCCAAGTAGTACCAAAAGTAACATCTCCATTACGGACAAGAATGGACTTGTTTCTTTTTATAAAACTTGCGTCAGTTTCTTCATAGAATCTCTCAAAAAAACTGAAAAATTCCATTACCTGATCGAGCAAGTCTCCGTCCATTTTATAAACATCCTTTTCACCTGAATAAGCCTTTTTAACGGTTTCCCCATAGGCAAAAAGTTTTTCTAAAGCACCTGTTTCTTCTTCATTTGCGAAAAGTGCGCTGACAATTTCTCCCTGACGGTTGATTTTTGGCGGCAAGTGACTTAATAATCTTTTTCCAGTTTCAGTCATGTTTATCCCTCATTAGGAACAACAGTTGCGTTATTAAATCGAGCAATCTGATTTACAGCAATGTTGATGTTATTTTCTGGAGAAACAATTTCCACGTCCCTTACATAACTCAGGGATCTAACTCTAAGCATTAAAGAAGTCAGAATTACACTTTCTCCAACTCCAAGACTGTTGATATAATCACGGACGGTGTTTTTAACTTCTTCTTTAGCTGTCTCAATATCTACACGATAGATAGTTACATTAAGAGAAAAATCAAGTGAAACCACCTCAGGATTTAATACCAAGACGTTGATTCCTGGCGCTCGCTTTCCAGGATTTGCACTTGTTCCGTCCCCTTCAATTACTTCTATGATTTTCTGTTTTACATCACTTGCAAGACCACCGGATCCGTCTTCTGCATAAATTTTTACCTGATAAATGTCTGATCCAGTAAAATCTTCTACAACATTCACGGAGCGAACACCCGGTACACTTTCAACAGCCGACTTCATTCCGTACTTACTTGTTCCCTGTAAACCGGCAATGTAATCCTTGAATCTTTTGAGCATTTCTGTCTCTGATTCATCATCACATCCTCCACTTATTTTTATGTTATTTGTTACGGCAACAACATCTGTTGAAAGAATAGAGACTATTTCGTTTATGATGTTTGATTCAATGTTGTTATCTGCTCCAATTTCTACCGATCTAACAGTAATTGGATCTGACTCCAGAGTATTTGCAGCAATTTTTCCCACTTCTGTTGTGATATAAGATTTTCCGTCACCAACAATTTCTGTTTCTGCCGGAATAATTGTCTCAAAGTCTTTTATATTAGCACGGCTAAAAACAACAGTACCTGTTGCAAATGTCCCTTCTTTTCGCTTGAAGTCAAATACTGAATAAGGGATGTTTCTTAGGTTCTGAACAAACCCAAGTTTTGTTGCCAGATACAGCTTTTCGGATTCACTAGCAAATGCGCCAAACATTGCGTTAATGATAGATCCGTCATTGAAATCTGTTATTTTTTCCTGATTTGCAACAAACCAGTTTATTAAATCTTGTCTAATGTCTACGAAATTCTTTACTTCCATTAAATTACCCCCTGATATGTTTCCCTGACGTTTTTAATGTTTGTATAATCCACATGAATTGAGATATGATCACCACGCCCCAGGTATTCAATTTTGTTTATCTCTGCAATTCTAGGTTCTTCCAATAGTGTTTGTTCCAAACTAGCCATTAAATAAGCATTTGAGGCCTGATTATCCCCAGTTGTATTTCTCAGGCCATAAAGAACATTTCTAACATTTGATCCCATAAAAGCACTTAATCGGACTTCAATAGATTGTTTCAGATTTTCTTCCCCTGACAAAGGCTTTGTGTCCCCGCCAAAAGTCTGAATATCTCCGTTTTCTGAAAGCTGCAAGTCTGTCCCCAGACTTTCTTTTACTTCATAGATGTTATTATTGAGATCTTTTGTTTCAGGTTCTAAAACAGGAATTTTTATTTCTGCGCCTGTTTCAATTTCAAAATCTGAAATTTCGTTATAGCGAATAAGCAAAGGGATATAATCCGTTGTTCCATAGAAGTCATAAGCAAGTTTCTCAAAAGAGTCACCGTCTTTCATGGTATATGTTTTATAGCCATACGATACAACAGGATAATCATTTCCGTTCTGATCAGTATTCACAAGAACTTCCGGCATAACCATTTTTTTCATATTTGCCTGAATTTCATTGTTTCCCTCTAGGATTTCATTAAATGCAACTGTTGTCGAGTCTTTAAGTTCTTCAAAAGTGGTCTGTAAGGCATTGAGTTTCTCTTCTGAATAACAGTCTTTCCACTGAACCTCTGAAAAACCGTCATAAAGTTCCTTGAATACGTCCACAGAATCTTTCAGGAGTTGCCCGGTTGCAAAAACTCCACGTGAAATGTCTATACCAGCACTTGTGAATGACTTAATAATATCAGTTCCAACTTTTACTACTTCCTGAACAGCTTTATCCTTAAAAGTGTGAAAGTTCTGCAATGCGTCTGCATAATCTGAGAATACACTTGTAAATTCATCAACTCTATTACGGACTTTATAGATCTGATTAAGAAAATTATCCGCGCCGCTTAATGCTTTTTCCATTGCGTTCAATCCCAAACGCATTTTTGAAATTCCATTATCAACATGTGTCAGAATTGAACTTGTTGAGTTTTTTACTTTTTGGACTATTGAAGTTGTTCCGTCAACGGCATTTTTTACTTTAATTAAGTCAAACTTAAAAGTTGTTCTGCCGATTTTTGGTTCTCCTGTAAATTCAATCTGATATGTATATGCCAAAGGTCTTTCTTTTGATCTTTTGATTTTGAAGGAGTCAAGATACACAACCCACCAGTTTGTAATATAATTTCCGTTCAAAACACCGCTGCCTTTTGGAGAAGACTTTGAAAGATCATAAAGACGTATTTCTGAGTTTTTATCGTCTGCAACATTTTCAAGAAGATCCCTTAAATAGTAGATTTCCTGTTCACCGGTCATATTCTGTGCTGCAAGAGAAGAACGATATATATAACGTGATTCCTGATTGATTGTTGATCCTGAAAGACTGATTTTAACGGCGTCTTTACCGTAACGATCAACACAAATTCCCCCAAAAGTCTTAGTCTGTGAGATTCTCTGAGTATAAGTTAATTCTTCATTCTCAGGAGGAACAGAAAAACAGAAAGCGTCAGTAATTTTTCTTGTTTTTGCGTTGAAAACTTCAATCAAATAAGCCTTTTTATAAAGAGTCATGTTATTCAATTTGACTTCACCTCCGACTGTCCGGCATTGCTTATCTTAACAGTCACACTTTCTGTTACTTTATGTTTCGGATCACTACTGGAATAGTAAGCCGTTCCATTTATCGTTACAGTAACACTGTCTCCTTCCAGGATAATATTTTTCCCATTTGCTTTATTTACAGAAGATCCGTTTATAAAGCTTTCGCCGTATCCGTCTTTATTTGTTACTATCAAACTTTCATAATTACTAATTTTGATCGACATACTTCCAGCATAAACTTTCTTTGGATCGTCTTTCGGCCCGGCGAAAACATCATTTTCAGGATCAGTTTCTATGTCTACGTTTCCATTACTTCCTACAGGAAATTCAAACTCACACCCTTCTACAACCCAATACTTTGACATTTATGTAATCTCCACAGTTCCAGAATTACCAGTCAAAGTAATTTTTTTATCTTTATCTACAGTAATAGTTGCTCCTAATAGGTTTATACTTACACCTTTTTTCTTGCTGCTATCCTGTTTATCGTCTTCACGGCAAAGTTCGATTTTGATAGACTGATCAACGTTTTCTATATAAAGATTTCCAGTATCTTTCTTTTTAGTTATAGTCCACCCTTCCTGATCCGTTACTTTTTCAATCAAAGGGAAATTTTCTTTTTCGCTGTCACTTCCTGAAAAGAATTTCTGAGAAAAGCTGTTACCGTAAGGAATTCCACTACACAAAACGAAAGCACTTGTCAAAGATCCATTTGGAGCAAGGCAAAAAACATAACTTCCTCTGGCTGGAAGATCAACTTTCCCACTGTAAAAAGTTTTATCGCCGATTTTGTTTTCTCTGACATAATCAAACATTGCTACAGGAACGCCTGTAAGGACTACACCTATATCCATAAGAACATCTACACGGTTGTTCTCTGGATGAACATCACAAACGGTTCCCCAAAAACCATAACGATTATCTAATGGAGAGAAATTATTAAGATTGTTTTGTGTAAGTCTACGATTCATTATTTCCTCTAGCTATTTATATTTTTCAGCTCGGCATATCTACAACCGAATTTCTCTTTCGCCAATACATTTTGGGTGTCACGCTGTCCCATTGAGTTATAATATGCTCCCCTGGAGACGTTGAGTGTTACAGTAATAGGATTTCCATATCCCCATGAATGAGTCTTGTCCGTTACATAGAATTCATAGTTAATGAACTTTATTCTTTCTCCTATTTTTGGAAGATTATCACCGACTCCTCGAACAAGGTTAATTGTACCTGAATAAAGTTCATCTAAAGATCCGTACCACTCTTTCATTTTTTCGGCACACAACTTTATTGCCTTTTTAGGTTCTTCATCCTTTGCGAAATCCTTAGATCTGTTATAACCACGAAAATTTACCTGTAATGGGCGATAACCATACTTCGCCATTTTTTCAGTATCTTTTTCGATTCTGTTTTCTATTGCTCCAAGAGTAAGGCTGAAAGCTGCGTCCTGATTAGAACCTTCAATATATGCAAGAAATGCGTTGTATACTTCTGAGTCTGACTGAGAAATTGAATATCCGGTAAGAAACAAAGGATCAATGTCACTCATTGGAAGTTCTTTCCAGGCTTCTGGACTGAACGGCATTTCACGGAATTTCAAAACAGGTTTTCCTTTTGATTCAACACATCCAAAAATTTCAAAAATATTTGACGGCAACAAAGTTCTGATCATATCCGAAAATTTGTTCACCGATTGAGTCCAAAAGTTTGCGACAACTGGAAATCTTATTTCTGTCATATTCTCAAATTTAAAGATTTCTTTAATTGGCGTAGCCGATCCAATGAAAAAGCTGCCTAACAGTTCATCAATAAAAATTGTTGAGTTTATAGCACCTTTTTCACAAACATCTTTGCTAATTGAAATAAAAGAATCCCAAAGAGACTCCACAATTGACGGATAATCCCTGAGACTTTCGATTTTTCGTGTAAAATCTTCTGATGTTTTTGCGGCGTCAACCCCGGTCAAAGAATGAATGTCAAGAGAAACAGAAAGATCTCCGACTAAACTATAAACACCGTTTCCGTCTAACCGTGTTACACGACTAACCTTTCCGTTATTCATCATACTCTGCATGTTTTTCTGATGAACAATTCCAATAAAGACTGGATCATTGTTTTCCAAATTCTTTTCATTTCTTTCTGAGTCTTCATAAATATAAACAATGTCAAGATTTTTAACTTTTGAAAAAATACATTCGTTACTGTCTGTATCAACATCTTCATAAATTGAAACCGAAAAATTTCCTGAGAAATTATTAACACTTTCAGAAAACTGGTAATTCATCAGGTAATATTTAGAAGAAGGCTCTATTCTGCCACCAATCTCAATATAATCGTCACTTGTACTTCCGATTTTTGATCCATATTGATTTATGGCATAATCTTTAAATTTAGAGGATGATACAATTCTAATTTTTGGATTTAACATTTGGTGTGTTATCTGGAAATCCACTTTGTCTTTTCCTCCAAAAAAAAAGCGGCCGGAATAAAAACAGAATTATTTTCTGCAAATATTCCGACCGCCTTTTGACGTGTCTTGCTAAGTAATAATACACTATTATTTTTTTTCTGTAAATTATCAATGGAATGACCCAGTTCTGAAAAATGCTGCCATTTCTTTGAGCGCTGATAACATATCTTGCATTGTTGGATCGAAAGTTGGATCAAACTGACTCTTTACCGCATAATATTCCGCGATTTTTTCACTATTTTTTTCAAAATCAGGACTCTTTCCTATAGTTTTTTTGAAATCCTTATCTTTCATAAGTTCTGGTAACATTCCTTTAGGCATAGGTCCAAAACCTGTGCTATCAAACAGTTCCGGATTAAATAAATTCGTGAAAAATTTTGTTCCGTCACGTGAATTCCAAGCTTCCGCAAGTCCCGGCAAATTCTGAAAGTTTAGTGTATCTGCCCAATTTCTCTTGCTTTCGTCATTAAAATAATCGTTTACGGTCTGATTAAATACTTCTGGTGAAAGTGGTCCAGAATAGCTGCTAACCAACTCATTCCATACGTCAACTTCTTCTTCACTAACAGGAGACATTTTTATTTCCTGGGTTTCTGATTTTTCGTCAGTAATACCAAGTACCTTCTCAGATATTTTCATCAATTCATTTGTCATTTTTGTTACATCATTTCCAATGTCTGCAACTTTATTAGACATGTTCTCGCGTGCCTCTAAAACCTGACGGTCAATTGAATCTGCACTTACATTGGCTTTGCCGTTACCGATTGTTTTAACAACATCTTGTGCTTTTTCGTCAGAATAATTCTGGGCAATGTCATAAACTTCGGCAGCTTTGGTATAATTAAACCCAAAAGCCCTCATAAACCTTTCAATTTGATCCTGACGGGATCCTCCTGTATCTTGTAATGCCTTGAAAATAACCCCCATTGTGTCTGTAGTTAATCCCTTTTCAAGGATCATCATATTGTTTATATACCCATTGTCTTTTGAGTATTTATCTCCAAGGATTTTCTTTTTCTGGTCTTCTGAAAGTTCATCAATTGCCTGATACATAAGAACATCATTAACACTTCCAAGTTTTGTAGCACCTTCAACTGACGAATTTATTTGTTGCAAATTTTGTGCGCCATACTGTCCTTGCCAGAGTTTATTACCACCTGAAAGAGTTTCTAACAATGTAAGATCTGCCGAAATTTCATCATATCCCTTCACAATACCTTTTGAAATTCCGTCCTCAAAAATACTCTCCATAGAAGAAAGGAATTCGTCAAACTGTCCTTTTTCCATTCCAGAGGCTGTTAATCCGGCATAAGCATTGTTCAGAGCATTATCTTGCCCAAAACGGCGTGACATACCTTCAAGTTCCAACAACTGTGAACGACTTCCTATACCGGCATTTTCAAATTTCAGGACTGTTGAGGCGGAATTTAACGAATCTTCCCAACCTGAGATACCATATTCTTTTAACTGTCTCATTGTTGAAAGATAATCGTTGGTGTTAAATCTAACATCATCAGCGTTTCTCCTTCGATTAACTTCACTATACATTCCACGGATAGCTTTACTGTTTTCTTCTGCCGTCCCTGTAGTGTCTTCCAGAGAATTAAATGTATCAAGGATGTTCGGTATTTTGTCTTCCCATTTTTTTTCTAGCGATCCAACAACTTTACCTGTTGCGAGTAAAGCTGCAATTCCAAGACCAACCGGACCGGCGGCGGCTAATGCCTTTGTCATTCCACCTGACAAACCACCTGACAAAATTTTTCCAAATCCACCTCCGGCACCACCACTTGATGAAACACTTGTGCCAGGTAATGTCGTTCCGCTACCACTAAACCCACCGGCACCACCTTGAGCATTTGAAATCTGTTGTTGAATTATCTGAGTCTGAGCTGCCTGATTGTTTAATGCGTTTTCTACGGCCTGATTGTTATAAGCACTATCAATATTAGGATTAGGAACGTTTCTAATACTGTCTGAGAGATCGTTAAATTTACCTTTTGTTCTTTCTACGGCATTTTCTACCTGATCAAGAGCATTGGTGAGATTGGAAGTATCTCCTGTAAGTCTAATATTGCTAGTAGTCATTTTTTTTACCTCTTTATACAAAATACGCCGGTTTTTATTCCGGCGTAATGATTATATTTCAACGTCTGTTAAGTCTTCTTCGTCATATCCTAATTCTCTTAATTCGTCGCGAGTTACTTTTTCCATTTCCCTTTTCTTGTTTTCTATATAACTTTTTCTCAGGGATTCTGTGGTGTAATTCATAGCAAATTCATAAACAATATTTATGAAATCAGGATCAGTTATTGCTTGCGGATCCGGACATACCTTCAAATAATCCATAATCCACAGAGTCTTCATTGCCTGTACCGGAAGATACTCCCAAAGGTTCATTGTTTTCGACTTTTCTAAAGTTTTCGTCCACTTTTGAGCGAAAGTCATAGGCCTTTAGATACAGTTCGTTCAGAAATGTTTCGTCCGGCACATACCCCCAGTTCCAGTTTTCGTTTTCTTTTTTTGCGTTTTTCCACCAATCTGGACCGTCAACAACGATAATTTCCAGGGTAGAAACAACCTGGATTTTTGTTTCAGTATTATGATCAAAACATTCGGCGGGAATTCCTATGTGATTACGAGCAACCATGCGTCCAATAGCAATAATATCTTTCTGTTTTGGATATTTTACAGTGAATGTTCCTCGCGAAGTTTCAATCTTTTCTGTTACATCCTTGCCACGGACAAGCTGCATAAAAAAATCATCAGCTTTCTCTTTTGAAAAAACTTCTTCTTTTTTATCAAGGTTTTCGGTGATTTCCATAGATTTTTTTCTCCTGTAAATCAGATCCACCCAGTATAAAGCTGGGTGAATCCTGTTTTATTTTTTATTTCTGTAAACCAAGAGTTGTGTCCTGATATGCTGTGCCAACGTTCATTGTGATAGCCTCCATTTGGATATTTGCCTTAATGTAAGACTGTCCCTGAGACTGAATCTGATATGATGTTGGAATTGCATACTGTAATTCACAAATAGTTTCCTTTGTATTCTTGTTTACAAGAGCAACATAAGGAACTTTGGTTACAGTTTCACTTGTGTAAATGCCGTCATCAGGACAGAAAGCGTTCACGGTTGCGTCACCCTTTCCGTATTTAGCGGCTTTTACGATTTCTTTTTTTGCGATAAATCCTGACATTGATACAGACGCACTAAGAGCCTGAGGATCAATTGATACCGGCATAATTGTACCGATTACCTGAGCTCTCTGAGTCTGCAAGTTTTTAGAGGCGGTAAAAGAGTCAACCATACCGATTTCTTTACAGTCTGTTGCACTGTTTCCGGCCTTAACGATACATTTATACCCTGTTACGAGTACATTGCTTTCTGATGTTAAATCTGCCATTTCCTATTCCCTCCACTACAGTTCAATACTTGAAGTTGAATAAACAAAGTTGTTTGCTGTTGCAAAAACAAAGTTTCTAGGAGCCGCAAGATAGCGGTCAAATTCAAGGTAAGTTTTGTCACCGTTGATTGTTACGTGAATGTTCCATACATTACGTCCCTGTTCGTCAGGAACAATATACCCCTGATCCGCCCAAGTCTTAGCAATGTCTTTAAGTTCATCAACAATCGTTGCCGGAGAAACATCACCAGTTCCACCGATTCCAGGACTAAAACGCTGTCTGAGTTCACGATTCATATAAAGGTCTTCGCGCACCATTGATCTTTCGCAAGACATAAGATCGTCACTCTGATAAGTGGTCATTGCACGGATTACAACGAGATTTCCTTCTTCGTTTTCTCCGCAAGGCATAATTCCACCTTTGATCATAGTTTCAATTTCTGTTCTGCTGCGTTTTTCAACAAAACCGAGAACTGAGATTGTTTTGTTAGTAAGAGCTGTATTCACGGCCATTCCTGATTCTGCACCAGCAATCTTACAAGCAAGGTAAGACGGCGCAATTGTTACAGATTTTCCTGTAAGTGGATCGGCTGCAATTGCGGTATCACAAATATATGAAACATATTTTGAATTGAATCCGGCAGCTTTTGTTACACCCTGTTCAACTGTTTCGTTGAGTTTTCCACCGAGAATACATGTTCTTTCTTTACGGTTTACAGTTGAAGACATTGTAACACAGTGGTTTGCGATCAGATTCAGTACATCTTCGTCTGTTGACGGAGTTGCGATAATCTGAACGTTTTCTTTTTCAAGTTTTTCAAGAGCGTCAACCCATTCCATTACGGTATAATCACCGTCTGTTGCACCTTCAAAGTACTGATAAACATTGTTATCATCAGGAATAACTCTGGCTGCGTTCTCTGCAAGTTCTACAGATCCGACATAACGGAGAGTTTCAAGACTTTCGATAAGAGCCTGTAAGTCTGATTTCAGGACTGTTGGATTTTCATCATCCTTTGAAAGTGAAATTCCGTTGATATTATCGAGTTCTTTGGTTGATACGCTTGCTGAGTAATCAAGAAGATTAGCACTGAATACGGCGTCCCCTTCTTCATTTCTGTATTCATTGATACGAGAAACAAGGTCTGCAATGTATTCACACGATTCAAAATCAATTGTAAGTGAATCTGTTCCGGCGGAAAGAACACAATCTGTGTTTGTTACTGTAATTGAGGCACTTTCTTCTTCACCTGTGTAAAGAACGGCAAGTGATTTCTTTTCAATTCCAGAAATTGTAACTTCATTGCCCTGATAAGACATTGCAATATTGATCTTTCCGTTTGAAGTTGTTTTTTTAATCTTTACCTGATTTCCTTTTACACCCCAGATTGAAGTTTTAAGGTTCAGGATTTCAGATCCATTGTTTTTCAGAGAAAATTCTGCCTGTGTTCCATTATTAACACGCATTGCATAAACACGCTGAGGAACGTAATCAGGAGATCCGTTGAAAGCATGTCCTACACCAGTAAGCAATTCACCTCCAAGAAGTGTTTCTTTTGCCTCTGCAAGTGTAGAGAATGAGAGAAGTTTTCCCGGTTCTCCACCTGTTGATTTTCCCATAATTACCAAATTTCCGGCGTTCACTCCACCGGCGGATGATACGTTATTCGATCTTGAATAAGTTCCTGGAATCCAATGTTCTGTACGTCTTCCAGCACTTTCAAAAATCGCTGCACTAATTCCACTCATGGTATTACCTCCACAATATTATTTATGAGACTTTCTTTTTCAACATCTGCTGATAGAAAGCCTCCCACTGGGCTACTGTTTTAATCTGATTTCCATAAAGAGTAATAATCAGGTTTACAACCTGTTTATTATCATGAGGATAAGTGTCGAAAAACTGTCTGGCGTTCATTCTCTGAGTTTCTGCGGACATTGCAGCCACTTTTCCACCAACTTTTGACACCTTGCTTTCTGCTTTTACAGGTTCTTTTTCAATTTCTGTTGTTACTTCTGTTTCTTTGACTGTCGATTCTACGGTTTCAGAAACATCAATAACGTTTTCTTCATCAATAAGTGTGTTGTTCGTTTTTGACATGGTTTATTACCTCCCATTCAATTTCGTTAGTTATTTCAGACAATTCCGAGTCTAAAACTATCTGTGAAATACAATAGTTCATTTCAAAGGCGATATGAGCTCCTGAAAGAGCAATATCAAAATCAGTATTGTAATTGTTGGACCTTTCTCCCCTTATAGTGCCGTCAAAAAACTCAACTCCAAATCCGGCATATTTTTCTTTGAGTACCGTCTGCAAATAACCTGAAATATAAAGCCGTATCTGTTCATAAACTTCGTTTTTAAGCTGGTTGTTATCTGCCCAAATTTCTATGGAAACATGGTCTGTTTTCCTCTGATCCATTTTTATTCCATAGATATACTGAGTCTTTTCAAATATTTCACGGATCTGCTTTTCTGATTCAGGATCGACAAGAGTACATATTCCAGGAAGACTGTCCATTTCTGCCTTAAACTTCTCAAAATCTTCAAGTTCAAGTCCAATTGCCATTGCGTCTTCCCCAAGCTGCATAAGATCATTTGTCTTATTATCTGTTTCCGTTGTAACTACAATTGCCGGGAAATGATCTGCCGCCGTTCTTGTGGAATGTAAATAGAGTTCTGCGAAAGGATGATTGTTTGTTACTTTGACATGAAAGTTAGGATATGTTTCGTCCAGGTGTATTTTATCAAGATAGCTTTCGAGTTCCTGACATAAAGCCTGTTCTAAAATCAAACCCCTATTAAGGTAAAAAATCATTCTTAACACTCCAGAAAAAAAACAAAAGGCAAAACAAAAAACGGAATATTTCCAAACCGTTTTTCGTTTTACCTTCTTTTGAAGTGTAAAAATGTCTTTTGAATTTTTCTTAATTTTATTTTATATAGAAATAAAAGTCAATTTTTAATCTTTGCTCTGTCCGAGGTCTTCAAGGATTGCCGATTCAATCATATCGGAGATCTGCTTTTCATTTGCCCTGATGATTGCATTTGGAACATCATTTCCAGGAACAGCTTTTTTCCACCATTTTTCTCCGTTGATAGAATTCTTTTCTGTAATAATTCTGAAAGTAAAATACCCCCCCTTGTTTCCCATTCTGACAAGTCCATTGGCATTTCCGGCGTCTTCATCCTTTAATCGGTCTCCCCAGAAATATTCCTGACGTTCAATCAGATCTCTTTTGTAGTTTTCTTCTACGTGTGTTTCACCGGTTATTACACTTACTTTGTATTTCTTAACAACGTCATAAAGTTCCTGAGGAATAACATTTCTAAAATGGGCGCGAGGTCCACCCTCTTTGTTTGGTGTTCCCCAACGAAAAGGAATGATCAAATATCCACGGCCGTCTTTAGTTCGTCTACTCTTTCTGCCGAAAGGATAAGTCTCTTTCATGTCATAGGCGTTTTGCCCTGATATAATTCGCTCCATATATGGAGAATCTGTACCAATCTCTTTATCAAAAGGTCCGAGATCCTGAGTCTTAATGCTTTGTGCAAGGTTATTGTTTGGAGTCTTAATGTCCTCCGCACCTGAAATTGATCCACCACGCGCCCATGTTTTCCAAGTGTTTTGCAGCATATTTGCTCCCTTATTGAAAGCAAATTTGGTTGATTGCATTACTTTAGGATCAAGAATTTTACCTGAGAAAGCATTTGAAAGGATCTTTAATGAATTATTTGAAATTGTAATATCGACCTTAATCATTTCTTTTGTTCTTCATATCGTTATAAATATCGAACACTTTTTCAGAAACACTTCTATTATCTACGTTTTCAACTTTAATCCCTTCATTTGAAAGGTCTCCCATTGAATCTATCTGATCAAAAAGCTCCTTTGTTTTTTCATCAATTTCTTTTTCGTGTAATTTAAGGATTTCTTCGTTTGTCATTTGCTTTCTCCTATTCTGTTCAATTCTTCATAAAAATTATATACCGCTTTTACAAGTTCAGGTTGATATTTTTCAAGTGTTTTAATGTAAAAAGGAGACATAACCCCAATTGAAGCGATACATGCAACGATTTCTCTGGCACGGTTTTCTTCTGTTTTTGTATAATATTTAACTCCGTGACCAGGCATGTTTTCGTTATCGTGTATTTGCCCTTTTGTAATGGCGTCATAAACATCACATAACTGATAGAGACACCTGTTATCATGATCTACCTTTTCGATTTTATTACGCAATTCATTAAAAAGTTTGCTTTTTTCATCAAATTCGGCTGAATAAGTTTCCCAGGTAATTTCCCTGTTACCATAAGATTTCCCCAAATCTTTAAGAATTTTATTTATTCTTCTAGCTTCATCATAAAAACCTTGTTTTTTATCTTTAACCTCCTGATACATTGTCTTTAACATTGTCATTTCTTCTTCTGAAATTTTTGCATTGTTTATTGCACTAACAAGAGTTTCTGCTTCATCAGTCCTGAATCCATATTCAGTCTGGTTTTCACGGACGGAAAAATCAATCATGTGCATAAGTTCATGCAGCAATGTAACAGTTTCTCCATAAATCAAATCTTCATTTTCAAAATTCGGAGTATAATACAATTTCTGTTCAACCGGATCTTTTTCGTTAATTGTAGAAACGGCAAAACATTCTAATCCATTATTGAATTTCTTGACCGTATTATGAATATAAAAAGGAATAGATTTGTTATAGAATTTTCCCAGATATTTGTAGACATTCTTGATCATTGGAATTGCCTGACTCTGTTTATTAAGATAGTCCATAAAAAGTTTTGTCTGTTTTTTCCATTTCCCTTTATTGAAAGCCTCCGGAAAATCAGAAGGTTCAATATTTACTGATTTTTCATTGACATTCTTATTTTCAGGCGTTAAATTTGAATTGAGGGAAGAAAGCACAGCTCCCACCTGTTTCTTAACAATGATAAATTCAGGTGTGTATCTATACTTTGCGATAACCGCATTTATAGAATCTGTTGCCTCTTTCTGCTTATCAAAATTATTATATTCAGTTATTACAAATCTTTCTAATTTATTTCCCCTTGTTTTTGCAATGTAAGAAATAATCCCTTTCTTTTCAAGATCATACATTCCAAGTTCAATTCCGTTTTCCCCAGGGTAAGCAACATCCCTTGTAATGTTTCCTTTTCTTAAAATATCAGGAAGTAAACATAATAAAGCTGTTATTTCATCTTCCGTATAATTATCTTTTATATATCTCTGCTGGATAATATGTAAAAGACCATATCCTTTTTTTCCTAACTTACCTTTATCAATTGTGACTTTATCCACCTTCGGATTTTTGGACGTTACTTCTTTGCTTATACCGTTATCCAATACAGAGGCTATGGCCTTAATATCTTCAATATCTGCATTGTATTTTATTTCTTTCCCCTTTTCCTTTCCTAATCTTAAAATTTCTTCTGCCTCAGGAAGAGGTTTTCCGTATTCATTACAAAAACGACTTCTGTTTTGATTTATAAATTTTGCAAGAGTTTCAATATCTTCTATTTTTTCAAGCTGCTTTATTGCATATCGAATTGCCTGAGCTGATCCACGATTTTGTGAATTATAATATCTCATCCACTTCCCAGGAGCGACTTTCTTATATTTTTTTCCTTTCCACTCTCTTATCGTTCCTACCGGAAATGATTTTTCCAACAACAATTCACAAAAAATAAGTGATTTTTTTACGGCATTTTCTTCTGCAAGCTGCTTTTTTAAGTGGTTTATTGCCCAATTTTTATAATACTGAAAGTCTTTCATTTTTATTCTCCGTTTACTGTCTGTTTACTTTGATCATTTCACTGTAAGAATTGAAGTATTTGACTACAACTTTTTTAGGCATACGTTGATCTTCACTACTTCTAAGCTGAGGAATATCTTTTATTACAATGTAAGTTGGAAATACACGGTAAGTAATAGAATAAGTTTCTCCGTCTTTTGGAGCGTCTTCACAAATCCATTTCAGGCTGTTTGTTCCTACCAACAAAAAGTCTTTTCCCTGACTATACTCTTTATAAATTCCGGTACATTTTGTTACACTTTCTACAAAAAATGCACTGATAGTATCAAAACTCTTCTTCTGACGGTTTACTGTTTCTTTTTTTGTAATCGTTCCAGACAATACGGTTACAACGTCATTTTCTGCAACATCATGTGAATATGGGAATGTTAATACAGCGTCTCCGTTAGCTTCTACAACCATTTGAGAATCTGCTTTACTTAAATTCTGATTTAATAATGCAAATACAGACGGCTTAATATATTCAACATTTTCTACCCTAACAGGTTCTACAATTGGCTGCACAACGTCATTTCCGTCTTCATCCTGAATTATCACTGGTTCAATCAGAAAACAGTCCTGACGCAATTCTACGGCACTGTATTCAGTTCCTTCTGCGTCCACAATTTTCCCAATGTTCAAAATATCGCATGGTGAAGTATAAAAAATACCGTCAATTCCAGATCTTCTTACAGTCAATCCGTTTACACGATAATAATTTGCTCCAAGACTATCTGTATTTGCCTTCTTAAGAGTAATTGCCAGTGGATCTCTCATTAGGACGTTATAATATTCACCTTTTACAGGTGTTGTTTCCATTGAAACAAAAACACCGTCCTTTGTTGCCGGAATTACATTTCCTGAATTATCCCAGACTTTCAAAAGCTCCGCGTCTTCATACTGTGGATCAACTTCCAGCACCCCTGAATTATCCCATACCATTACAGTCTGTACGTTATCAGCATATTTCTGACAATCATAAGTAAATCCACGACCTCCACATTTTGGACACCGTATATTAGGAGCAAATGTTACTTTGTCAATACAGGTACATTTCTGCGCTTGTCTCCAACGTACAAACTGACCATGACGAGAAATAAGCGCTTCATAATTTTCACGGCTTAATGTTAATTTTACAGGACTATTCTCCCCAAGACCAATAAGACCCATATTTTACCCCCTAATTTTACAAGATAGAGTTTTTTCAACATTCCACCCTCTACGTAACCTTTCGTGAATTGTATTATATTTTATTCCCAATTCATCCGCCCACTGAGATACAGTTTGTGTTTTGTTTTTATATGTTAAATAACGATTTGATCGTTTATTGTTAGCTTGAACTTTATTATTCACCCACCTACAATTTTCAGGACAGTAATTACTATTGTTATCAATCCGATCAATTGAAAGTTCATCACTATATCCATTCGCTAATGCCCACTTTTGAAAATTCTCAAAAACTTTCCAATCTTCGCAAATGGTTATTCCACGTAATAAATAATTTTTATATGCTTTCCCACTTTTTACAGTCATACATCGTCTTTTCATAGTAGACCATATATTATAAAGTCTTGTATTTGTTTTCCCATGCTTTGTATTTCTTTTTGAAGCACTTTCTTTTCTATAACACCCACAACTTTGTATATTGTGATTCACTATATCTTTTCCAACTACAATTTTCTCATTTCCACATTCACATTTACATAACCAATATGAACGCCCATTCTTAGACATAGCGAATTCTACTACTGTTAATCTTCCAAATTTTTGATTAGTTAATTCCAACCTTTTACTCATTATGTCTCCCTTAAAAAAAAAGAACTATGAGCATAGAGTTAATTCTACACCCATAGTCCTGTAACTTTTGTTATCAGCAACTAAAAAAGATTTTATTTTTTCTGTCGTTTTTTCTGCTGGATCATATCTCCGATTTTCATTGCTTCTGAATATTCAGGAGTATACTTCTTCACATTTTTGTATTTAGTATCTAACAGCTTTTGAAGTTCTTCAACAGATTTGTCTCCGTATTTTGCTTTCTGGTCTTTATCCCAGGCGTCAAAACTTTCGTCTTCTTTGTCAAACATTGCCGGTAAAGTCTTTTCTTCATCCTGACGGTCAAGATTCATCATTTCATTAAGTATCTTTTCTCTTTCGTCCGGATCTTTTGTTGCATTGTATTTTTCTGTCAAGCTTTCAAGAGTTTCCTTTTTACCACCGTCAATTTTGGTGTTTAGTTCTTTTAATGCGTTCTCTGCGTCACGTTTTCTGTATTTCAATTCATACTCCAGGAATTCTTTTTCATTCTCTGTTTTAGCACGTTTTGAAAGAATTTCATATTCCTTTTCAACTTTTGCGATTGCACTTTTTATCTGATTTGCGTCTCCAGTTTTTATTGCGTTCTTTACATTCTGATCCCATAAAGCGGAGCTGCCTACCCTTTTATCCTGATCCTGTTCTGCCTTATTTGACATTCCTTCTTCGTCCTTTTTCTTGTTTTTATCTCTCAGGAATTCTGCAACAGTTTTTCCACTTTCTTCTATTTCGCGGTTAAGATCGTCAAGTTCCCTGGAGCGTTTTATCGCGTCACTGATTTTTTCATACTTTGTTTCTTCTTTTATCTTTTTAAGCTGTTCAAACGCATTTTTAAGATATTCAGGACTTGAATTATATTCGTCTTTTTCTGCACTGTCAAAAAGTTCTCTCATTTTGGCTAAGGCTTTTTTATCACTTCCTATATCGTCAATATCTCTCTGATAAGAATAAAGAAGACTAATAATATCTCCTTTTATTTCGTCACGATCGTCATAGTTCCTTGCCTTATCTAACTGGTCAAAAGCGTGTGAAAAATGATCTTCGTCTGATTTTGTTCTACTTAAAAAAGCTTCAAAATATTCTTTACCGGAAACATTAGTTGGATAACTTTCTAAGAGTTCTTTGTCACTTTTTGCCGCATTTTTTACAGCATTTACAGTATCGTCCCCGGCGTCTGCTGCAACCCCTTCAACGTTTCCCTGAGAAAGTTTTTCAACTTCCATTTTCCCTTTATTTCCGGCGTTCTGTATTGCGGAGATTTTATCTGAAATTGGTGTTTTCTCTTTCTTTTCAGGTTCTTTTCCACTGTCTTCTGGAGCTGTATTTCCATTATCACTTCCGTTTTCGTTTCCCGATCCGTTTTCAGGCTTTTCGACATTGTTTTCAGGTGTGTTAATTTCATCCTGACGTTTATTTATTAAATCATGCAATTCCTGAACTTCTGGGAAAGGACGGCCATTTTCATCACGGAAACGAGAAGCATTAGAATTGATAAGGTTAAACAATTCTTCTTCACTGTTACACTTCGCAACGGCTTTCTTGAGATTAGTCAGGCTCATTTTTGCTCCACGGCCGTTCATGTTGTCATATTTTGGTTTCCATTTATTTGGAGCAATCTTTATGTACTTCTGTCCTTTCCATTCTCTTATCGTTCCTACTGGATAACCGGCCTTTGCGATCATTTCTGTATATGCAAGAGCTTTTACAATTGTCTCTTCGTTAGGCCCGTCTTCTTCTGGTTCTTCTTTCTGTTTATCAAGAATAGACATTGCCCATTTCTTGTAGTATTCAAGATCGTGTTTCTGCTTTGGCTGTTTTTCGCCGTTTACAGATTTTGAAATTTCTATTACCTGATTAAGAAATGATTTTTTAGTTTCCTGACTATTTTCAAGATAGAAAGAGAATCTGTGAATAGCTGGATATTTTTTTGAAAATTCCCAATGTGCGTCAAAATGATTATCTCTTACATCCCCAACAACTTTTACACCTTTTTTCTCTAAAGCTGCTTTTAAATTCTCGTTTGCATTTTTCATTTTTGATTTTATAGTGTCATAGTTCATATCAACCATATACATATTTTTTGACGCGTCTTTAGGAAAATCTATATTTCGCATTTTTTCAATTTCACCACCAAGAACTTCTTTTATGGCGTCTTCGATAATTGCTTTTTCTTTTTCTTTACCTGTAAAATCCCTAAGATCCGCTATATCAGCTTTTCTTTTTTTCATTTGTTCTTTATCCAAAGGATTTACCCATACAGTTCTTACACGTCCGTTTTTGTCTGTAACCTGTTTTTTTACAAGGTGACTTCTGTTTGTGCTTTTTGAAATCTCTTCAATCTGCTCCAGGAATGATTTTTTAACACCGCCGTTATTATCAATCAGGTCTTCTTCAAGTTTTGGATCGGTACTTTCTGCTTTTGTTCCCAAGAATTCCTTTACAGCGTCTGACTGTTGTCCATAAAACATTTTACTTTCAGCGTCTAAATATCCGGTTGATTCATTAAAGTTTATCATTGGGAGTGTTACGGCCATTCCTTTAGGGCCTTTGAATAGAACAGTTCCATTTTCTTTAATTGTTACATCATTAAGATCTTTTTTTTCTGCAACGGCTAAACATTTTCCAATTAAGTTCGTATTAAAAAAGAATTTACCGATTTTTACATAAAACGGCTTTTTCTTATTAAGTTTTGAAAGTTTATTACCCAGTAAACAAAGTTTAAGAAGAGACTGACGATCATCAAACAAATTTGTTTTTTCTGCATTTTCAGGAACAACTTTTTTCCAGTTTGGGAAATTCCCTTCATTTGTTACACCGTTTTTGAAAGTAATTTTACCGGCCATTTCTTCTGTAATATCAGTTTTTTCTGCAAATAACATATGACCTTCGGTTGCTACCTTATATCCGTCTGGATCGTTGTATACTCCGGTTAAACTAAATCTATTCTGATCTTTGCTACAGAAAGATTCTACAGAAGTATCTTTTACATATTTATTTACCTTATCAGTACTTGCAACTTCTTTAATTCCTTTTTCAATGTTTGTACCTTCAAAGCCATTTTTTTCATTTTCCTTTCCACCGTTTTTGTATTCATCATACATTGTTTCCAGGTCTTTTCTGTCTTCCGGTTTCAGTTTTCCCATAAGGTTTTCAATAAAGTTTTCTGTATCTCTTGCAAGTCTTCCCTTTGGCTGCTTACCGATATTCTCTTTCATTTCCCGGAGATACCGAATCTGTCCTTCGATTTCCTTTTTTGCTTCATCAATAGTAAATTTTCGACCGTAAGGACCGTCAATTATTTCTTCTTTTTTCTGATTCTGATTTCTCATTTCGGCGTCTTTTCTTGCCTGTTCGTATTTTTCATCACGGATTGAATTTTCATATTTCTGCAAAGGTGAAAGTTCTTTTGTTGGTTTCTTGTTTTCAGTTGCCGAGTTTTTCTCTGTATCTCCGCTCTGTTTCTTTTCTACAAGATCATGGATCTGCTGTACTTCTGGAAGAACGTTCCCGTTTTCGTCTCTAAAACGTCCGGCGTTTTTCTGAATAATTGCGTAAAGTCCTTCAACGTCTCCGTTTTCAAGAGAATTGATTTCACGCATAATATTTTTAATCGCCTGATTGGCTCCACGATCGTGTTTATCAAAATAACGGCGCCACTTTTTGTCTGGACCTTTGATATACTTTTTACCTTTCCATTCACGGATTGTTCCAACACCATAAGCCTTTTCCAGGTATTCTTCACAATACTCCAGTGCCTTTGTCACTGTTTCTTCTTCATCCAGCTGCTTTTTCAGGTGATCAAGCGCCCATTTCTTGTAAAAAGCAAAGTTTTTTACACCCATTGACTTCGCAATTTCAATCATTTTGTTAAAAAAACTCATTTTTCTTCCCCCATAGACAAAAAAAAGACAGATAACAGCCGGAAAAACCGAAAGTTATCTGCCTTTTCTTAAAGTGCGAGATTTGTTATTTATATTTTTTCTTATAATACACTACTTATTGTCTGTATACAAGTTTAAGCATAATACTGATAGGTAATAGAAATATCTAATGTACTTGGGGTGGACGGATTACTTCCCCCAGCCGCTGAAATATTTAACTTCGATCCACTTACACTCCAGGGAACATCAATATATGAGCTTGACTGTCCTGTTGAGGAATAAGCTCTCATAGTTCCACTTAATCCTGATGAAGCTGTTGAACCACCACCTCCAGGTAAACCACCAATACTCGTTACTTTAACCGGAGCATGACTTAACTGTAATGAGGCTGACGGGTACTTAAAACTTGCACCCGAACTACTAGAAGAATAATAATATGTATACTTTACTTTTTCAGTAACAGTTGTCAATGTTTTCTGTCTTTCAAATACAGTAGTTCCGTTGTAGATAATCTTATCAAGTCTTATCATAAAAACTTGTTGCATATCTACAAAATCAACATTTGCTACTGTGGTTGACCCAAATTTCAATGGCATAACTCACCCCTATTTTGTTGTGATTGTAAGAGTAGTTCCACTCAATGAATAAGTAACCTGTGTTCCAAGTTTATTATTTATCGCTGTCACTGAATTGTTTACAGCATTAATTGAATTCTGTAATTCTGTTTTGGCTTCGTAAACTTTATAATTCATTACCGGCTCAATTGTCTGTAGTACTTCTGCTTCTGTATTTGCTGCAATACATACAATTTCGTCTTCATATTCAATAGTAATTGTAAATACACACTGAACACCGAAAGGACTGTTATTAACAACACTTGTTGGAGCTGCTGACAATTGTGTAACCACGGAAATAAAAGAATCTCCGTAAGTACTTACTTTTGTCTGTGCTGTTACATCTGCACCACCACTAGCCGAACCAATAATATAAGCGTTATTTTCTCTGACAGTTATGGAAATGCTATCTAAAATTATTTTCTTAATATTCTGGCAAGGAACATTAATTGTGAA
>JAKSHZ010000010.1 GCA_024399115.1 Bacilli bacterium
AGTTTGACTGGGGCGGTCGCCTCCCAAAAAGTAACGGAGGCGCCCCAAGGTACCCTCAGCATGGTTGGAAATCATGCATCGAGTGCAAAGGCATAAGGGTGCTTGACTGCGAGACAAACAAGTCGAGCAGGGACGAAAGTCGGGCTTAGTGATCCGGCGATTCCGAGTGGAAGGGTCGTCGCTCAACGGATAAAAGCTACCCTGGGGATAACAGGCTGATCTGATCCAAGAGTTCACATCGACGATCAGGTTTGGCACCTCGATGTCGGCTCATCACATCCTGGAGGGGAAGTACCTTCCAAGGGTTTGGCTGTTCGCCAATTAAAGTGGTACGCGAGCTGGGTTCAAAACGTCGTGAGACAGTTTGGTCCCTATCTGTCGTGGGCGCAGGAAGTTTGATAGGATCTGTCCTTAGTACGAGAGGACCGGGATGGACATAGCAATGGTATATCGGTTGTCACGCCAGTGGCATGGCCGGGTAGCTACCTACGGAATGGATAAACGCTGAAAGCATCTAAGCGTGAAGCCAGCCTAAAGATGAGACTTCCCATTCGAAAGAAGTAAGTTCCCTCTTAAGTTAAGAGGTTGATAGGTTAGAAGTGTAAGTGTCGTGAGGCATTCAGCTGACTAATACTAATAGAACGAGGACTTAATTTCTTAAGATTTTTACTAAGAGTAAAAAACAAAAATAAAATTTAGCGCAAATAAGTGTTAACAAAGAAAGAATCATGTGGTAATATTCAGTTTTGAGAGAACAATTACTCTCTCTATTTTAAAAAAAGTCTGGTGGTGATGGCGCGGTGGACACACCTGTTCCCATACCGAACACAGAAGTTAAGCACCGTAGTGGCGACGATATCCGTAAGGACAAAATAGCGAGCCGCCGGGCTTTTTTTATTTCCGGCAAAAATTAAAACTTTGACAATAAATCATTATATATGTAAAATAAGGCAGATACTTTTTAGTATCGTTTAGATTTGAAAGGTAATAATAGCAATATTATTAATATATACATATGAAAACAATTAACGGCCAAACACTAAAGAAAATCTTTATTAGTGGTAGCAATAATTTATATAACTTTTATCCAGAAATTGACGCATTAAACGTCTTCCCTGTACCAGATGGTGATACAGGCATGAACATGAATTTAACTCTTTCAAGTGGTTGCAAAGAGATCAAAAATAACGATAGTGAATCAGCTTATGCAATTGCAAAAAGCTTTTCTCGTGGATTACTTATGGGCGCTAGAGGAAATAGTGGTGTTATCACTAGCCAAATTTTCCGTGGATTCGCTGAAGGACTCCAAAATATTGATGAATTAACAGTAAAAGATCTCTCAGAAGCTTTTGAAAATGGCGTTAGAGTAGCATATAAAGCAGTTGTTAAGCCTGTTGAAGGTACAATTCTTACAGTTATTAGAGAAGCAAGCGCTTTATTAGCAGAACAAGTTAGATCATCTATGTCTTTTGAAAAGGCATTTGAAATATTAATTAAAGAAGCAAAAGCTTCTTTGGAAAGAACTCCAAATCTTCTCCCAGTTCTTAAAAAAGCTGGCGTTATCGACTCTGGTGGTGCTGGTTTAGTCAAGATTTTAGAAGGTATGAGAAGCGCATTAGTTGGTAAAGATGTCGAAAGAACATTAAATAGTGCTTTCGCTCAAGAAACTACAATTACTGCTGCTGGTGCTTCTATGGAAGAGGAAGAATTTGGTTATTGTACTGAATTTATCATGGAATTAGGCCCTGATTCAGTTAAAGCTCCATTTGATGAAGCATCATTTACACAAGCTTTAAGTGATCTCGGAACTTCATTAGTTGTCGTTAGAGATGAAGAAATCGTTAAGGTTCACGTTCACACAATGACACCAGGTGATGCACTTAATTATGCTCAACAATTTGGTGAATTCTTAAAGCTCAAGATTGAAAACATGACAGAACAACATCACGCACTTGTTTCAGGCGGTGAAGTTACTGTTACGGAGGATTTAGTTAAAGAGCCAGAAAACTCTCTTGAAAGAACTAAAAATGCTATTATTGCCGTATCTAGTGGTGCTGGTATCGACGCTTTATTTAAAGAATTAGGTGTTAAGGTCATCGTTAAGGGTGGTCAAACAATGAATCCTAGTAGCGAAGACTTCTTAAACGCAATCAAAAAAGCAAATGCTGAGAATATTTATATTCTCCCAAATAACTCAAATATCGTAATGGCTGCAAACCAAGCTAAAGATTTAGTTAATGATATCGCTAATGTTTACGTTGTTCCATCAAAGACAATCCCTCAAGGCGTTAGCGCTGCTTCAATGTTCTATGAAGATGCTGATGGTGAAGAAAACTTCAACAACATGAGCTCAGCATTACAAAATGTTAAATCAGGTGAAATTACATTCGCTGTTAGAAATACAGAAATCGATGGCGTTAGCGTTAAGAAAGATGACTTTATTGGTATCTTTGATAAGAGCTTAGTTACTGATCAAAGTAGTAAAGTTAACGCAACAACTACTTTATTAGACAAGATGATTGACGAAGATGAAAATTCAATCATTACAATTCTTGTAGGACAAGATGTAACAGCAGAAGAAAAACAACAAGTTGTTGATTATATCAATGAAAAATATCCAGACTTCGATGTTGATCTAAGAGATGGAAAACAACCTGTTTATTCATTCTTAATTGGTGTTGAATAGAAAATAAGCTGAGAAATCAGCTTTTTCTTTACTTAAAATTTTCTTAAATTTCAGCGTGTCTCTTAACTTTATAGATGCGCTTTTTAATTATAGAAATTTGTTAAAATGTGGGTTAAAAATAGCGGTTGAGATTTCTGACTTATTAAATCAGAGAAATTTCTTAACAAAAATTTATTATTTATTTCTCAATTTTTCTCTAGATTTATTAAGTAATCTTTTTTATTAATAAATTTATTAATATTCGTGTATTATATAAAAAAGGAGAAATGATACATGATTAATGTTGATGAATTAAAAAAAGTATTAAACATAGATATCAATGATGCATCATATTACGAACTCGCCTTTACTCATCCTTCTTGTAACGGAGACGCTAAAACTAAACATAGCGATTACGAAAGATTGGAGTTTATTGGAGACGCAGTTCTTGGATTTGTATGCGGAGATTTAATCTATAAGAATCACCCTGAAATGAACGAGGGTATTTTATCTAAAATGAGAAGCTATTTAGTAAGAAAAGAAAGTCTTTCTAATTATGCAAGAAAGATGCATCTAGCGGACTATATTAAAGTGGGACATTCCATTACAAAGACTGCAATTTTTTCTTCAAATAAAATCTTAGAAGACGTTTTTGAAGCCCTTGTTGGTGCAATTTATGAAGATAAAGGTTTTGAAGTAGTATATAACTACTTAAAAAACATTTTTTTGAATGACATTTTAACTCTTGATGTTGATGTTTTAACTGACTATAAATCTAAACTTCAGGAATTAATGCAATCTGAACAAAGAGAAGCAGTTTCTTACGTAACAATTAATGAAACTGGACCAGCTCATAGCAAGACATTTACAGTTAATGTTCTATATAACGGAATCGTATTAGGTACTGGTTCTGGAAAAAGCAAAAAAGAAGCAGAAGAAAACGCTGCTAAATCTGCATTAGATAAGGGAATTATTTAAGATGGGATTAATATCATTTTTAAAGGAAAAATTTTCTAAAAAAGATAATGGAAAATATAACAATGGTCTTGAGAAATCTAGATCAGCTTTTTCCAAGAAACTTAATGATTTAGGAAAGAAGTATAAAAAAGTTAATGAGGATTATTTTTCTGAATTGGAAGAAATTCTTATTGAGGCTGATGTAGGTGTAAATTTAACTTTACAAACAATCGATGAACTTTTAACAAAAGCAAAGAAAGAAAAAATCAATGATTATGAAGAGCTCAACAGCGCTCTTATTGATATTCTTTTCAGTAACTATACAAACGATACAGATTTACCAACAGAAATTAATTTTGATGGCGATTTACCAACTGTTGCCTTAATTGTTGGTGTTAATGGTGTAGGTAAAACTACTTCTATTGCAAAACTTGCTAATAGATATAAAAACGCTGGTAAAAAGGTTCTCTTAGTTGCTGGCGATACATTTAGAGCTGGTGCAACTGAGCAACTCGCTTTATGGGGAGATAGACTCGGATTAGACGTTATTGTAGGAAAAGAAAATTCGGATCCAAGTAGTGTAGTTTATGATGGAGTCTATAAAGCTGTAAAAGAAAACTACGATTTAGTTCTTGTTGATACAGCAGGACGTCTACAAAACAAAAATAATTTAATGATGGAATTAGAAAAGATCAAAAGAGTCATTGGCAAGTTAGTTCCTAATGGCCCTCAAGAAACTTTCTTAATTTTAGATGCAACAACTGGTCAAAATGGTGTAGTACAAGCAAAGGCTTTCAATGAAGTTACTAAAATTACAGGTGTTGTTATTACAAAGATGGATGGAACTAGTAAAGGTGGTATCATCCTTGCAATTAAAAACGAACTCAATATTCCGGTTAGATTTATTGGTTTAGGCGAAAAAATGGATGACTTAGAAATATTCGATTTAGAAAAATATCTCTATGGTCTCTGTATTGGTGAATAATATGGAAAAGTTAGAAAAAGCAATCAGGTACAATGAACTGCTCCATATTTATGGCTCGCTATTGAGTGAAACTCAAAAAGATATAGCAACTTCCTACTTTGAATACGATTTATCTTTATCAGAAATTGCTGAAGAAAAAGGCATATCAAGAGCAGCAGTAGAAGACGCAGTAAAGAAGTCCATGAGCAAACTTGATCAACTTGAAAACTCACTTCATATATTAGAAAACAACAAGTCAATCGAAGAAATCATCAAAGATTTAGACGATGAGACTAAAGAAAAAATTGAAAAGGTATTAAACAATTATGGCATTTGATTCATTAACAGATAAATTATCGAATATATTTAAAAGACTTCGTGGACAAGCAAGAATCACTGAATCCAACATTGATGAAATGCTTAAAGAAATCCGCATCGCTTTACTAGAAGCTGATGTTAATTTCAAAGTTGTTAAAAATTTCTTAGAAAACGTAAAGCAAAAAGCAATTGGTCAAGATGTAGTTGGAAAGATTAATCCTAGCCAACTCATTGTTAAAATTGTTCATGACGAAATCGTAGATCTTTTAGGTGGAACTGATTGCGAACTCAATGTTAAAAAGTCACCTTCAACAATTATGTTAGTTGGTTTACAAGGTACTGGTAAAACAACAACCGCAGCAAAACTTGCAAATTTCTTAAAAAATAAACAAAAAAAGAAAGTTTTATTAACTGCTTGTGACGTTTATAGACCTGCAGCTATTGATCAATTAGGTCAACTCGCAAAATCAATTGGCGTAGACATGTTCACAATGGGAACATCTGTATCACCAGTTGAAATTTCTTTAAAAGCAAAGCAAAAAGCAATTGACGAAGACTACGATGTAGTAATCATCGATACTGCTGGTCGATTAAGTATCGATGAGCAATTAATGGAAGAACTGACATTAATTAAAAAAGCAGTCAATCCAGAAGAAGTGTTCTTCTTAGTTGATAGTGCTTCTGGTCAAGATACTTATAACACTGCAAATATCTTCAACGAAAAAGTTGGATTGACTGGTTTTATCATGTCTAAGTTTGATGGCGATGCTCGTGGTGGTTCAGCTTTATCAATTAGATACTTAACTCACTTACCAATTAAATTCATCGGTGTTGGTGAAAAAGTTGGGGACTTAGATATTTTCCATCCAGATAGAATGGCTGACAGAATTCTTGGAATGGGCGACGTTGTTACTTTAGTTGAAAAAGCTCAAGAACAATTCGATGAAAAAGAAGCTAAGAAAACTGTTAATAAAATGCTTAATGGATCATTTAATTTGGATGATATGCTTGCACAAATGAAACAAGTAAATAAGCTTGGTTCACTCGGTGGCATTTTAAAACTTATTCCAGGTATGCCTAAAATTACACCTGAACAACAGGCTTATGCAGAAAAAGAAATGAGAACTTTTGAAATTGTTATTAACTCAATGACAAAAGAAGAAAGACAACATCCAGAAATCTTAAAATTCTCAAGAAAACAAAGAATTTGCTTAGGTAGCGGAAAAACTATGCAAGACATCAATAAAGTTTTGAAAAAGTATGAACAATCAAAACAAATGATGGAACAAATGGCTAAAATGAGAAAAAACGGTGGGGGAGGATTCCCTGGAAATTTCCCTGGTGGAGGCTTCCCAGGAGGAGGATTCCCTGGAAATTTCCCTGGTGGATTTGGAAGATAAAAAAATTGGTTCGCGTGAACCAATTTTTATTTTATAAACTTTTTGCCTTTTTCGATGGCTTTTGTTTCCCAATCTCCTACGACTCCGTCATCTAATTCTTTAATTAGTTTTTTATCTTGTTTTGATAGATCTAATTTATTAAATAAGTCTGGACGTTTTTCTCTAGTTTCTTTTAGAGATTGTTTTCTACGCCATTTTTTGATTGCTTCATGATTTCCTGAGTATAAAACATCAGGGATCTTTTGACCTTCAAATTCATAAGGCTCAGTAAACTGAGGATATTCGAGACATCCATCTTCAAAAGTCTCTTCTTCAATACTTTCGTTAGCGATTGCTCCATCGAGTAATCTAACAACAGAATCAACAATAGTCATTGCCCCAATTTCTCCGCCTGTGAGAATGTAATCTCCGATAGAAATGAAGCCATCGACATATTTATTTACTCTTTCGTCTATTCCTTCGTAGTGTCCGCAAAGTAAGACTAAGTCTTTAATCTCGTCTTTAATTTTATGAGCAAAACTTTGGGAATAAGTCTCTCCTTTTGGAGAAAGCATAAATACTTTACTTTCATCGGTGGTGTTAGCTTTTAAAGCGTCAATGATTGGTTGGCACTTCATAATTAATCCAGCACCTCCACCTACAGGGGCACTATCTACGCGACCATATTTATCAGTAGTGTAGTCTCTAATGTTAACAAGTTTAATTTCTACTGCGCCTTTTGCAATAGCTCTTTTAATAATTGAGTTTTCTAAGATTCCAGTAAACATTTCTGGAAATAATGTAAGAATAGTTATTCTCATAACATTCCATCCCAGAGAACGACATCGATCTCAGATTTTTCGAGTGATACACTCTTAATAAACTCTTTAATAAATGGCACGAAGAATTCTTTTCCTTGGTTTGATTTTACTCTAAGAGTAATTTGAGCTGGGAATTCTTCAACTTTAACGACTTTTCCAACGATTTTTCCATTACTGACAACATTACATTTTTCTAAGTCAGAGAAGTAATAGTAACCAGCTTCTAAATCGTCGGTTTTATCTACCAATAAAGAATATGACTTATAAGAATCCGCTTCTTCCTTAGTTGTGATTTCTTCAAACTTTACAAAATCGATTTCGCCTGAATGTCTAAAAGAAGAAACTGTGAGTTCCTTTACGATATTCTCTTCTTTGTCAGCAAGATAAATTACGTTACCTTTAACATATCTTTTTTCAGACATGTTTGTTTTAGAAAGAACTTTCATAGTTCCGTCTAAAGAGAATGATGAGATGACGTAACCAAGTAATAATTTTTCCATAGTTTCTAGAGTTTAAAAAAGAGGATTAATCCTCTTTAATATCTTCATCAAATGATTCGAATTTGACGTGAACGTGAATATTTTCACTTTTACCAGCAACGGAGACAATTTCTCTAATTGAGTTTGCGATAATACCGCGTCTTCCAATTAAACGAGCTGTGTCGTTTTTTTCTGCTGCGATGAGGATTGTTAAATCTTTATCGCTATCTTCGTTGAGTCTAATAAGGACTGAGTCAGGTTCTTCAATAATTGGATCGATTAATGAATGAATAATTTTCTCGTAGTCCATTTATAGGGCCTACTTTCCAGCTTTTTTAGCTTCGACTGCTTTAGCGTTGATACCTTTACGTGTGAACATTGATCTAACAGTATCTGATGGAGTAGCACCTGCGACTAACCACTTAATTGCTAATTCTTCATTGATAACTGCGTTTTCAACGCCTTTTTCTGGGTCGAAGTAACCAATTTGTTCAATGTAACGGCCATCACGAGCGAAACGTGAGTCAGCTGCTACGATACGGAAAAATGGATCTTTATGACGACCGATTCTTGTTAATCTAATTTTAACTGCCATAATCTAATCCTCCTTATGTGCTGAAATATAATATATTTATTATTAGTAGGTGTCAAGCATTTTTACTTAACATACCTAAATAATTGCAATTTTTAGTTGAAATAATACAGTTTAATTGATATTATCTTTTAGCATGCTTAAGCATGATACGGGTGCTCCGCTGTCTAGTTAGAGAATGAACATCAAGAGACAATAAATCATGGAGGCGTTGAAAGTATGAATAACAATTTAGTTAATGAAATTACTGCTAGCCAAATCCGCAAAGACTTACCTGAATTCAAATCAGGTGACGAAGTTAAAGTATCTGTCAGAATCGTTGAAGGTGCTAAAACTCGTTTACAAGCTTTCCAAGGCACAGTTATCTGCCGTCGCGGTGGTGGCGTTAGTGAAACGTTTACAGTTCGTAAGATGAGTTCTGGTATTGGTGTTGAAAGAACATTCCCAGTTAACTCTCCAAATGTTGCTTCTATCGAAGTTTTACGTAGAGGTAAAGTTAGAAGAAACAAAATCACTTACATTCGTAAACTTTCTGGTAAATCTGCTAGAATTAAAGAAATTCTTAAGTAAGAAAAATAAGGGTTCGCAAGAATCCTTTTTTTGTGCTCACACGTATTGCGAATAATATGGGGATTTCATATAATGAGGGAGAACTATTATATGAAAAATAAAAAGTTAATTAGCGATTTACTTTCTTACATACTCCCGATGGTTCTTATTGTGCCTATCAGCGTCTTATCAATTTATCAGGCTCAAAAGAACACATTTGATCGTTTTTTCGTTATTGGTTCTTCAATGGCGCCAACTTTAGAAGGTAGTAACGAAAAATCCACATACGGGCTTACAGATAATAGCGCTCACGCAATCGACAATATTGAACATTTCGATTTAGTCGTTTGCTATTATCCTTTTGAAAGCTCTTTAGATTACACTCAACCTTACGTTAGAGGTAGCTCAACACTTACAAATCAAGCTTCTTTAAAAGTAAAAAGAGTCATCGGTCTTCCTGGAGACCATTTAGTTATTAACAACGATGTTTTTACAATTGAATCAACTATAAATAATAAAGTTGTTTCTACTACATATTCAGGAAATGTTGTAAAGATGAATGGCGATAAAAAAGAAGTTTCGGAAAAAGTCTTTGAGGATCACGTACTTCCAAGTTTTCTTAGAAAAGGACACATCGAAGATAGACGTTGCGACATTACTTTAGGCGAAGACGAATACTTTGTTATGGGTGATAATTGGTCTCATAATGGATCTACCGATTGCTGTAATCCAACAGCATACTCTCCAGCTGCTCCTATTTATAAGGAAAATATTGAAGGAGTTATTTTTAAACTTGTTGGAGAATGCACTTATGGAACTCTTAAACATTGTGCAGATTGCTCTACAAAAGTTGATGAAAACGATACCAAATGCAAATGTGGTGGTACAAAGTTCGTCTATTTTGACGATATAATTAGTGAAGAGCCATATAAAGATGGCCCTGTATATTTAAAATAGTTATGGCAGAAATACATTGGTTTCCGGGACATATGAAAAAAGCCCTCAATAATGTTGAGGACAAAATTAAATTAGTCGACGTCATTGTCGAGCTTTTAGATGCACGTGCTCCTTTAAGTTCAGTAAACGAGCATTTAGTGAAATTGATTCAAAACAAAAGAAAGGTTATTGTTTTAAGTAAAACTGACCTCGCTGATAAATCCCAAACAGCTAAATGGCTTGAATACTTTAGAAAAGACAACGATGTCGTAATTGATTTAGATTTATCTCAACAAAATTCAGGTAAAGCAATTCAAAACGCCGTTGTTAAAGTTGGTAAATCTATTTGGGAAAAACAAAAAGCAAAAGGCATGAAGCCTCAACCAATTAAAACAATGATTATTGGTATCCCTAACGTAGGTAAATCATCTCTTATTAATAGGTTTGCAAAGCGTAGTGCAGCTGGTGTAGAAAATAAACCTGGTTTCACTCGTGGACAACAATGGATCAAAGTATCTAATGAGTTCGTTTTATTAGACACACCTGGAATCTTACCTATGAACTATGAAGATAAGAAAAAAGCAATGAATTTGGCTCTTCTTGGTTCTATCAGAGAAGACATTTTACCAAGCGAAGATATGTGTAGAGCATTATTAGCTTTTTTAAAGAAGAACTATCCAAATTCATTGAAAGAAAGATTTGATATCGAAGAAATCACATCTTTCGACGACGTCATAAAATCAATTTGTGAAAGAAGAAAATTACTTTCTAACGGAACATACGATTTAGAAAGAGCATATAAATTACTTTTAACTGAATTCAAGAATGGCCTATTAGGTCAAATTACTTTAGAGTGGCTATAATGGCACTAGATTACGAGAAACAATTTTACGATAAAGGATACGAATTTATCGCGGGTACAGATGAAGCAGGAAGAGGATGTTTACTCGGCCCTGTTTTTGCTGCTGCAGTAATTCTTCCAAAAGGCTTTTCTAGCGAGCTTATTAATGATTCTAAAAAATTGACTGAAAAACAAAGAGAAAAGGCTTTTGAAATTATTATTGAAAACGCGATTGCGTATGGAATCGCCTCTATCGAACCCGAAGAAATTGATAAAATCAATATTCTTGAAGCAAGTAGAAAAGCTATGGGGTTAGCGTTAGACCAAATTAAACATAAAATCGATCTAATATTAACCGACTGTATGAAGCTACCAAATAGGTCTTGCGAGGTTATTGATTTAGTTCATGGCGATGCGTTAAGTCAAAACATTGCTGCAGCTTCAATCTTAGCAAAGGTTTCTAGGGACCATGCTTGTTACGAATTAGATAAGAAATATCCTCAGTACCACATAGCTAAAAATAAGGGTTATGGAACTAAAGACCACCTCGAAGCATTAGAAGAATTTGGGCCTGTTGAAGGGCTTCACAGGTTCTCTTATGCCCCTGTTAAAAAATCACGAATTAAAAAAATTTCACTTTTTTTGTAAGAAAATCGAAAAAACGCCCCCTTAAATATAGTAGGAGGTTTTTTCATGTTAAGTGGAAGACAAATACTAATTGCACTCGCAATAAAATACCAAGGAGATTGGAATTCGATCTATTCTGCAATCTCTAGTAAAGAAATATGTGAACTTAATACATATTTAGAAGAATTTAACAAATCAACGTGTAAGGCAACGACAATCTTAGACGCTGATTATCCTCAAATTCTAAAACAGATCTATATGCCACCTTTCGTTCTTTTCTATTATGGTGACATTACGTTGACTCATAATCCTAGTAAGTGTTTATCGATTATTGGGTCTAGAAACCCTAGTAGCTATGGTGTAAAAATGGCTACTTCTTTATCCGAGGACTTATCTAACGAATATCATGTTGTATCTGGAATGGCCAAAGGAATTGATGGGATTGCTCATCGTAGCGCAATCAAGATGGGTAATAAGACAATCGCAATCATAGGTAGTGGAATCGATAATGTTTACCCTCAAGAAAATAAAGATTTATATCAAATATTAAAAAAAGAACATCTTGTAATGAGTGAATATTTTGGACAAGTAAGTCCAGATAGCGCACACTTTCCATTAAGAAATAGGATTATCGCTGGTTTATCTAAAGCAACTTTAATCGTGGAAGCCCAAAAACAAAGCGGAACAAGCATCACGGCAACATATGCTTTAAGCTTCTCAAGAACTGTTTTAGCAGTGCCAAATACAGCGGATAGCAACTCTGCATGTAACCGTCTAATTAAAGAAGGCGCGGTTTTAGTTGAGAATGCGAAAGACGTTATTGAAGAATTAAATCAGACAGCTTTTGTTGGAAGCGAAATTCAGCAAAATTCTTAAATAAAGACTTCTTTTATTTAATATAGATATATAGATTTTTTCTCTTTGACTTTTCAATTAGTTGGTAATATAGTTTTTAACCGAACGCTATGAAGTTAGTTATTGTTGAATCACCTGCAAAATGTAAAACTATCGAAAAATATCTCGGTAGTGATTATACAGTTGTCGCCTCATTAGGCCACATCAGAGACCTTGCTACATCAGGCAAAGGTGGTTTAGGTGTGGATGTCGAAAATAACTTTGCTCCATCCTATATTATTAATAAGGATAAAAGAAAAGTTGTCAGTGATTTAATCAGACAAAAGAATAAATGCGACGAAGTCATCCTTGCAACCGACCCTGATAGAGAAGGTGAAGCAATCGCATGGCATTTAGCACAAGTCTTAAATTTAGATATTTCTAAAACAAAACGTCTTGAGTTCCACGAAATTACAAGAGAATCTATTTCTTCTGCAATGTCTAACCCAAGAACAATCGATACAAACTTAGTTTCTTCTCAAGAAACAAGAAGAATTCTTGATAGAATTATCGGCTTTAAACTTTCTAACTTATTATTTAAGAAGATTAAGTCAAGAAGTGCAGGACGTGTACAATCCGCTACATTAAAACTTATCTTTGATCACGAAAAAGAAATCAAAGAATTCGTAAGTGAAGAATATTGGAAAATTAAAGTAGTTTCTAAGATTCTTGGAAAAGATTTTAATGTCAAAATTTTAGATAAGAAGAATAAAGAACTTAGCATTCATAATAAAGAAGAAGCTGACGAAGTACTTTCTAAAATCGGAAATGAAATCAAAGTTTCCGCATTAAATACTTCAAATAGAGTTAAAGATAGTAAAGAACCATTTACAACTTCAACAATGCAACAAGAAGCATTCGCTAAGTTAAAATTCAAAACTAAAAAGACTCAATCAATTGCTCAATCTTTATATGAAGGTGTAGTGGTTAATGGTGAACATGTCGGTTTAATTACTTACATGAGAACTGACTCACCAAGACTTGCTCCATCGTTTGTTGAAAGAGCAAGTAAGTTCATCGAAGAAAAATATGGTAAAGAATACCTTGGCCAAATTAAAAAAGGCAAAAAATCTGTCTTAAGCCAAGACGCACACGAAGGTATTAGACCTACAAGCTGCCATAGAACTCCAGATAGCATTCGCTCATTCTTAACTAATGACCAATATAATCTTTATAAATTAATTTATAACAGAGCACTTGCTTCATTAATGTCTTCTAAAGTTGAGAAAGTTTTATCAATTAACTTTAATGATGATAACTATAACTACGGAATTGAATTAGCTCATACTACATTCGGTGGTTATGAAATTATTTATAAGGATGATGAATCTGATGAATATAAAGGCAATTTCCCAAACATTAAAGTTGGTGATAGCTTCCCAATTGTCTCAAAAGAAGGCGAACAAAAATTCACAGAAGCACCTGCACATTATTCCGAAGCTAAGATTGTTAAGCTCATGGAAGAAGTCGGCATTGGCCGTCCAAGTACATATGCAACAACAATTGATACTTTAAGAGTTAGAAAATACGTTAATAATGCTGGTGGTATCCTCACATTAACTGAACAAGGCGAATTAACTGCTAATGTTTTACAAAAATACTTCCCAAATATCGTCAATGTTAAGTACACAGCTAACATGGAAGATAAATTAGATAACGTTCAAGAAGGTAGTGAATCACGTATTCAAATGCTTTCTGATTTCTATTATCCATTCGTTAAGTTAATTGAAGAAGTCGGACCACAAATCTATCCTGAAAAGCCTGTTGAAACTGGTGAGTTATGCCCTGAATGTGGAGCTCCATTAGTTTACAAAGAAAGTAAAAACGGAAAGTTCATTGGATGTAGTAATTATCCAAAGTGCAAGTACGTCAAAAAGGAAAAGAAGGAAGTAGTTGTTTCCGAAGAAGTTTGCCCAATTTGTGGTAAGCATCTTGTCGAAAGAAAAGACAAAAAAGGTAAAACGTTCCTCGCTTGTAGTGGATTCCCAACTTGCAAATATATCAAACCTGAAGTTGTTAAAACTGAAGATGAGATTACAGAGAAAAAATGCCCAGATTGTGGCGCTCCATTATTAAAGAAAAAAGGCAAATATGGATATTTCTATGGATGTAGTAATTATCCAACTTGCCACTATATGGAAAGAATAAGCAAAAAGAAGCACAACTAATGTGCTTTTTTTGTTAAAATCGATGTATGGAAGAACTTCTTTTCGAATATTTAGATATATTAAAAAACGAACAAAGATACTCTATAAAAACAGCGGATTCTTACCGTCGCGATATTGAAAAATTCAACGATTTTTTAAATCGCGAAGGCATCGATTTTAAGGACGTTGACGCACAAATTATTCGTAATTTTTTAAGCGAAGAATTCGAAAATAAAATAATCAAAAGATCATGCAAAAGACGACTTTCTGCGATCAAAGGATTTTACTCATTTTTAGTCAAAAAAGGAGTGGTGCAAACTAATTATTTTGCACTTTTAAATCCTTTGAAGCTTGAGAAAAAGTATCCACATGCTCTTTATAAAGAGCAGATTGAAAAATTGTTCAAAGAAAATAAAAATCGAAAAGACCCCAATGTATACCGAGATGAAGCTATAATTGAGACCCTATACTACACAGGTATAAGGGCGAGTGAACTCATCAATTTAAGGTGCGAAGACGTGTTTTTATCGGACAGAATCTTACGAGTGATTGGCAAGGGAAATAAAGAAAGAATCGTGCCTTTTACAGAAGGATGTAGAGACACAATTTATAAATATATTTCTGAATCTAGAAACGTCTTTTTAAATAGAGCTCATGAGCCAAACGATTATCTATTTTTAAATAAGAACGGAAACAAATTAACAACTCGCGGGCTTGAACTTATTTTGACTGACATTGAGAAAAAAACAGGACTCAATTTAGGTCTACATCCGCATATTTTCAGACACTCATTTGCTACTCATTTACTTGAGGCAGGCATGGATCTCAGGTTTATTCAAGAATTGCTTGGTCACGATAGCATTAATGCTACCCAGGTTTACACACATGTTACTGAGAAAGCGATGCAAGATATTTATAAACAAGCTCACCCAAGAGCAAAAAAAGTTAAATAACTATTGTTAGTTATTATATAGTTTGGTAAAATCATACACGCTGTGAGAATTATCACAGACTACACACGCTGCGGATTGAACTGCCGTTGTGCTCCAAATTGTGGAGTGGTCGAGTTCTTAGAAACAGCGGAGGCAAAACAAAAGGAGGTCTTCACAATGGTTGAAGAAGAAAAGAAGGTAGTCGAAGCAACAGCTGTCGACGCAAAAGATGCAGCAACAATGGCTGCAGTTATGCATGACGAAAACGCTCCAGTTATCACAATGAAGAAATTATTAGAAGCTGGTTCACACTTCGGTCATCAAACACGTAGATGGAATCCAAAGATGAAAAAGTACATCTACTGCGCAAGAAATGGTGTTTACATCATTGACTTAGCAAAAACAGTTGCTTTAGTTTGCGACGCATACAAAGCAATGAAAGAAATCGTTGATAACGGTGGTAAAGTCTTATTTGTCGGTACAAAACCACAAATCGCTGAAGTCGTTACTCAAGAAGCATTAAGAAGTGGTTCATTCTACATGACTAACAGATGGTTAGGCGGTACATTAACTAACTTCAAAACAATCCAAGGTAGAATTAGATACCTCAAAGATTTAGAGAGAAGAGAAGAAGAAGGCGAATTCGAATTATTACCAAAAGTCGAAGCTGCTCAACTCCGTAAAGAAAAAGAAAAATTATCAAGCAACTTAGCTGGTATTAAGGAAATGAGAAAAATTCCTAACGCTATCTTCGTTGTTGATCCAAACGCAGAAAAGAACGCTGTTGCTGAAGCAAAGAGATTAGGAATCCCAGTCTTCGGTATCGTTGATACAAACAGCAATCCTGATTTATGTGACCACGTCATCCCAGCTAATGATGATTCAGTTAGATCTGTTTCATTAATTATGGCTGTCATCGCTGACGCTATCGTTGAATCTAAAGGTGGAGCACCAGTTGTTGCTTACACTAAAGACGAAGGCGACGAAGTCACTATGAAGGAAGTTATCAAACAAACTGAAAAAGAAAACGCTGAAAAATTAGCAAAGATCCGTGCAGAAAGAGCTGCTCGCCAAGAAGCTTATGAAAAAGAACAAGCTGAAAGAGCTGCAAAGAGAGCTGCAATGATGGCTGCTGAAGGTAAAGGCGAAAAGAGTGGTAAAGCTCCAGCTAAAAAAGCACCTGCTAAAAAGCCAGTTGCTAAAGAAGAAGTAAAAGCTGAACCAGCAAAAGAAGAGGAATCAAAATAATGGCTGATAGTTTAATCGATTTAATTAAAGTTTTAAGAGATAGAACTGGCGCAGGCTTAATGGACTGCAAAGGCGCTTTATTAGCAAACGAATGCAACTTAGATAAAGCATGTGACTATCTCCGTGAAAAGGGTTTGGCAAAAGCAGCTAAAAAAGCAGACAGAATTGCTGCTGAAGGTTTAGTTGTTATTAAATCTTGCCCACACTGCGGTAAAACAGTTATCGTTGAAGTTAACTGTGAAACTGACTTCGTTTCAAAGGGTGACGCATTCAAAGAATTAGTCGAAAAATGCGCTGAAGTTATCCTTTCAGAAGAACCAGCAGATATCGCTGCTGCAAAAGATTTAACAAAAGATTTATTCACAGATGCTACTGTTAAAATGGGTGAAAAATTCGACTTACGTAGATTCACACTCGTTAAGAAAAATGACAACGCAATTTACACATACATCCACATGGGTGGTAAAATCGGTGTCGTTGCTGTCTTAGATAAAGCAGATGATGAAACAGGTAAAGGCCTTGCAATGCACATCGCAGCTAACAACCCAACATACGGTTCAAAAGCTGACATCGGTGCTGAAGCAATCGCTCATGAAACTGAAGTTCAAACTAAAGCAGCTGCTGAAGATCCAAAATTCGCTGGCAAACCAGCTGCTATGATCGAAAAGATTATTGCTGGTAAAGTTGACAAATACTTCTCAGAAATGGTTCTCACAGAACAAGCTTACTTATTAGATGATTCTAAGAAAGTTGGCGTCGTCTTAAAAGAAAAGAATGTTAATGTTGTCAAATACATCCGTTACCAAGTTGGTGAAGGTATTGAAAAACGTCAAGACGATTTCGCTGCTGAAGTCATGTCTCAAGCAAAGTAATTTATTAATTTATTAGGGACATCATCTTTGATGCCCCTTTTTTATAGGAGAAAACTATGTACAAAAGAGTCTTATTAAAATTCTCAGGAGAAGCTCTTAAAGGATCTTCAAATGCAATCTTTGATTCTAAAATGCTTTCTGGTTTAGGAGCTATCGTTTCTGAATTAGTTAGTGAAGGAACTCAGGTTTGTATTGTCATCGGAGCAGGTAACATCTGGAGAGGCAAATTCGCATCTGAAAATGGTTTAGATAGAATCCCTGCAGATTATATGGGAATGTTAGGTACTGTTATTAACGCAGTAACAATGTCTTCTGTATTAAAAAATCTTAACGTTGAATCAGTAGTTACATCTGCTGTTCCAGCAATTGAAGGAGTTACAGTTGCTTACTCTATCGAAACTGCTGATAAAGCTATGAACGATGGAAAAGTTGTATTCCTTTCAGGAGGAACAGGAAAACCATTATTCACAACAGATACAGCAGCAACTATGAGAGCAATCGAATTAGGTTGTGACGCTATCTTAATTGGTAAGAATGGTGTTGATGGAATCTACGATGATAATCCGGCAACAAATCCTAACGCAAAATTCATTCCTGAAATCGCTTTTAATGAAATTATTAAAAGAAATCTTCAAGTTATGGATATAACTGCGATAGAATTAATTAAGGATAAAGATATCGATGTTAGAGTTTTCTCAATGGAAGATCCACGTAACTTTATCCGTGTAGCTAAAGGCGAAACTTTAGGAACTACATGTAAAAAAGGAGAATAACTCATGGATGAATTAATTTTAATGGCTGATGAACAAATGAAGAAATCAGCAGATTCTTTAAGAACTACTTTATCATCATTAAGAACAGGTAAAGCAAGCCCAGCAATGCTCAATGGAATCAATGTTGACTATTATGGTGAACCTACTCCATTAAACCAAATTTCTTCAGTTTCAAGTCCAGAACCAAGACAATTATTAATCAAACCTTACGATAAAAACGATATTAAAAATATCGTTGCTGCAATCAATGCTAGTGATTTAGGAATCAATCCAAGTAATGAAGGAAACCAAATTAGATTAATTATTCCTGCATTAACTGAAGAAAGAAGAAGAGAAATCGTTAAACAAGCTCGTAAGTATGGTGAAGAAGCAAAAATCGCTGTTAGAAATGTCAGAAGAGAATACGTCGACTTAATTAAAGATGACGATTCATACACAGAAGACATGCAAAAGCGTATGCTTGACGATCTTCAAAAAGTTCACGATGACGCAATCAAATCAATTGATACAGTTATTGCTGAAAAAGAAAAAGAATTAATGTCAATTTAATGAATAGAGGCGGAAGCCTCTTTTCTTTTTATAAATGCAAGGAGATGTCCTTGTATTTTTTTATTTAAAAAATATAATTAAGAGTAAGATGAAAAAACTTTTTGCTTCTTGGATGACTTTGTTTTCAATTTTACTCACCGCATGTAATAGTTCTGGCGAGATAATTTCGGGTGTCGATGAAGATAACGAGAAAATAGAAAATAATGATGATTTTGGAAACAAGAATGATAAAAATTACGACCCTAACTGCGGATACGTTAGGGGATATTTAATCTATGTAAATGAATCTAGCAGTGAAAAAGCTTACAATATTTATGAAAATCTTTCTGAAGATATGGACATTACAGAAGGTAATGATGGTCCGTGGATTTACCTTAAGAAGGAAGACAGATATTTGCCACTAACGCAATATATTTATGCCGCAGACGTGAATTGTGATGGACATGTTGAGCTGATATATGGCAATCACATAACGTATTATGCAAATGGGTCGTATGCTGAATTCCGTAACAATTTTAGTATCTATGATGTCCATAATTGTATCGAATTATGGAACTCTGATGATTTTGAAGGAGGGGTAAAGCCATATTTAGAAGAAGGTGAAATCATGGCTTTATCTTTAGATGATATCAATTGGTTTTACAGACGTTCAAAATACGCTTCTTTAAAATTTAAGATAAATGCTAACAACAAAATCGAATATGAGAAAACTTTAGTTCCTTTCGATTATGTAGGTTTTAAAGTCTCCTCTTATAAGGACTTAACAGATGAACTTGCCGTCACATATATAAATAAAATATCACCGCTAAAAGATGCTAGGTGTATTGTTAATTCATTCGATGAATTTGAGTTTACTATTTCATTAGATTATGTAGGTGACATTACGTTAAACAACAGCTTAAATAGAGATGTAGTAACATTTTATTCGGAACAGATTGAAACGGTAGAATTTATTAGTTACGTCCGGGGAGATTTGAAGTATAAAGTCAAATTTAAGAGCGAAGCAGAAGAGTATTTCGATATAGGATTAAAGATTGGAGATCGTGACTCAACAATCAAGATTTGGCTTAATGATGATATGCCTGAATGGACTAAAAACGCTATACATTAGGGGATATCGTTCTAGAAAGTAATAAAGGTGACAAAATGATATAGTCGCAATTAACTACTATCTGTATCCTTGTTTATGATCCAAATAGTGTTATCGTTAACGACGAATGGTTTAAAGTAGGAACACGTTTTAATTTCAGCCTGTTTTTTATCAAAAATGAATATATAGAACTTCAGATGGTATTTTATTTAAAATATCCATCTTTTTATGTATACTATAAAAAATGGGAAAAGAACTTAATCACTTAGCATGTATAATGGACGGCAATGGCCGTTGGGCAAAGAAACGTGGACTCCCTAGACATTTAGGTCATAAAAGGGGTTGCGAAGTTTGCCTAGATATTTACGATGCTTGTATTGAAGCAAACATCAAAGTTCTTTCTTTGTACGCTTTTTCAACTGAAAACTGGAATAGACCAAAAGAAGAAATCGACCATTTATTTGACTACTTAGAGATTTTCTTTAAAAAAGAAATTAAGAAAATGCTCAAAGACGGAAGCAGATTAATGGTAAGTGGTGACATTTCTAGAATTCCAGAAAAAACTCAAAAAGTAATCTATGAATGTATGGAAAAGACAAAAGATTGTAAAAATTTTGTCTTCAACATCTGCTTAAATTACGGCGGTAAAAGCGAAATCGTCAGAGCGGTAAAACTCATCAACGAAGATATTAAAGAAGGCAAAATTTCAATTGATGACATCAATGAACTATCTTTTGAAAATTATTTATACACAAAAGGTTTGCCACCTGTTGACTTATTAATTAGAACAAGTGGTGAACAAAGAACAAGTAATTTCCTTCCTTGGCAATTAGCTTATTCAGAATTTATATTCACACCAACATGTTGGCCAGATTTTACAAAAGAAGAACTATTCAAATGCATTGAAGAGTTCAAAACAAGAGACAGAAGATACGGAGGTATAGTAGATGGAAGTAGAAAATAAAGACATTTCTTTCACAAGCGATGACGAAAGCTCATCTTCTATTAATATGACTTTCGTAAAAACTGAAAAACCTCAAGATCCAAAAGAAGAAGAGGAAAGAAAAAAGAAAAACTCTATCATGACTAGAGTTATCACTGCCATTGTAATGGTAGTTTTTGCAATTCCTGTCGTCTTACTTGGCGACTGGTTCCTATTTATTTTAGTTTGTTGTGCTTTAGTCGGCGCAATGTGGGAAATCATCAAGTGCGGTAGAATTAGATATTCAAAATTTTTATATGTCGTCACTTTCTTAAGTGCGATGTTCTTGATGATCATGCCTCTTTTGAGAGGATTATTAACGGAAAACCATGGTGGAAGATTATTCGCTCACTTTATCGATATTAACTTCTCTCCTTTAATGGTTTTCATTGTTATTTTGTTATTATTCATCACTGTTATCTATGATAAAAACTTTACAGTCCGTGAAGCGTGCTTTATTTTCACAATGATTTTTATTATTGTTTTCGGTCTTCAAAGTGCTCTTTACATTAGATATATTCCTAACCTTTTAATTCACTCAACTCCTGGCGGAGAAGATCTTCCATATTTCAATATTCAAGATAACTTCTACAGCGCCTTCTTATTGATTTGGGTTGTTTTAAGCGGTGCATTAAGTGACACTGGCGGATACATTTTCGGTATGTTATTTGGCCAAACTAAGATGAACGAAAGAATTTCTCCTAAGAAAACTTGGGAAGGATTCATCGGTGGTGTCGTCTTCTCATTTGGTATTTGTGCGTTAGTTGGTTTATTAATTCCAGCATTCTCACAAGGTAAAGTTAGCTTATTACCAGGTATTTTAGACTTAGATCACTGGTACAATATTTTATTCTTGTCACTCATCTTACCTCCTGCATCTGTTATTGGTGACTTCGTTTTCTCATCTATTAAACGTTTCAACGGTATCAAAGATTATGGAAGCATTTTCCCAGGACACGGTGGTATCTTAGATAGAATCGATTCCCTGTTATTTACATGTATGACAGCTGCTACATATATTTTCATTTGGAGAACACTCGTTGGATAATATGAAACGCATTTGTTTACTTGGAGCATCAGGATCTATAGGAACACAAGCGCTGGATGTTATGAAAAAGCATCCAGTTGATTTTTCTTTAGTAGGTTTTTCTGTTGGTAACCGAGTAGAAAAAGTTTCAGAAATTATTAATGAATTTTCACCTAAATTTGTTTGCGTTAAGAAAGAAAATAAAGAATTAGTTAAGCAATATCCAAATGTAACTTTCTATTTTGGAGATGAAGGGCTTAACGAACTCATTAAAGCATGCGATTGTGACATGGTGGTGAATGCTTTAGTCGGCTTTGTTGGGCTTAAACCAAGCATCGTAGCTCTAGAAAATAATAAAGTTTTAGCTCTAGCTAATAAAGAGACTTTAGTCACTGGTGGAGAGTTAATTAATAAGTTATTAAAAGATGGACACGGAAAATTAGTCCCAATCGATAGTGAGCACGCCGCACTTAGCAAATGCTTATTAATTCAAAGTGATAATGTAGATAAATTAGTAATTACCGCCTCAGGTGGTGCATTTAGAAAACTTTCTAGAGAACAATTAGAAAGTGTCACTCCAGAAGACGCACTCAAGCATCCAACTTGGTCAATGGGAAATAAAATCACCATTGATAGTGCATCAATGGTCAACAAAACTTTCGAAATAATTGAAGCGTATTATTTATTCGGATATAAATATGAACAAATTGAATTAATGTTCAATTATGAAAGTTTTGTTCATTCTTTAGTTAAATATAATGACGGTTCTTATCGTTTAGACGAAGGAAAACCTGACATGAGAGTGCCAATTAAATATGCAATGTTTGAAGGTGCGTGCGAATATGATATAGTATATATCCAACATATTGAAGATTATAAAAAATCTTCATTATACGATTTTGACTACGAAAGATTCCCAATCGTTAATCTTGCTAAAAGAGTCATTGACGAAAAAGGACTTCTAGGGGCAGCGTTTAACGCTGCTAATGAGGAAGCAGTTTACGCTTTCTTAGATAAAAAAATTAAATTTACAGATATCGAAAAAATTATTTATTTTTGTGTAGATAATGTAAGTAATATTCAAAATCCTTCTTATGAAGAGATTAAGAAATGTGATGTCTCTATAAGAGAGACAGTACATAAAATTGTGAAAGGAGAGGTTAATCTATAATGGGCGTTATTTCTACTATTCTTTATATTCTTCTTTTTATGATTTGCTTATCAGTTTTAATCGTTGTCCATGAACTTGGACATTTAACTGCTGCAAAGGTTTTTAAAGTTTACTGTAGCGAATTCTCTATTGGTATGGGTCCATTAATTTGGAAACACAAAAGAAAAGGCGGGGAAACTCAATTCTCTTTAAGAGCGGTTCCATTCGGTGGATATGTTTCAATGTATGGCGAAGGTGCTGAACTTCCTGAAGGCGTAGTAGTAGATGAATCTAGAGCATTAAATAAAATTAGCAAATGGAAACAAGCAATTATTCTTGTTGCTGGCGTCACTATGAATGCTGTTTTAGCTATCTTTATTTTCTTTATTAGCAATATTGCTTTTGTACAAGAAAAGTTCGTTGCAAGTAACGTAATTGATGTAGCACCTACTTCAATTTGTGAAGTTGCTGGTTTAAAGAAGGGCGACCTCCTTACATTCGACTCAAGTTGGGAAGAGCAAGGAAACTTCATGCTTAAGAATCCAGGAACTATTACACTTACTGATGATTCTACAATGGATATTAGAGTCGTTTTAAAACCTATTCAATCATTTAAAACTCCTATCTATTCATACATTTTCTATGGTTACGAGGGCGGAGAGGTTAAACCTAACATCGTTTATAGCGAAAATATCAAATCTGTTTCATTCAATTTAGAGACTAAAGTCAATGAGACAACATTTGTTGATCACCCTGTAACTATTACTTTCACAGAGGAAGGTATGATTGATTGCGGTCTTAGAGTTATGGTCAGTAGATATAGAAATTCTTTCGGACAAGCTCTCAAGGCAACATTCTCTGATTTTGGACATAGTGCAACTGCTGTTGTAGACAGTTTAGGCATGCTTGTTACTGGTCAAGTTGGTGTGGATCAACTCTCTGGTATTGTCGGAATTGGCTTTGAAGCAAAGACAATTTTAGACGACTTAGGTGTTAGCTATTTCATGTTCCTTTGGGGCTTGATTAGCGTTAACTTAGCTATTTTCAACTTACTCCCATTTCCTGGTCTTGATGGATGGCAGTTATTAGTTGTTATTATAGAAGGAATCACGCATAAGAAAGTTCCTGACAAAGTTAAAGGTATTTTCTCTTTGATTGGAATTGGAATTTTATTATTGTTGATGGCATTTATATTATTTAAAGATTTATGGGTTTATATCTTTAAAGGACTATTCTCAGGTATCGTATTATGATAGCAAGAGCAAAGATGATTTCATTTTTAAAATCTATCCACATCGATAATGTCGATGATTTTGATATGGATTTTGAAATGGTCGGAAGAAATAGATTCAACAGCAAACAAATTGACATGGTCATTGTTAAACAAACTCCATGGCAATATGAATTCTTACATCAATTACAAGATGGATTACGCACTGTAGATTATCCTTATTATATAAGGTTCTCATATATTAAAAGACCAACTAGCGAAGACGTCGCAAGTTTATTAAAAGATTGGTATCAAAGTATTTATCATATTCCATTCCCACATGAAATTTCTTGTGGTTCAAATAACATTGTTATTTCTTATGACGATGAAAACTTGATGGATATGTTTTACACAACAATCTTTGATTTTAAGGACTTCTTAACTTTTATTAATTATGAATTCGGTGTTGAAGAGAAGGTTAAACCTGCAAAACCAGCAGTAGAAGAAAAAGTTCCAGAAGTAGTGGAAGAAACTCCAAAAGTTGAGGAAGTCAAAGAAGAAAAGAAAGTTTCAGAAGAAGTTAATAATGGTGATCAAGCAGCAGATTTAATCGTAAAAGAAAAAGAAAAAATGGCAGAAGTTGTTGAAGATGTCTATCTCCAAAGAATGAAAGACAATCTCAAAGAACTTCAAAATGAAAGAGAACGTCAACGTCTTAATAGACGTGGCAATTATAAGATTATTGATAAGATTGACGACATCAAATTAGAAAGTGATCATGTCGATTTTGTCGGTAAATTCTTCTCTAGAGAAGAAAGAGAATTCGGTGGCAAGAAGAAAGAAACTATCGGTGTTTTTGATGAGCACGGTGGCGCAATTTATGTTACCCAATTCATTAACGCTTCATTCACGGAAGAAATTTGTAACAAGTTATCTTGGGGTGACAATTTAAGAATTAGAGGTGTCACAACAACTGATAATTTTACAAAACAATTAACTATTAAAGGACACTATGTAGATCCATTACCACCTGATGAAATCGAAAACGAAGAGGGAGAAACTAGAGTAGAATTGCATCTCCACTCAAATATGTCTGCAATGGATGGTATTTCTAACATGGATGTCTATTGTAAACTCGCAAAAGCAATGGGCCACAAAGCTATCGCTATTACAGACCATGGTGTTGTTCAAGGATTCCCAGATGCTCAAGCTGCAGCTCGTAAATATAAATTAAAAATTCTCTATGGATGTGAGTTCTATATGATTGAAGATAGACTCAAATACATCATGAATCCATGCGATAGAATTTTGAATAAATCAAGCTTCGTTGTTTTCGATACTGAAACAACTGGTTTAAGTGCTAAATACAATAACGTCATTGAATTTGGTGCTGTTAAAGTCGAACACGGTACCGTTACTAATAGATTAGATATTTTAATTAACCCAGGTTATCCATTACCTAGAAAAATCGTCGAATTAACTCATATTAGCGACGATGATTTAGCAGGACAACCAACTATGGAAGAAGCTCTTCCAAAGATTATGGAGTTCATCGGTGACGCAATTTTAGTTACTCATAACGCTGAATTCGATATCGCAATGATGAATGCCGAATTGAAGAGACATGGTTATCCTACATTATCTAACCCAGTTATTGATACATTAGCGTTATCTCGTTACTTATTCCCAGAATCTAAAGCGCACAGATTAGGTGCTTTATGTAAGAACATGGAAGTTGAATATGACGAAGACGATGCCCATAGAGCAGACTACGATGCTAAGGTTTTAAACGACGTTTGGCAACCAATTTTAGCTAAGTTGACTAAAGGCAATTATGAAATGCGTCATAAAGACTTAGATAACCTAAAAATCACAAATGAACACTATAAACACATGAGACCACATCATGTTGTTGCGATTGCAAAAGACAAGGCTGGTCTTAAAGATTTATTCAAGTTAGTTTCATATTCTCACGTTGATTATCTTGCAGAAGTTCCAAAGATTCCTAGAGGTGAAATTGAAAAGCATAGATCCCACTTATTAATCGGTTCTGCGTGTTTTAATGGTGAAGTATTTAACGCTGGTAGATATTACGAAAATGAAAGACTTCTTGAGACAATGAAGTTCTATGATTACATCGAAGTTCAACCATTAGAAAACTACTCATGGTTAGTTAACATGAGAGAGAATACTCAAGAAGAAATTAAGAATATAGTCAAGGATATAGTGAATGGTGCGGATTCTTTAGGCATTCCAGTATGTGCTACTGGTGATGTTCACTATGCTGATAGAACTAGAAAAGTATTTAGAGATGTCTATATTTTCGCTAAGCTTCTCGGTGGCGCGAACCACGCTCTTAACCCATACTCAAGAAGCAGAGAAAAAGAATTCCCTAATCCAGATCAACATTACCGTTCTACAAAAGAAATGCTTGAATGTATGAGCTTCTTAGGTGAAGAAAAAGCATATGAAATTACAGTTACTAACACTAATAAAATCGCTGACCAAGTAGAACCATTAGAGCCTACTCCAAACACTCACTTATACACTCCAACCATTGAAAACTGTGACAACATGTTAAGACAAATGTGTTTTGATAAAGCTCATGAATTATATGGCGATGTTTTACCTGAGTACATCGAAAAACGTTTAAATAGAGAATTAGATGGTATTATCAATAACGGCTATGCTGTTATTTACTACATCGCACATAAAATTATTAAGAAAGCAAACGAAGATGGCTTCGTTGTTGGCTCTCGTGGATCTGTAGGATCTTCGTTTGTCGCAACAATGTCAAACATTACAGAAGTTAACCCACTTCCTCCACATTATAGATGTCCAAAATGTAAACATTTAGAGTGGACAAGTGAGACAATGCCTGAGTATAAATCTGGTTATGACTTACCAGAAAAGGTATGTCCAATTTGTGGCGAGCCAATGGTTCATGATGGACAAAATATTCCTTTCGAAACATTCCTTGGATTTAACGCTGAAAAAGTCCCTGATATCGACTTAAACTTCCCTAACGATTACCAAGGTAAGGCTCATGACTATACTAAAGTTCTTTTAGGTGAGACTAATGTTTTCAGAGCAGGAACAATCGAAACAGTCGCTGAAAAAACTGCCTTTGGTTATGCAAAAGGCTACGTTGAAAGAATGCTTATCTCAAAAGGTTTCGATAAAATGGACGCTAAGAATATGGCAGATAATCATCCAAAAGCAAAGATTGGTTTCTTAGCTAGTGGATGTGTTGATGTTAAACGTACAACCGGTCAACACCCAGGCGGCATTGTCGTTGTCCCTAAAGAAAATGATGTTTACGACTTCACTCCAGTCCAATACCCAGCTGACGATTTGGAATCAAGATGGCAAACAACCCACTTCGATTTCCATTCAATTCACGATACTATTTTAAAACTCGACCTTCTAGGTCACGTCGACCCATTAGCGTTAAGACTTATGTGTGAACTTACTGGTGTAGATATGAAGTCAATTCCAATGAACGACGAAAAAGTCTTGTCGTTGTTCCGCTCTCCAGAAGCTTTAGGCATGAGTAGCGACTACGATAAGAATGAAACTGGTGCGTTGGGTATTCCTGAATTTGGTACTCACTTTGTCCGTGGTATTTTGGAAACTACAAGACCTAGAACATTCGCTGATTTAGTTATTATTTCTGGTATCTCACACGGTACTAACGTCTGGCAAGGTAACGCAGAAAACATCATTAATGAAGGTAAGGCTACATTAAGAGAAGTTATCGGATGCCGTGATGATATTATGGGTTATTTAATTTCTAAGGGTTTACCTCCTGGAACTGCTTTCAAAATCATGGAAGACGTTCGTAAAGGTAAAGGCCTTAAAGAGGAATATCTTGCTATGATGAAAGCAAATAATGTTCCTGATTTCTACATTAACTCATGTCAATTAATTAAATACTTATTCCCAAAAGGACACGCTGTTGCTTATGTTACAATGGCGGTTCGTGTAGGTTACTTTAAAGTATATTACCCACTTGAGTTCTATAATGTCTTCTTCTCAGTTAGAAGTAAGCAATACGACATTAAGACTATGATCGAAGGTAAAGACGCAATTATTAGAAAGATTGTTGAACTCGATGCAAAATCAAAGAGTAGGGAAAAACTTTCTAACAAAGAAGGGGAACAACTCAAGACTCTCCATATTGCGTTAGAAATGTATCAAAGAGGTTACAAGATTAGTAACATTAATCTTTATAAATCTGACTCAGTCAACTTTGTTGTCGATAGAGAAAACAAATGTTTAATTCCACCTTTCTCAACAGTTGATCAATTAGGCGAAAACAACGCCCAAACAGTCGTTGAAGCTAGAAAAGATGGACCATTTACGTCTAAGAAGGATCTTTTAAGAAGAACAAAGCTTTCTCAAACTAACGTAGATTCGTTAGAAGAGATGGGTGTCTTAAAAGGATTAGATGAAGATGATCAATTAACATTGTTCTAAGGGTTTGATTATGCAAATAGCTTATTATCTATCTTGTTTTATATTCTCAGTTCTTATGTTTTGCGTTTTCGTTGTGGTTAAAAGGAAGTTTGTTTCCGCTTTCTTCACTGCAATGTATTTAGCAATTCTTTTCACTAATCTCGCATATTTATTGGGTACGATGGCTACCTCAGTGGATGGTTATATAGTCGGTCTAAAAGTAAATTATTTAGGCAATGTATTAATGCCTATTATCACTTTCTTGATTATTTGTGACTTCATTAAACTCAAACATATGAAATTAACTTCAGCGATTGTTGCTCTTGTAGGCGGATTATATTTAATTTTGCCATTATCAGTCGGCTTCTCGAATTTATATTATAAGGAATTAGCTGTTGAGATTGTTGACGGAGTTCAAATCGTAACGAAGGTTTATGGTCCATTACATGCTTTCTATTATGTATATAACATAGGATACATATTTTTAGACCTTGCATTCTTAATCCATGGATTTAGTAAAAAGAATGTTTCATATAAGAACTTCTTATATTTAACAGGCCTTATTAGTTTTACAATTGTAGCTGCTTTATTAGGAAGATTATTAAAAATAAATGTTGAATCCATTCCTGTAACATACTGTGTATCAGGGTTTATCATGCTTTTCTTAGTTATAAGAATAAGTAGATATAATGTTCAATTTATGGGAGAAGCTTCTCAAAATAACGATGAACATTATGGATATTTTGCTATTGATCATTCAAATAGATATCTAGGCTCATCTCCCGACATAGAAAAAGACTTCCCAGAATTTTTACAACTCTGGGTAGATAGAAAATTGACCGATGATGAAGTTTTTAGACTTACTAGAAACCTTGTTGATGGTTTTAAAAAAGGTAACACCGACGCTTTCGAGATGGTCGAGAGAAATAATAAAATCTATAAATTAACAATTTCAAAGTTCGATTATTCAAGAAGAGAAGATGATGGCTATGTTATTAGTATTCATGACGATTCTAGAGACGCAAAACTCAACCAATTCTTAGAAAATTATAGTAATGAGTTGTCACATGAGGTTGAACTTAAAACTCTCAATATTAAAACAATTCAAGACAAAATCGTCTTAGGTATGGCTGACCTTGTAGAAACAAAGGATCAAAATACTGGTGGTCATGTAAAAAGAACTAGTGACATTATTAAAATTATTATTAGCTCTATTAAAGAACTTAATGCATATGAAATGGATGATGAATTTTTCTCTTACGTAAGACGTGCTGCACCTATGCACGACTTAGGTAAGATGATGATTTCGGATGATATTTTGAATAAGCCAGGTAAATTTACTCCAGAAGAGTTTGAAATTATGAAGACTCACCCAGTAATCGGCGAAAAAGTAGTTTCTGCTTTATTAGAAGGAGTAGAAAACGAACGTTTTGTAAAAATTGCTAAAAATGTTGCTAAATATCACCATGAAAAATATGGTGGTGGAGGTTATCCTGAAAATCTTTCAGGTGATGATATACCTCTAGAAGCTAGAATTATGGCTCTTGCGGATGTTTATGATGCGCTAGTAAGTAAACGTTGTTATAAAGAAAAAATGTCATACGATAAGGCACGCGACATCATATTAGAATCTATGGGTCCTCATTTCGATCCAAAATTAAAAGAAGTCTTCATGCATTGTAAAGAGGACCTAGAAAAGTATTACGATTCAGCCGATTAGTGCTGAATTAATGTGCGGCCATGGCGGAATTGGTAGACGCTTCGGCCTCAGAAACCGATGAGCAATCGTGGAAGTTCGAGTCTTCTTGGCCGCACCATATTATTTGCATAAAATTTAGTCACTATATAGAATATAACCAAATGAAAAAAAGATTTTTAATCTCATGTGTAACGTCAATAATGCTCTTTACAAGTTGCGGAGCAGTTTCTCCTGATCCAAGTTATGGATGTGATTTTAATACCCCTGAATTCTTCTTGGCTCGTTTAGATTCAAAAAATACAAAACTTTCTTTGTATTCCGTTAAGACAACAGTTGAAGATGATGGAAGTATTAAAGATGCTTTGTTTGCACGTGATTCATATGTTGCAAAAAACGAATGTAAACCAACAACTAAAGATTATTTCTGCTACTCAACAATCTTAGGAAGCAGCAATACTGGTATGACTTTCGTTGAAATGTATGTTTTTAAAGACGGAAATATTAGAATCGATTACAAGGAAATGGCTTATAAGAAGATTTCTTTTTATCACGAAATGGATGTTAACGATGCTTGTGAAGTTTATGACATGGTAAAAGTGAAAATTGATAACGCAAAATAGAAATTATGAAATTATTAATAGCTTCAGATATTCATGGTAGTGCTTATTATTGCGAGCAATTATTAGATGCATATAAAAAAGAAAACCCTGATAAATTAATTTTGCTAGGGGATATTTTATATCACGGTCCAAGAAACGACCTTCCAAAAGATTACGCTCCTAAAAAAGTTATTCCTTTATTAAATAGCATTAAAGAGAAGATTATTTGCGTTCGTGGTAATTGCGATGCTGAAGTAGACCAAATGGTTTTAGAATTCCCTATAATGGCTGACTATAAAGAAATTACTGTTGATGGAAAGAGACTTTTTCTTACTCACGGACATGTATATAACGATGTGAAATTCCCACCAGTAAAAGAAGGAGATATTGTCATTCATGGTCATACACATGTGCCAAGATGTAGTGAGATTAACGGAGTTTTATTCTTAAATCCTGGATCTGTTTCAATACCAAAAGAAGATAGTAAAAACGGATATCTTGTCTATGAGAATAAGTCTTTTATTTGGAAAGATTTTATTAATGGAGAATATAAGAAATTTAGTTTTTAGTATGTGCTTGTAGCTCAGTCGATAGAGCGTAGCCCTCCGAAGGCTAAGGTCGTATGTTCAACTCATACCAAGCACACCAAGTAAGTTTATAATTCACCAGTTGAATACAACTGATGCTCACTTTATAATATAAACACTGCCCGAGTGGTGAAACTGGTAGACGCACTGGACTCAAAATCCAGCAGTAGTGATACTATGTCGGTTCAAGTCCGTCCTCGGGCACCAATATGTAAGCCTAGCCCAATTCGAAAATGGGCTTTTCTTTTTAATAACTGGTTTTTTAGAGTATTTCCTTAATTGATTATTGAGTTTTATAGGTGTAATATTGCTTTTGATAACAAAGTTATGGACTCTAAATTTTTCAAAAATCCAAATGTAAAAAAAGTTGTACAATACTTAGCAATTGCTTTGTTTGGCGTTGTTCAAGCTTTAAATTATTACTTATTTATCGTACACAATGATTTCGCTCCAGCAGGCGTTGGCGGTATCGCCGTCATGATCCAATATAAATTTGGGTTCTCTGTTGGTTACTTTTCATTTCTTTTAAACGTTCCACTTTGCATACTCGCTTTCTTCTTAGTAGAGAAGCGTTTCTCAATTAGATCTTTAGTCTATTCACTCGTTTATTCGTTAGTTTACCTTATCTTTGATAAGGTCGATACTCCTCATCTTGACAATTTTATCTATGATGCTAATGGAATCGACACAATTTACCCTGTAGTTATTGCAGGCTTATTAAGTGGTGTAGTCAATGGATTTTTGTATAGTCTTGGCTCTAGTACAGCTGGTACTGATATCATTTCAAAATATGCAGCAAAAGTTGCCCCTAAACTCAACTTTTTCTATGTAACATTCTTTATTAATTTTGTTATTGCGATTATCTCAAGTTTTGTTTATAAAGTACCTGGATTGCCAATTAACTATGTCCCTGTTTGTTTATGTATTCTTTATTCGTTCATCAGCGCTACAATCGGTAACGCTTTAATTAAACAAGCTAAAAAAGCTTATAAAGTCACAATTGTTTCAGATGACACAGTTGAATTAGAAAAAGAAATTATTCAAAAGTTAAAACATAGTTCTACTGTCGTTGAAGCAAGAGGCTCATACACTGGAAATAAGAAATATTTCCTTGTCTGTGTTGTTAATAGAAATCAACTATTTGATCTTGAAAAGATCTTAAGCAAATATCCAAGTGCTTTCTCTTATGTCGAAAAAGTCGATGAAACTATCGGAAATTTCAAATTTATTAAGAAATCATATAAAGAAGAAAATAAAAAATAATTTTTTAGATACCATATTAAAATTTTAATAGTAGTATAGAAGTATAAACATATAGAGGTTTTATAATGGAAAAATTTAGAGAAGTTAAAGTGGTTGATAATTTTTATCAAAACAGTTTATTTTATCCAATGCCAACTGTCGCTATTTCGACTCTTACAGAAAGTGGTCAAACAACAATTGGCGCTTATTCATTAGTCTTCCCTTATTACATCGCTGGGAAGGACTATTACGCAATGATTTTAGAATGTAGAAACTCATCTAACACTGCACAAAATATCTTAAGAAATGGTAAATGTGCACTTAACTTTATTACAGATGATAAGAAAGATTTTAAAGAATTAGTTAGATTAGGTTTCCCCGGAAAAACTCCTGAAGAAAAAATGAAAGATTGTCATTATGAATTCATCAAAGGAGAAGCAGAAGGAGACGATAGACCTTTAATTTTAAAAGATGCATATCAAGTTATTGAATGTACATGGGATGACACATTAGAAGACGCATATAAAGCTAAAGAGCACATCGGCGAACTTGAAGGTGTAGAAGGACCTTACAATAACTTTAACGGAATTACATCTAAGTTTGGATGCCACTTCATCTTAAAAATCGACAAGATTTTAATGAAAGAAGAATTCGCAGATCATCTCAAAAACGGACTTAAGCGTAATTCATTCCCAAGAGTACCAGTCGACTATGGATATCATGATTCTAAAAACTTCTGGTATATGAGATTTGGTGAACGTCGACCAAGAAGCGAAGCAATCGCTTCAAGTAATGCAGGTAGTGTAGAAAGCGTTATGTATTGCGCTGAACGTCTCGACACTAAAGTTAAGTTCACAAAAGAAGCATGTGAAATGTACGTAAAAATTCCTCGTCCATTTATGAAAGCAGCTTTGATGCAAATCGTTCAAATTGCAGAAGAAAATGGAATAGAAGTAATCGATAAGGCAGCAGCTGAAAAGATCGCTGAAATTAGAAAAGCGAAAAAATAACACAAGACTTCAGTCGCAAGGCTGAAGTTTTTAATTGCGTATTATTCTTAATAATCGCTTCCTTATGTTATTTTTATAAGGAAAAAAGGAGATGCACTTATGAACAACACAATTAAAGAACTATTCGATAGAAAATCAGTTAGAGTTTTCACTGATAAAGAAATCTCAAAAGAAGATAAGGAATTGATTTTAAATTCCGCAATGCAAGCGCCAACAGCTGGGAACCAACAAATGTACACAATCATTGATGTTACAGATCAAGCTGTTAAGGATAGTTTGGTTAAAACTTGCGATAACCAACCATTTATTGCAACAGGAAAGATGGTTTTAATTTTTTGTGCTGATTTTTATAAGTGGTACAAAGTTTTTGAAGAATCAGGATGCAGTCCAAGAGCACCTGGAGTTGGAGACTTGATGATTGCGGTTAGCGATGCAAATATAGCTGCACAAAATGCAGTAGTGGCAGCCCATAGTTTAGGTATTGGTTCTTGTTATATTGGGGACATTATGGAGAATTATGAAGAACAAAGAAAACTTCTTGGCCTTCCAGATTTTGTTTTACCTTGTGCAATGTTAGTTTTTGGCTATCCAACGGAACAACAACTTGCTAGACCAAAACCACAAAGATTCAATTTAGAAGATATTGTCCACAAAAATAAATACAATCTCATGTCAAAAGAAGAAAGAATTGAAATGTTTAAAACTCATACTAAAGATAAAGATTTTAACGATTGGATGAGAAGATTTTGTGATTTCAAATATGAGTCAGATTTCTCAAAAGAGATGACTCGCTCTGTTAAAAAATATATTGATGATTTTAGCGGAGAATAACTTTTAGTTATTATAGTTGAATATTCACTAGTCCTTTGGTAGACTAGTGGAGGTTTTTCGGATATTTTAAGGAGCTAAAAATTATGAATATTAGAAGAATTACTACAGCAGGCATTTTCTTAGCAGTTTTATGTGCTTTAGGATGCTTATCTATCCCATTTGGCGAAAACGTTAAAGTCTCACTTCAATTACTCGTTGTTTTTATCATTTTTGCTTTAACAGATCACCTTTTAGATAAGATTATTATCACTGGTGCATACTTAGTTTTAGGATTATTCCTCCCAATATATGCTGGATTCAACGCTGGAATTACACCTACATTTGGTTTCGTTATTTCATTTGTTGTCGCTGCTATTCCATTTCACTTTTTATATAAGATTAAATTCAAAAATGAAGCTATCACATTTGGCTTAACTTGCTTAGTTACAACATTACTTGTTTACGTCATCGGTAGCTTATTTTTATACTTCTACTTAAAGTCAGCAGGCTCAACAATGACATTCGGTAAATCATTAATGATTAGTGTTGTTCCTTACATACCATTTGATATCGCTAAAATCGTTATTGGTTTCTTCGCTGTTAAATTACTCAAACCAGTTGTTAACAAAAACAAAACTGAAGAAGCAAAGTAAGAATAGATTAAGTCAAAAAATATCGACTATTGAAAAGCCGGTATTTTTTTATTATCAAACAACTAGTTTTTTGATAATCTTAATATATCAGGAGAATCTTTTATGTACGCACTAAAAACTATCTTTAAAAGTATTTCTATTTTCTTTAAACATTTGTGGGAATTTATCATTGTCCGTATTATCGGATATATTTTGGCTTTAATTGCAATTTATGCGATTGGCTCATTATTAGACATGATAAAAGTTCCTGAAAGTTTTGAAGAATCATTTGCTTCTATTGTTGGCGTCATTAAATCAACATTCTCAACATCCATCGTTTTTGGTGCTGTTTTAAATGAGTTTAGATTAGCAAAAGAGAAAAACGATGAAGAAGGTGCGAAAACAGAACAAGACGAACATAAGATTATCCGTAAATACACAAGTACAAAATTCAATGGTCACATCATTGGCTATAGGGAAGATAAAACAAGAGATTATTATGATGAAGAAAAAGATGGTTACATCATGCAGATCACTAATCTCGAGCATAAATTTGATGGATTACTTCACTCAGATATTTATGATAAACACAATATCGATAAGAAACGTGAAGAAGAATACATAAGATACTTCATCGGTGGTAAGGACGTAGAGGTTCAAAATAAAGAAGGTAAAACTGACATAATTCATGTTCCTCCATTTTTAAATCTTCCTACTTTAAATATGTACACAAACTTTGAAGGCAAGATGAAATTCAACGTCACTGATAGTCAAGATGTTAAAGAATTACCTGAAATGGTTATTGAAAACTTTGGTGACATTATGAGCGCTCATAAGTTCTCTAAAGTTGATAATGGATTAACAGTTCGTTTAAGTGATTTTGAATATTCAAGAAAAACTCATGAGTTTCATATCTTTACAGAAAGAAGTACATACTATAGTATGCTCGCTACAAATAGAGCTATGGACTATAACATTGATGGCATGACTTTGAGAAAATTATTCGAGTATAAACCAAGATTAAGTAAACTTAAAGACAGCGAATTAGGAAATCAAATCGGTATCAATGGGGTCATAATCACTAAGGACGGTTATTTATTAGTTGAAAAAAGAGATAAGAAAAAGTCTACTTGGAAGAACAAATTTGGACAACCAATCTCATTAGCTCTTAAGTCAAACGATCTTTTCTTTGGCGCTCCAAAACAAGAATTAACTACAGAAAACATCGAAGATAAATTCGTTAAGATGTTAAAGAAAACTTTAAAGAAGAACTTCGGTTTAAACGAAGAGGATTATAAAGAAATAACAATGCAAAAGAATTTCATGGGTCTCGCCCGTGACGTTCTTGAAGGTGGCAAACCAAATTTCTATTTCTATGTCGAACTTAATTACAACGCAAAAGAAACAGCAGATCTTTTACAAAAGAATGCATCTTTAGATACTGTTGTTAAAGATGAAACTGGCAAAATTATTAAAGAACCATTACTCGATGATAAGTTAAAGAGTGATTTCTATTTGATCCATTTTGATAAGTGCAAAGTTGACTTTGATTATGGCATGTATGTAAAACCATTTGGAGAAAATCCTACAATTAAAGTTAGAAGAAGATTATATCCAAGAAAACATCATTTCTATGTTCCAAGATATATCAAAAGAACTATGAAACATCCAAAAACTGATAAAGTTAGATACACAAAGCGTCGCGTTAAGTATTTGTTCTTAAAGAAGCGTAGAGAAGTCGGACAAGCTTTATTAGTATGCTTCTCTTATCTTGAACTTATCAAAGGTAGAATTCCAAACTTAGGAGGTAACGACTAATGAAAGAAATTATTTCATTTGGCGAAATGTTGCAAAGAATAACAGTTCCAGGATTATACGATAGAGATAAAATCGATTTCTCTAGAGATGATTACGAAAAAAGCTTTGGTGGTACAGAATGTAACGTATTAATTGCCGCAAATACTTTTGATATTAAAGGTACCTATATTACTTCTGTTGCTAAGAATTTAGATGGACAAAAACTGTTCGCATTTTTAGACTCACAAGGCGTTGAAGCTATCGATCTTAATGAAACAGATTCTCATGATATGGCTAAGTACTATTTCTTACCAAATCAAAAGAATAGAACCTTAGCTACTCTTTATAAAAGAGAAGACTCATGCTTCACATATTTATCACCTAAATCATTAGCAAATCCAGACCTCTACGAAAAGGATGGTATCTATCATACTTCAGGCGTTGCTTTAGCTTTAAATTATAAAAATGGTAACCCAACTTTTGAATTCTTAAAGCAAGCAAAAGCTCACAATAAAATTGTCTCTTTTGATTTTAACTTTAGAGCAAATCTATGGGAAAAAGGTAATTTAGAAAAGGGAATGGCTAAAGCTTCAGTTGCTTTTAATGAAGCAATGAAATATGTAGATATTCCTCTTTTAAGCGATAGAGATTTAATAAATTTCTTAGGCTTCTCTGGAACATCTTTAGAAATGGCTAAAGCGTGCTGTGAAAAGTTTAATTGTAAATATGTTGTCGTTAGAAATAGAACAGCATTCCAACAAAAAGTTCACAAGGTGAAAGGCTTAATTTACAAAGATGATGGCACATATTACGAGTTGAAGAACGAATTATACTTTGAAATTAGCGAAAGAGTCGGCGGTGGCGATGCTTTTGATGGCGGTATCTTAACAGGTATCCTTAAAGGATATTCTTTAGAGAGAACATACAAGCTTGGTATTCACTGTTTAACTTTAAAACACCAAATCCAACAAGATTTATTTAACGATGATAGTGAACATAATATTGCTGAAATCATTCGTAAAAGATTCGATAACAATATTCCAAAAATCGCATTAGTAGTTGATGACTATACTCCTTTATATAGAAAGATGGCTGGCGAATTAAACAAAGTTTCAAACTTGTATGTATTTGACCAATCTGTATCTTCTTTAGAAGATTACGATATTTTAATTGGTAAGAAGCTTTCTCCAGAATTATTAGCAACTGCAAATAAATTAAAAGCAATTTTTGCATACAAAACAGGTGCTGATGGATTCCCATTAGACTTATTAAAGGAAAGAGGAATTAAGTTATTTAATTCGCACGCAAACTCAAAAGCTATCGCAGAGTATGCGTTCGCATTAGCTATGTCTATTACAAATAGAATCACTGAATTTGATCATAAACTTAGACAAGGTATCTGGTACGACTTGAAAGCCCCATATTGGAAAAATATCTTAAATATGAAAGCCGGTATTGTTGGCTTTGGAAAGATTGGCCAAGAGATTAATTCTATTTTAAGAAACTCTAAGATTAAAACATTCACAATTGATAGAGGAGTTAAACATAAAGGCGTAAGACTTGTTCCGACATTAGAAGAATTATGTAAGAAAGTTGATATCATCTTTATCGCTCTCCCTTCTACTAAAGCTACTGATAACATGTTTAACAAAGATATTTTCAAATTGTTGAAGGGAAAATTCATTGTTAACGTTGGTAGAAGCAATTGCATTAACGAATACGACTTATATGAATCTCTTAAAGTTCATGAGTTATATGGTGCTGCTCTTGATGCGTGGGATACTAAACCAAAATCTAAATCTGAAAGATTTGTCCCATGGACTGCTCCTTTAGCAGAACTCGATAATATCATTCTTTCTCCTCACCAAGCTATGAAGACTGAAAGAGGTGTTTTCAATTATGTTGAAGACACTCAAAATAACGTTCTTAAGTACTTAGAAACTGGTGAATATGATAACGAAGTAGATCTTTCAAAAGGATATTAATATGGAATATTCTATGGAAGAAAAATATAGGCTAATTAGAGAAGAATTATTTCATACTGAATCTAATAACCCTATAGATATAGTAAGAACAATTGCTAAGAAGGACTTTATAAACATTCATGGTCCTGAGCATCATTTTTTAGATGGAGCTGCTTTATTAACCTCTCTTTTTAATGATGGAATGGAGTTCGATTTAGTTCAAGGTTTAGATATACTTGCACAAAGAACAATTAAAATGCCAGGCGCTATGTGTGGTCATTGGGGCGTATGTGGTGCTGCTGCCTCAATTGGTGCAGTTTTATCAATCATCGATGGCACTGGACCTCTTTCTAGCGATAAGACTTATTCTAAACATATGGAAGTTACTTCAAGAATTCTTGCTAGAATGAGTGAAATTGGTGGACCAAGATGCTGTAAAAGAAATGCTTTTGTTGCTTTAACTGAAGGCATTAAATACATTAATGAAAATTTTCTTTCCGGGATGCCTGTAGATGATATTACATGCGAATTCTCAGAAAAAAACGCCCAATGTTTAAAAGAAAAATGCCCTTTTAATAAATAATGGAAACTAAAAGATTATTGATTAATAAAACCAAAATTACTGATAAGGAAGATTATTTTAAGAATATTTCTCACGATAAGAAAGTTCTTGAAACTTTCATTTGCACTTACGTAGAGTCTATTGATGACTTTGATTTTTCTAAATACATTAATAGAGATGATATATTTGCAATTAGATTAAAAGACACAGGAAAACTCATAGGAATTATTACCAAATTCGATAACAAAGATGATTCTATTGAAATCGGATATGGCATCGGTAGTGAATATTGGAATAATGGATATGTAACTGAAGCTGTAGAATGTTACATAGATAAAGTATTCAAAAATAACGAATATAACACAATCTATGCTTCGTTTTTCACGAACAACTTAGCTTCTAAAAGAGTAATGGAAAAATTAGGAATGAAATACTCTCACACGAACTTAGAAGAGTTAGAATATTTAGGGGTCAAAAGAGACTTAATTTATTACAAGATTAGTAAAAATGAATGGTTAAATATTAATAAATAAAATTTATTGTTGAATATCAAATAGTATTTGTTTATTATAATTAGGCGTTCAGTTGCCGGCTTAGCTCAATTAGGTAGAGCAGCTGAATCGTAATCAGAAGGTTGTTGGTTCAATTCCGATAGTCGGCACCAAATCTGGGTATTTAGCTCAGCTGGGAGAGCATCTGTTTGACGTACAGAAGGTCGGCGGTTCGATCCCGTCAGTACCCACCAGATCGAACCTTCTAAAGTCCTTGTAAAAAGGACTTTTTATTTAGCCGACCTTCTATATCTCTTTATATAAAAATGCACGCGTAGTTTAGTGGTAGAATGATAGCTTCCCAAGCTGACGGTGCGGATTCGATTTCCGTCGCGTGCTCCAGAAGCAACGGATAGACCTTTTTAAGGTCTTTTTTAATGTTTAATAGATGAAATAGTAAGGGATAATGTTTTATTATATTTATAGTGAAACAATCGTGAAAGGAGCTATTATGTACGAATTACTTAAAAAGATTAACGGACATGATGACATTGTTAAATTATCAATTCCTGAATTAAATCAATTAGCTGAAGAGGTTAGAGAAGGTCTTTTTAATAGATTAACTAAGATTGGTGGACACTTTGGACCTAATTTTGGTGTTGTTGAATTAACTATTGCTTTACATTACGTTTTTAAATCTCCTATTGATAAGTTTGTTTTTGATGTCTCTCACCAAAGCTACCCACATAAGATGTTGACTGGTAGAAGAGAAGGCTATATTAACGATGAATGTTTTAAAAATGATTCTGGCTACACTAATCCAGATGAATCTGAACACGATATTTTTAATGTAGGACATACATCAACTTCTATTTCTTTAGCAACTGGATTAGCAAAAGCTAGAGACTTATTAGGAGAAAAAGAAAATATAATCGCTATTATTGGTGACGGCTCTCTTTCTGGAGGCGAAGCTCTTGAAGGATTAAATGTTGCTGGTAGTGAAATTAAAGGAAATTTAATTATTATTGTTAATGACAATCAACAATCAATCTCAGAAACTCATGGCGGTTTATATAAATCATTAAAGGATTTAAGAGATTCTAATGGAGAATCTAGTAACAATATTTTTAAAGCTTTCGGATTAGATTATGTTTATGAAGCAAACGGAAATGATATTGAGTCATTAATTAACTTATTTAATAAGGTTAAAGACATTGATCATCCAATAGTTGTTCACTTAACCACAATTAAAGGAAAAGGCTATAGACTAGCAGAAATTAATAAAGAAGAATGGCACTGGTGTGGACCATTCGATAGAGAAACAGGAGAACCTTTATACTCATATGACGGAGAAGATTATACAACTATTGCTAAAAACTTTATTTTAAATAGGGCTAAAGAAGATAAAAGCGTAGTTGTTATTACTCCAAATATGCCTGGGTCTTTCGATTTATCTATAGATGATAGAGTCGGATTAGGAGATCAATTCGTAGATGTCGGCATTGCAGAAGAACAAGCAGTAGCTATGGCTTCTGGTGTAGCAAAACGTGGATGCCATCCAATCGTATTAACTAATACAACATTTATGCAAAGAACTTACGATCAAGTAAGCCACGACGTTTGTATTAATAACAACAATGCTACTTTCTTATTAAACTATAATCATTTTAACGGATTACGAGATGTCACACATTTAGGAATCTTTGGATTATCTATTTTCTCAAACATTCCAAATTTAGTTGTTTTAGCGCCAACAACTAAAGAAGAATTAGTCTCAATGTTAGATTATGCTTTAACTCAAAATAGGCATCCTATAATGATTTTAATGCCAGGCGGTGAGGTTGCTTCTAGAAAAATAAGTATCCCTGCATGCGAATTTGAAAAGTACGAAATTAATGAATGCGGTAGTGAAGTGGCAATTATTGCTTTAGGTGATTTTTATCCACGAGGTGAGAAACTTTCTCAAGAATTAAAAAATAAATTAGGTATTACTCCAACATTAATCAACCCAAGGAACGCCACTACATTAGACAAAGAAGTTTTAAACTCATTATGCGATAATCATAAACTTGTAATTACACTTGAAGATGGTGTATTAGAAGGTGGATTTGGTCCTAAGGTTGCAACTTTCTTCTCAGATAAGAACATTAAAGTTAAGAATTACGGTTTAGAAAAGAAATTCTACGATAGATACGATCCAAACGAATTGATTAAATCATTAAAAATGGACACAGCATCTATTGTAGAATATGTAAAAGAAAACATTTAAATAATGAGTGATATTATAAATATAAGGAGAAAATTATCATGGGAAAAGTAGATTTTGGCGCTAAGCCAATTATGGTTCCACAACCAGTATTAATTGTTGGAACATATGATGAAAACGGAAATCCAGATGCAATGAATGCTGCTTGGGGTATCACAACTGATTATAACGAAATTAGTATTAGTATGTCTTCACATAAGACAACGGACAATATTGCAAAGACTGGCGCATTTACAGTTAGTATGGGAACAGTCGATACAGTAATTCCTTGTGATTATGTTGGTATTGAATCTGCACATAAAGTTCCTAACAAAGTAGAAAAATCAGGATTACACGCAGTTAAAAGTAGTAGAGTTAACGCTCCAATCTTTGAAGAACTTCCAATGGTTCTCGAATGTAAATTCAAAAGCTTTGATAACGGTATCTTAGTTGGTGAAATCGTAAATGTTATGGCTGATGAATCGGTTGTAACTAATGGTGCAATCGACATCAAAAAACTTAAACCAATCGCTTATAACCCATGCGATCATACATATGTCTCATTAGGAGAAGTTGTCGGAAAAGCATTTTCAGACGGAAACAAAATTAAATAGCCTTATATTTATATAAAGAGATAACGTTCACTCGTTATCTTTTTAATTTTGTTTCAAAATGATATATTAAAAATATGGAAAAAAGTGAATTAACTAAGATTGTAGAATTTTGGAATAATGAAGAATCTTACTTCAACCATCCAACTGCTAGAAGAGGACAAATATGTCATTCTGTAATGGAATATGCAGAGCCTTTTCCGTTTTATGATTGCAACTCTATTAAAGAGTATAAGCCTACAAAAAACTTCGTTGTGTTAATCTACGACAAGGATAATAAAAAGATGCAAAGTTCAAAATTAGCTAAGGAGATTTCAGAAATCGAAGTTAGCGAAGATGAATTATATAAAGTGCTTGAAGACGATAATTATTACACGCTTGTTTCAGTGTCAGGGTGCGTGAATAGTTATTTAGAACTTCAAAGAACTCGTTACGGATATTAAAAGAAGGAATCTATCGACAGATTCCTTCTTTTTTTGCTTCAGCTTTAACAGCTTCACTAACTTCTTTAACAACTCTTTCATCAAAAGCTGAAGGAAGAATATAATCAGGATTAAGTTCATCATCTTTGATGATATTTGCTAAAGCAATAGTTGCTGCCATCTTCATTCCTTCGGTAATCTTTTTAGCTTTAGCATCGAGTGCTCCTCTAAAGATTCCTGGGAATGCTAATAAGTTATTTACTTGATTTGGGAAATCACTTCTGCCTGTACCAGCTATGATTGCGCCACCTTCTTTAGCTTTCTCATAACTGATTTCCGGATTTGGGTTTGCCATAGCAAATACAAATGGATCTTTCATTGTTTTAACCATGTCTACGCTGACTAAATTTGGAGCGGAGACACCAATAAATACGTTTGCATCCTTAATTAAAGAAGCAAGAGTGCCATCGTGATTTGGTTTTGTATCATAAATACCATCATCGATTAATTCTTTGATTAAGAAGTCATACGAGTCGTAGTTAGCTTTATCGACAACGCCATTAATGTTATAAGCGTAGATTGTTTTAACGCCTAATCTTTTAAGCATTCTAGCGATGTTACTTCCTGCTGCGCCTGTACCTGACATAACGACAACTAAGTCTTCCATCTTTTTATGAGTTAATCTACAACAGTTAAGAATAGCTGCACCAACAACGATAGAAGTACCATGTTGATCGTCGTGCATAACAGGAATATCTAATTCTTTGATTAATCTTCTTTCGATTTCAACACATCTTGGAGCAGAGATATCTTCAAGATTAATGCCACCTAATGATGGAGCTAAAATTTTACATGTTTTAATAATTTCTTCGACATCTGTAGTGTCAATACATAGTGGAATTGCGTCAATATTAGCAAACTTCTTAAATAAGTTACATTTACCTTCCATGACAGGGATGCCTGCTTCTGGTCCGATATTTCCTAAACCTAATACTGCAGTTCCATCACTGATAACTGCAATTGTATTACCTTTGCTTGTGTACTTATACACAAGTGATTTGTCTTTAGCGATTTCTTTACAAGGTTCTGCAACTCCAGGAGTATATGCTAAAGACAAATCATCTTTAGTATTGATTTCCATTTTGAGTTTTGTAGAAAATTTACCGCCAATGTGTGCTTCTAATGCTTTTTCATTTAAGTTTTCCATATGCATTACCTCTTAAATATATCGTTTCCTTCTGTATCAATCGCGACGATAACAGGGAAGTTTTTGACTTCTAATCTTTTAATAGACTCGCAACCTAAATCCTGAAAAGCAATCTCTTCACAAGAAATGATTTTCTTTGAAAGTAGTGCTCCAGCGCCTCCAGTAGCGATTAAATAGACGAGTTTATTTTCTTTACAAGCTTTTACAACGTCTTCGTTTCTAGGACCTTTTCCTATCATGCCTTTAATTTTTAACTTAGGCATCAATGAAATAAATTTATCCATTCTAGCAGATGTTGTAGGCCCAATTGAGCCTGCGATTTTTCCTGGTTTTGTAGGTGTAGGGCCTGCGTAATAAATAAATGATCCTTCAAAATTTACAGGTAATTTTTCGCCATTTTCTAACATCTTTGAAAGTCTTAAATGAGCTGCATCTCTAGCAGTGTATACAATTTCATCTAAGTATATGACGTCACCTACGTGGAGTTTTGTTACATCTATCATAATTCGATTTTCTCCACTCTATTAGCGTGACATTGAATATTTACAGCGACTGGTAATGAAGCAATATGGCATGGTAAAGCTTCGATAAAGACATCTAAGCAAGTTGATTTACCGCCTAACCCCATTGGTCCAATATCTAAAGAATTTACTTCTTCTAGAATTTGATTTTTTAGATTAGAAATAGTCTCATTTTTTGGTTCGACTCTTGTTGCAAGAGCTTTTTTTGCAAGCATAGCGCAAGTTTCAAAGTTTCCGCCAATACCGATACCTAAATAGATAGGCGGACAAGCTTTTCCTCCTGCCTGTTTAACTACATCTTTAACAAATTCAACGATGCCATTTTCTCCAACAGTAGGGTTAAGCATTTTAATTTGTGACATATTTTCGCTTCCTGCACCTTTAGGTACAACATAAATTGTAAGTTTGTCGCCTTCAACGATAGTGGTGTGAATGATTGCAGGAGTATTATCTTTTGTATTAATTCTTGTTAATGGGTCAACGACTGATTTACGAAGATAGTAGTTTTCATAAGCTTCTTTTACAGCATCGTTGATTGGTGTTTCTAAATCGCAATTTAAACGAACATCTATTCCTAAATAGACCAAGCAAGTTACGATTCCAGTATCTTGACACATTGGAATCTCGTCATTTGTAGCGATTTCTGCGTTTTCAAGAAGTTGAGAAATGATCGTCTTTGCCATTTCTTTATCTTCATTATCTTTTGCTTCTCTAAGCTTATTTAAAGAGTATTCGTTAAGATTAAAACAGCTATCATAAATAGCTTTGACGACGTTATTTTTGATATCTGAATAATTAATTTCTTTCATGAAAATAATTATAGTTATTTTTATATAAAGATAAAAAGAACTTTATAAAAAAATGTAATCATATTTTTATAGATACATTATTTTTCTTTCTATTTTCGTAATATTTCTTTATTAACTCGAATATTTCGAAAAATATGCTCTTATAGTTTTTTGATTATTTCTTGATGTAATCGTATTTATATTTATATACAGGGTTAGAGTTAACTCTATTTTTCATAGTTTCATAGACCTTATTTCTAAGGTTAGTCATGTTCTCTTTTTTAGTTAAAGAAGGATCTGGATAGAAAGGCCCATCAACATATGTAACAACCTTTGGTCTTCTTCCAATTTTTCTTTTCTTATAGACATTAGTGGTACAGAAAACTGGAACATTATGTTCAACAGGATAGATAAAAGAATCTGCTTTAAAGTTACGAATATCAGTGTAATAAGGCCAAATATGAGCTTCAGGATAAATCATAATAACGGATTTATTTTTCGTGACTCTATCTTTGATACAGTGAAGATATTTTAATGTTAAGGAATTATCTGTAGGTAGTGGAATAGCCCCTAACATCATGACTAATGTCCTTATACCCGGGATTGATGTTGCATCTGGATTAACTATGATGTATGCCTTTTTTGGACAAGTTAAAACTTGAGGTAAAAACGCATCTAAACATCCGTTAGTGTGATTTCCATATACAAAGTATCCAGTGTGTTTAGCTCTCTTAAGCGCTTTTCTATTAATAAACTTTTGGTGATACCAAATCTTAAGAACAAGATAAATAATAGGCGTAAGTAAAACTGTGATGAGAAATTTTCCTATCACATAAAAGATGTTTTTACTAATGTATTTGAAGTTTTGAGGTAGCTTTTTTTGGTTAATATCAGTACCTGCAAAATCATCATTTAGTTCATCGCTGTAATATAAGATCTTTGGTGTTTGTTCTTTTTGCATCTTATTGTTTCAACTAGCATTTGTCTAGTTTCTCTCATACACTCTTTTTGGTCATAAACCTTAGTGTTTTGTAAATAGTATTGTTTATATTCTTCTTTTAATTCAGGATGTTCAATCCAGAAGTCGATTTTCTTAGCTAACTCTTTATAGTTGTTAACTTTAAATAAGTTGTTATCATCTCTAGCAAAGTATTTAGTTGCTGATCTAGAAGAGTTAGCTAAGAGTGGCACTAAGCCACACTTTAAGGCCTCTAGACATGCTATACCTTCTAGCTCAATTTCTGCTGTGTGGACATATAAATCAGAGTAGTTGATGACATCAACAACTTCGTCTCTTGAGTAAAAGTTAAAGATAGGTTTTTTGATACCACATTTATCCGCTAACTTAGCATACTTGGCGCGATATGGTCCTTTTCCAGCTAAAATTAGTTGAATTTTGTCCTTATATTTTGAGTACTTAACAGCTTTAATTAATATCTGTTGAGCCTTCTCTTTTGAATATCTTCCAGTCGACAAAATTACGAAGTTGTCTTTAAGTTCTTCTGGTTTTTCGACTGGCTTATTTTTGAAAATATCGTTAACGCCATTACTTATGACATAGCCATTAGTTCTTTCTTCGATTGCGTTTTCGAAGATATCCTTAATAAATTGAGTTGGATAATGAATAGCATCGACTCGTTTATATAATCCGTGCCAGAAATTTTGGTAGACAATGTAATTAACGAGTCTGCTATTCATAGCAAAAATATGTGAGGAGAAGTTTTCAGCTTGGCAATGGAATCCTGCAGTAACAGGAATGTCTTTTTTGAGACATATTTTTGCTGCTTTTCTAGATAAAGCAAAAGGAATCATGCAGTGAACTACATCGCTTCCTTCAATTGCTTTCTCAATGATTTTTGCGTCTGGTTTAGATAACGTGACTTGATTTTTCTTTAATGCGTAATTGATAATATGTCCTAAATTCATTTGTGGGACAACATAATATCCAGGGAGATCTTTCTTATCTTGATCGCAACAAACTACTTTAACAATGTCGCCCCTATCTCTTAAATAGCGAATTAAATTCATGCAAGCTATAGTAGTGCCGTTATTTTCTTCGCCAAGAACATCTGCAATTATTGTAACTATCATAATCGAATGTACTCCTTTCAAATTTGCATGCACGAGTATATAATGTGATACACCCGTAGAGCCATAACGATTTTAGAGAGGCACTCTACGAAATGTAGAATGCAAAATTCTACAAAAAAGGTATGATATTTTTGGAGGCAGAGAAATGTCTAAAATTAAAGAAAATTTAGCAAATAATATATTAGAGTTAAGAAAGATTAACAATTTAACTCAATCAGAGCTTGCTGAAAAACTTAATTATACAGATAAGACAATCTCTAAATGGGAGAGAGGGGAATCAACACCAGATATCGAGTCTTTATCTGCTTTAGCATCGCTATTCAACTTAACAGTCGATGATCTTTTACACGAATCATTTGATAAAGAAAAATCAGTTCAAGAAGAAAAAAAGAAATTAGGAAAAAGTATTGCAAAAGATTGTTTAGGAGTCATTACAATCTGGTTAATCGGTACTGTCATCTTCGTATATAACGTTATTAATAGAAGTTCGCTTGATGGATTTTGGATATCTTTTATTTGGCCAATTCCATTATCTGGATTATATTTATTTGCAGTTTCCTTCTTTAAAAAGAGAAAGAAACTTGTCCCTATATATGGTTCGATAACGCTTTGGACATTGCTGGCAGCTGTTTACTTGCAAATGCTTGTTGTTGGACAAAACGCTTGGATTATTTTTATTGTAGGTATACCAGTTCAGTTGATAATTATTATCACTTATTGGATTAACAATTAGGCTTAGGTGAAACTAAGTCTTTTTCTTGTTGACAATATGAATGGCTGTTCATATACTATTGACGTATGGAAAACGAAAACATTATTAGAAAAGTTGAAAAATTACTTAACATTGCTAGCGATTTCACAAGATTAAAAATCATGAATGCATTATTAGATGAAAGTAAATGCACATGTACCTGTGATTCGTGTGGTTCATGTAGACATCGCCATTGCATGATTGAAAAATGCGTTGGTGATATTTGTAATGAAATTGGAGCTTCCCAATCTTTGGTTTCTCATCAACTCAAAGTTTTGAAGAATGCAAACCTAATCGATTCAAGAAAAGAGGGCAATAGAGTGTTCTACTTCTTAAAAGATGGACACATTAAAGACTTATTAAGAATCGCAACTGATCACGTAATGGAGGAGGGATAGTTATGAAAAGAAAAATTTATACTGTTTCAGGGTTCGACTGTGCGGTTTGTGCAGGTAAAGCTGAAAGACATATTGCAAAACAAGAAGATGTCGAAAGCGCAAGAATGGATTTCACAAATAACAAACTATATATCAATTTCAAAGAAGAACCATGGGATTGTGAAAAGTTAAGAAGCGTCATCGCAGAAGTGGAAAGTGATCCACTAAACATTGCGGAGTTCACAAAAGAAGGGGCAAATAAAAAAGTAAAAGTATTCAACAAAAGAATGCTCTTCATCTTAATAAGAATTATCGCTGTTGTTTTAATTTCGTTAATCAATATTTTCTTATTAGCAAAGGAAGACTTGACATTAGTTAGAACAATTCTCTATGCGGTTGGCATTGTTTTAATCGGTTATGATATCACTTGGAGAGTTATCCTACATATCAAACATAAAAACAACATTTTAGACCACAATTTATTAATCACAATTGCTGCTATTGGATCATTTATTATTTCGATTCTAGAATTTAATGATCATCACGTAATGCCTTTAGGTTCAATTAATATTGCTATGGATGGTGGTATGGAAGGCGTAATGGTTATCGCATTATTCCAAATCGGCCAAATCATCGAATCTCTTGCAACCAACAAGAGTAAAGCAGCTGTTATGAGTGCTGTTGAATTAAGAGTAGATACTGCACAGTTAGTTACACCAAATGGTATTGAAACTGTAACGCCAGAAGAATTACGCGTTGGTGATGAAATCATTGTTACTAGTGGTGAACTTATTCCAATCGATGGTGTTGTTTTAAGTGGCGAGGCTTATGTCGATACATCATCTTTAACTGGTGAATTTGTTCCGGTATTAGCAAACGAAAGTTCACAAGTCTTTGGTGGATGTCTTGTTAAGAGTGGAACTATTAATGTTAGAGTTTCAAAGAAATATGAAGACTCAACAGTTTCTAAAATTATTGAGCTTATTTCTAATGGTGGAGAACAAAAGACAAAAGCAGACGAATTCATTGCGAAGTTCGCTCGAATCTATACTCCAATTGTCGTAGGATTAGCTATCGTAACATTCTTTGTTGGTGGGTTAATTTCTCAAGATTGGCCAACATGGATTCACACAGGTTTAGAAATCTTAGTTATTGGTTGTCCATGTGCTATTGTAATTTCAGTTCCATTAGCATTCTTCTCAGCTATTGGTTTAGCTAGTAAAAACGGTATCGTTATTAAAGGTGCTAACTATTTAGATAAGTTATTAGAGATGGGAGTTCTTATTACAGATAAAACTGGAACATTAACTCATGGATCATTCGAAATTTCAAAAGTTGTGGCATTAAGTGGCACTGATGACGAGTTATTAGATTACTTATATGCTGCTGAATGCTTGTCTAAGCACCCAATCGGTAAGGCAATCTGTCATGATATTAAGACTAATGATTATGCCAATAAACTCAGTGATTTCAATGAAATTCCTGGTTTAGGTATTGAAGTCTTATATGGTGATAAGATCGTTGTTGCAGGTGGCGCTAAGTTACTTAAAGAACAAGGCGTTGAAGTACCTGAAGTTAAGGATGCTGGAACAGTTGTCTTCTGTGCTGTTGATAGTGAACTCGTAGGTTATGTTGTCTTAAGTGATGTCATTAAAGATAACGCTCAACCAATGGTTAACTTATTACACGCAAGAGGCATTAGCATTTGTTTGCTTACAGGTGATAAAGAACAAAACGCAAAAGAAATTTGTAACAACTTAGGTATCGATAAATGGTATTCAGAACTTCTTCCTGAAGATAAGATGAAATACCTTGTAAAAGAAATGAATGGAACTAAGAAAGCGGTTGCATTTATTGGGGACGGCATGAACGATGCACCAAGTATTATCCGTAGCGATATTGGTATTGCAATGGGTGGAATGGGAAGTGACATTGCTGTTGAAAACGCTGACATTATCATCATGAACGATGACCCAGCAAAAGTTAGTGACGCTATTGAAATCGCTTCAAAAGCTAGAAACACTTCAATCTTTAATATCGCGTTTGCGTTAGCAGTCAAAGTCTTAGTTTATATCTTAGCTATCATCTTTGGTGGAGAGTCATGGATGATGTATGTCGCCATCTTAGCTGATACAGGATTAACAGTCCTTCTCGTATTAAATTCATTGCTTCTTCTCTATAGAAAAATTAAGAGAAAAAACGCATAAAAGGTACGCAAAGTAAACAAAAAGTCATCGACTTGATGGACTAATCAACAAAAAGTAGACAGTCTATAAAAATCCTAATACCCCATGTC
>JAKSHZ010000100.1 GCA_024399115.1 Bacilli bacterium
TGATTAGTGCAGGCGTTTATGGATATCCCAAATCTGAAGCCTTAAAAATTGCAGTATCTAACATAGAGAAATATGCTTCAGAATTAGAAGTATATCTGGTTCTTTTTGATAAAGAAGCTTTTGAAATTGCAAAAGATGTTTTTCCTGAATATTTACCATCTTTATCAGATGAAGAAAAGAAAAGCATAGAACTTTTTGTTCGTTATTATGGATATGACAGTTTTGAAGCAGAATCAGATTGGAATGGACATAAGGTATATCATCTATGGAATAAACGACAAGAAGGAACCTGTGTTGGATATCCTCAGTTTGCAATAGAAGTGAATGGAGAACTGAGACTGGCTACTCATGAAGAAGTTTTAGAGATTATGCAAATGAGACTGGACAGTAAATTTACTTACAGTGAAAAAGATGTAAAAGGTTGTTCAATTCAGTGATAAGAAAAGAATAAATTAAATGTGGAGAAAATAAATGATAAAAGCAGATTTAATTGATGCTATTGCAGCAGAAACAAAATTTTCGAAAAAAGATACAGATATTTTTATTAGAGCATTTATTGAAAATGTTTCAAAAGCCCTGGAAGAAGGAGATAATGTTCAGCTAATGGGATTTGGTACTTTTGAAGTGGGAGAACGTGCTGCAAGAGAAGGCCGCAATCCAAAGACAGGAGAAACAGTTAAGATTCCAGCTTCAAAAACACCTAAATTTAAGGCAGGAAAGGCTCTTAAGGATAGGGTAAATAAGTAGTTTCCTAAACTATGCTTAACCGAAAAAAAATATGTAAAAAGTGAGGAAGCTATGTTCAATGGTCTTTCAATTCCATATATAGGTAAAACAAATCTGTCAGTAAAAAAGTCAGCTGCAAAAACTTTGAGAGCATCTTTGAATCAGCTTACAAAGAAACAGCTGGATTTTATCTGTGAATCATACTCAGATGAAACTTTCTCAACAAAAGAAGAGCTTGTGGATTATCTCGATTCTGCAATTCTTTCTACATGTGGTCATTTCTTTTTTTATGAGAACAAGGCTGTTTATGATCTTATGCTGATGCTTTTAGCTGGAGCAGATGATACCGGCGGAAAAGTTGATACAGAATTAAAGCTTCCAGATGATGAAAATAGCGAACATGAGATTTTTATTTATATGTTTAACAGTGGAATTGTTAAGCATTTAATGCATCATGGGTATATATTTCATCATTTTGACGGAAAAGAAGAGTTTTATTCTATTCCTATTGAAGTTTGCAGGGAAGTCAGCAGTTATGTTGATAAAAGAGGAAAAAGTCCATTTGGAAAATGGGAAATATTCCATCAATTTGCAGACTGCATGATTTCACTTTATGGTGTTCTGTCTGTTCATGATTTTGGAAAACTATGGAGAATAAAGTATCCTGAAATAGAACTGTCAGACAATCAAATTATTGAACACATGTCTTTCAGTTCGGTAACAACAAGAGATTACAAGTGGCATGATAAATTAAATGCTATTGCATATAAGTATTTCAAGGAATCAGATGTTAAAGGAATAATTGAAGACAGAAACAAACATTCAATTTATATACCTGATTCGGTAAAATTGAATGCGTTTTTGGATGATTATATGAACTCAGACGATGAGTATCAGTTAAATTATTTTGAAATGTATGAAGTTGAACATAATAATCCTAATTATGTTCAGATGAGGAAATTCCTGGAAAAACATCGAAAGGATGACTGGGACGAAATTCTTTACTATATGATGTTTTACATAAAAGATGGTCGTCCTGTAACCCATGTAATTGAATACCTGAATGAAGATTTCAAATTAACAGAATCACTTAAAAAGACAGATGTAGAGCAATTTTTGAAGTTATACCAGAATCTCCATAATTCGACTCATTTGTGGGTAAATTACGGATGGTCTCCAGATGAATTGTCATCCCAGCACTGGCAGGAAAACATTCAGAAAAATCCTTATGTAATACCATTTCCGAAAGAATTGGCAGG
>JAKSHZ010000101.1 GCA_024399115.1 Bacilli bacterium
CATATGCAAATGCTAGTGGCAATACAGCCTGTCTAAGCATTGTGAGTAACATGCTGGGATTCGCTTTTGAAAGCCCCTGTAATGCAGATGATATAACAAGATTCGGTATAGAAATCAGCCACACCAGTGCAAAAATTCTCACTGCCGACTCACCTATCTGCAACATAACTCCCGAAGCATTGAACAGCATCATCACTTTATCAGGAAATATTTCAAGTATTATAAGTAAAGGGATGTACATTATCACCGAATCTACAATTGCATATTTTATCGCTTCACTAACACGTTCTCTCATTTTCGCGCCAAAATTATATGCAACAATCGGTATGACTCCATTGTTAATTCCATGTACAGCCACTGTACATATCCCCTGCATTCGACAGCAAACACCAAATACTGCTACTGCTGTCGAAGAAAATCCCAGTAGAAGTGTGTTCATCGCAACATTAACAAAGCTTGTCACAACCTGCACTAAAGTTGATGGAAAGCCTACTCTTATAATATCTTTGATGCTTGAAATATCCGGATGCAGCGTAAAACTAAATGGAATCTCACTATTCCATTTACGATTGATATATATTCCTGCTGCCAGCCCTACAAACTGTCCAATTACTGTTGCAATCGCAGCCCCCATTGTTCCTAAATGAAAAACAAAAATAAAAATTGGGTCCAATATAATATTCGTAATAGAAGCAGCTGATAACGTAAAAATGAACAGATGACTTTTTCCACTTGCAATAACGAAACGGTCAAACACCCACTGTCCCATCTGTCCCAATGAAAATAGCATGCAGATAGATAAATAGTCGCGTCCGTATTCTGCAATCATTACATTACCGCCACATTGCCAGTCAAAGTACCATCTAACCCCCAATAGACACACTAAGGATATTATTATCCACTCGCACACAGCAATGAAAATGGCAGCACTTGCAGTTTTTTCTACTTTTTCATTATTTTTCTCACCAAGTGCTTTTGAAATCGCCGCATTCAATCCAACAGCATTTCCAAGCCCTAATGCTGAAACAAACATTTGAACTGGCGCAGAAAGAGAAATAGCTGTCAGCGCATCCTCTGCAACTCTGGATACAAACACTGAATCCACAAAATTATAAAGCGAATTGATTAACAGACTTAACATCAATGGCACGCCTGTCGTCAATATCAACTTGCTTATTCTTTCGGTTCCCATTTTGTTATTCAACGATATACTCCTCACCTGGTTTCAATATTATTACTCTTTCAGGATTTACAACATTTTTTAGTATGTTATCGGGATTTCCATTAAAAGGTGTCATCTCTGGTGCATCCACTGTTCCCCAATGAATTAGTATCAACTTAGAATTTGCATATGTATTTGCTAATCTATATGCATTTTCCAAACCAATATGGTACTCGTTGTCTGCAAAATCAAACAGTATTGCATCGGGTTCTTCCATTTGCAATTGTTCTTCCATAAGTCTTGAATCACCTACATACCATATTTTCTTGCCGTGGGCAGTAATATAAAAGCCGCAATATTCTTCCTTTTTCCAAACTCTATAGTTATACTCTTCCAAATCATTTTGCCAATTATGGTCAGCGGGAGTAATTTTGACATTTACATCATCTATATTAACTTCATCCCACCAGGTGTGACCAAATGCATCGACTCCACATTCTTCTTTCATTAGCGACGCAACATAATGTGATGTGTGTACTTCCTTTGTGACTGGTTCCAAATCAATAAGTGTCTGTCTGGAATAGTGGTCGTTATCTACATGCGATACGAAATACCCATCTACCTTCAAAATATCATCAGTTTTAGCAACCATATCAATCAGCAAAGGCATATCAAATCCCTTTAACAATGGATCAATCATTATAACTGTTCCATATGAATTAATCATAGCTCCTCCACCGCCTAGCCAGTAGACGCTCGTGTGATGATTATTTTCAAAATCTTTTTTTGTTAGTTTAACCGAATCGAAG
>JAKSHZ010000102.1 GCA_024399115.1 Bacilli bacterium
TATAAACTATAAGCCACAACGATTTCTAGCAATCCATAAAATAACAGCTTTTTTTGCCTAAAAATTTATAAAATTGATGGTGTTTCTTTTTTATTTGAAGAAAAACCTGTATCTTTGCACTTGAAAAATAAGCAAAATTTCAAAGGTATGACACAAAAAGAAGAACATATTGCAGAATCAGGTAGTTTGAAGGATCGTATATTGGCGATGCCTGATGATAGCGTTTTGTTTCGCTCTGACTTCCCTGAATACCACTCTGAATTTGTTGGGAGTGTTCTTGCTGAACTGACAAATGAAGGAGTCTTGGTAAAATTGGCTCAGGGTATTTATTCCAAACCCAGAAAGAGCAGATTTGGAGTTGTTCTTCCTTCGGTAGATAAAATCGTTCACGCGATTGCAGTTCGTGACAAAGCACAGATTCTTCCTTCTGGTATGACAGCACTTAATGCATTGGGGTTATCAACTCAGGTCCCAATGAATTATACTTATCTCACATCCGGGAGTGAACGTACTGTAAACCTATCGTCTCGAAAGATTTACTTAAAACGTGGTGTACCTAAGAATTTCTGCTATAGCACGAAACTCATAGGTCTACTTGTACAAGCTTTACGAACATTGAAACAAGAAAATGTAGGTGAAGCAGAACTCCAGACTATCCGCACTCTGATTTCTAAGGAACCGGAAAGGGAAGCCTTAATGACAGATGTCGGCATGATGCCAGCGTGGATGAAAAGAATGATTAAACCAATGATTAATGATTAAACGACTAGGATATTATGAATAAATTGTGGATAAACAATGACCTGATTGACCGTTTGGCAATGCTCCAACAGACAGAAATTGCCCATCCTGGCATTAATCAGGTGGCAATAGAAAAGGACTGGTGGGTTACAGTCACACTCAAAGCATTGTTTCAGACAGAGTGCGCTGACTCTTTGCTATTCAAGGGCGGTACATCTTTGTCTAAAGGTTTCAACATAATAGAACGTTTCTCCGAAGACATAGACCTTGCAATCAATCACTCCTTCTTTGGAATAGAAAAGACGAGCAAGAACCAGCGCGAAAAACTACGCAGATTGTCTCGAACATATATTCATGAGACTCTATCGATGCAACTGGATGAGCATCTGAAGAAGTTAGGAGTATCAGGCTACAGTATTGAAAATGTCACACATGCATTAGACAAAGATGGAGAACCACATCCGATTGATTCAGACAAGGATCCAACAGTCATACTATTGCATTACCCTTCAATTGTAGAAGAGACAATCAGCTACATACCTCCTCGTGTAAAAATAGAGATCAGTTGCCTTTCGATGGATGAACCATCAGAGGAACGAGACATCCGTTCACTCATCGGAGAAACATTCGAAGGTGAGGACACAGACGCAGATTGCAAGATCCGAACCGTTGTACCAACCCGTACTTTCCTTGAAAAACTATTCTTGTTGGCTGAGGAGTTCCAGAAGGATAAGCCAAGAAGCGTTCGCATGTCACGTCATCTCTATGATATTGAGAAGTTGATGGACACAGAATATGGCAAGGAAGCATTGGCTGACCGCACTCTGTATGATGACATTGTGGAACACCGCAGAACGTACTATGCTCTTAAGTACGTCAACTACGACCTTCACAATCCTTCCACTATCAACTTCATGATTCCTGACCAGGAACGTGATGCCTGGATGCAAGATTATGCCGACATGCAGCGTTTCTTCATTTATGGAAAGTCTCTTGAATTCGATGCACTGATGAAGAGAATTGAAGATTTGCAAGTACAATTACGCTTAAAGCAAAATGCTTAAATAGAAGTTGCCTATTGTTCGCTCGCTCAAAGCTTTAATATTGTAGATTATAAACAAGTAAATATGATTGCATAATGAACTAATAGAACTTAAAATAGAAACTGCAAACAAGGTAATAACTTATCTAACGAATAAGAGTACCCTCCAGTCATTAAGAC
>JAKSHZ010000103.1 GCA_024399115.1 Bacilli bacterium
GGCCAGCGGACAAACTAAATGAGACCCCCTCCTTTGGAGGAAGGTCTCATTTACTCTGTCGTATTGGGTGGTTGCAATGAATCTGCCTGATTTGGCGGGGTCGCATTTGGTCTGCCGAGGAGGATGCGGTGGAAAAGATTCTTCCATCGACAGGAAGACAACTCTCATAGCCCCCATGGGGGCTGCCGGTCGCATTTAATCCGCCCATGCCGTTTTTGGCTAACTCCGACGGTTGGGGTTCCCGCTACCGCTCCCACCGCTTCGCGCCTCGCAACCGCAGGATGTCATATCATTCCCCGACCCGTCAATTCCGACGGGACAACGAAAGGAACAAGACATGACGAAAGGAAAGACACATCTGGGTCCGGTCAAACGCGCCGGACTCGAGTTCGGGCTTGGCTGCGGCAAGTCCCTCAAGGCGATGGGCAGGGAGCTCGGGGTCAGCACCTCGACCCTCTCCCGCGAGATCCGGAAGCACACCTACGAGAGCTTCAAGGGCTGCTACGGACGGGGCAACCAGTGCGTGCACCGCGCGACGTGCACGGTGCACGACATCTGCAGCGACTGCCCCGGATCGGGCTCCCGCTGCGCGGCCTGCAGCTACAGGCACTGCTTCCGCATCTGCAGGCAGGTCGAGTACGTCGACTGCGGGAAGCGCAGCCTTCGCACGGCCTGCGTCTGCAACGGGTGCCCCGACGAGAGGCGATGCCACCAGCGCAAGCTCTTCTACGTCGCGGAGCACGCGCAGGACGACTACCGCAGGACGCTGAAGGAAAGCCGCGAGGGCGCGGCCATCGAACGGGGAGAGCTCGACCGGATCGACGGCATCGTCTCCCCGAAGATCAAGGACGGGCAGTCGATGCACCACATCTACCGCACCCAGCCGGGGCTCTTCAACTGCAACGAGCGCACCCTCTCGCGGTACCTGCACTACGGCCTGTTCACCGCAAAGCGCGGCGACATGAAGCGGTCCTGCACGGTCCGCGAACGCAAGCCGAAGTCCGGCGACTACGCGCACAAGGTCGAGAAAGGATGCTACCAGGGGCGCGACTTCCGCACGGGCGAGGCGTTCCGCAGGGAGCACCCGTCCCTCCCGGTCGTGTACATGGACCTCGTCATCGGGCGTCCGGGCGGGCAGTGCCTCCTGACGCTCCACTGGAAGGACACGGGGTTCATGGTCGCGATCCTCATCCCGAACAAGTGCGCGGACAACGTCGTCGCGGTCTTCGACCGGCTGTACGGGGAGCTCGGGCACGAGACGTTCACGAGGCTCTTCGGCGTCATCATCACCGACCGCGGCACGGAGTTCTCCAACCCCTCCCGGATCGAGTTCGCCAAGGACGGGACGCGCAGGACGTGGGTGTTCTTCTGCGACCCGATGAACTCCAACCAGAAGTCGCAGGAGGAGCGCAACCACGAGCTCGTCCGCGAGGTGCTGCCCAAGGGCGTCTCGTTCGACGGCCTCACGCAGGCGGACGCCAGCCTCATGATGTCCCACGTCAACGCCTACGTGCGGCTCTCGCAGTCCGACCGCACGCCCTACGACGTGTTCGAGTTCATCCACGGCGAGGGCACGGCGGCGAAGCTCGGCATCTCGAAGATCGACCCGAAGGAGGTGGTCCTGAAGCCAAGGCTGCTCGGCATTGAGATGAAGTAAGGCCTCACCACAGACGAGAATCCGAACCCCGCGCATTTACCATGCCGCAAACAGGACCTGCGCAATGGGGTTGGGGGAACTGTCGTCCCGAAGACTGTGGGAGGGCCTTGCGGCGTATGATAGCAAAGATTCCCGTCCCCCGCCACGGGAACGCGGCAAATGCAGGCGGTTGCAGGGTGCGAAGCGGTGGGAGCGGTAGCGGGAACCCCAACCGTCGGAGTTGATTCACGGCGCGGGACACGCCCGGATCGGGCAGGTCAAATGCAACTTCGGCAAACTAAATGCGCGTCATTC
>JAKSHZ010000104.1 GCA_024399115.1 Bacilli bacterium
TGAATCTTAAATTAGGAACATTAATCCATATTTATCCTCAAGCATAGTCATTAATTCATAGAATTGATATAGACCAAAGGAGGTAAAATATGGTCATAAAAGATATTGTGGAAGCATGGAAGCAATACAAGAAGCAATATGTTAAAGAATCAACTTACTCGGCATATTGTCTTTTGCTTAACAACCATGTAATCCCACGCTTCGGTAATAAGAGTGAGTTCAGAGAAGAGGAAGTCCAGGATTTTGTTTTGGATTCTCTTAAGAACGGTTTGAGCCAAAAAACCGTGAAGGACATCTTAGTGGTTCTAAAGATGATTCAGAAATTTGGGGCAAAGCAAAAAATGATGGAGGTCGTTCCTATCGATGTTGTTTTCCCTGTGGTCAGCGAGAAAAAAGAGATAGAGGTGATGACTAAGGAAAACCAAAGGAAGCTCCTAGCCTTTGTGAACGAAAACTTCTCATTCAAAAACCTTGGAATAGCAATTTGCCTTTGCACTGGAGTGCGAATTGGTGAGTTATGCGCCTTGAGGTGGTGCGACTTCGACACGGATCAGAAAGTGCTGAAGATAAGACATACGGTTCAAAGGCTATATGTGATTGATGGTGAAAAGAAATACACAAAGATAGTGATCGACAAGCCTAAGACAAAAGAATCAAACAGAGACATACCTTTATCTAACGAACTACAAAGAATCATCAGGCCTTTGCTCAAAGTGGTAACGCCTGATTTTTTCATTTTGAGTAATGACGAGAATCCTATAGAGCCTAGGACGTATAGAAATTATTACAAGAAAGTTATGAAGAAGCTGAATATTCCTTATCTTAAATTCCATGGATTAAGACACAGCTTTGCCACCAGATGCATCGAATCCAAGAATAGCGTAAAGACTGTAAGCGTCATATTAGGCCATTCAAATATAACAACAACGTTAAATCTTTATGTTCATCCAAATAATGACGAAAAGAAAAGATGTATAGAAAAAATGCTTAAAGATATTCTTTAGTAAAAGTGGAGTCTGTTTTTTGGCAGACTCTTTATTTTTAGCAGGTTCCCTTATTCTTGTTTTAGTTACTATAAAAAAATTATTTTGAATATATCAAGGGGGATATAGTGTATGGAAAATAAATTATTCTTATTTCCAGTATATGGACTAAGTCTTTTAAGTGCGTGCGATAATTCCGTTAACTGAGTTTATTCTGGAGAGAAAATGTTTAATGATTATATATGTCTTTATAAGGATGGCTCCCATTATGCAGGGTTTTTTAAGAAAAATTTCGAAGAGAAATATCATGTAGATAAGTTCTTCGAAATTAAATCAACTTTATATGTTAAAAAATTAAATTTGTAATCAATGTAATAATTAATACATTGTGCCTAAGTCTATAATTAAATCAACTAAGATTTGTCTATCGTTTCCATCGACTCCTTCGTAGTAGAAATCGTTCGCGATAAAATCTACGAATGCTTGTCTAACGTCACTTGGGAACTTTTTAAGAATGTCGTTAACTTTACTTTTATCGAATGGTTTGTGGTTATTGTGGTAATAGTCCCAAGAAGGAATGTTATCTCTAGCGATTGAGTCATAATGACCTTTGCCACTTGCTCTATCTTGAAGGATATAAGTGCCTAATGTCTTTTGAACAAAGCCATCAGCTTTGACTCTATCTCCATTAAAACCTTCTTTAACAGCGTTATAGTATTTATTGTATGCTTCACGAGCTTCATACTTACGTTGTGAAGGATCTGTATCTAAATAATTAAATAAAAAATCATCTAATCCTGCCATAATCTATATCTCCTTATTTTTCTTTATTATATAAATAAAGGATATATCTATAAAAGAATAAACATAAAAAAGCAGTCCAGATTTTTCAAAAAGGACTGCTTTTATACGGTACTCTTCTTTTCGTTGGGGTCACTATTTTTAGCCGCCCCATTGAAAAAAA
>JAKSHZ010000105.1 GCA_024399115.1 Bacilli bacterium
CCAGCATTTATGCGGGGTTTCAAGCCTTTGCTGTCTGTTGCAAACTATAGTATTTTTTATCTTCCCTTGCTTTTTTTCTGGATTGTTTTCATTTGGCTTTTGGTAATGAACTGAAAGTCTGTTTCAAATCCGCATATTTCGTGTAAACGGTCTGTCAGTTTATCACGTTTATATAATGGAATAAAGCCCTGCTCATGGATATCAGCAAAGTTCATGCTTTTTAGTTTTTCCAGTATTGTTTCGCAGGTATAAGAGTCTTTCAGATCTTTTTCAAGATAACGATAGATGACCAATGAAAGAAAACAGATTAGAAAGTGGGCTTTTATGCGGACATCATCGTGAAGGAATACCGGTCTTGCCTCGAATTCTGTTTTCATGATCCGAAAACATTCTTCAATCTCCCAGCGGCCTTCGCTTACTTTCAATATATCTTTCACATCGTCATCAAGAAGATCTGTGGTTACAGCATACATTCCGTCATAAAGTTCTTCTTTTTCAATCTTATCTGTGTCCAGATAATTCTGTATCTTCGCAGCTTCCCCATCTTCAGTAACAGCAAGCTTCCCGATGAATCGGGCAGGATCATTTGGGTTTCTCCGTTCCTTTTTTACACTGCCATTGCAGATCATTTTTTCTGCCCTTTCTACCTGAGCATCACGGACAGCTTTCTGATATCTGGCATATTTAGGCGAATAGGTAATGATCAGACGCTGGTGCAGGGTACCGGGTGTATAAGGCTCGTCCTTATAATACAGACCGGTATCATCATCACTGATCTCGGAAAGATTAACCGGCGAATCATCGGACACCCGTTTGAATCCGGACTTATCAAGAGCCCACGCCTTATCATCCATGTTCAGTTTTTTGATCGACTGGGTCACGATAAATGCACGTTCTCCAGCATGATTCAGCTTTTTAATCTTTTCTGAGCCAAGACCGGCATCGCTGCAATAAATAAACTTTGTACAGCCGAAATCCTGCAGCACCGTTTCTTCCAATGGTTTCAAAGAAGTCTGCTCATTAGCATTCCCCGGAAACAGGGAGAAAGCAAGCGGAATTCCATCTCCATCCATAAACATCCCCATCTGTATGATTGGATTCGGACGATGTTCTTTGCTCTTTCCGTACTTTTTGTTACCGTCTTCCTGCTCAATCTCAAAGAAGTAGTTCGTGCAATCGTAATAAAGTATCTTGTCATTTCGTTTTCCGATGAGATGACTGTTTTTATATACCTCAGACTGAATGAAATCGCATTCAGTCCCAAGAACATCAAGGGCACGATATACATCATGAAGCTGATAGGAAGGCTTTTCAAGGAATTCTGAAGCAATCTTATAAGAAGAACGTTTGCTTGCAGGTTCCAGGATCCTTGCATAGACCAGATCTGAAAGAATCGCGTTGATATCGAACTTAAAGTGGTATTTATCTCTGATCTTGCGGCAGGTCTTATCAAGCTGGAGCTGATAGTAAAAGAACTGAGGAAACAGATATCCCCCACGATAGAAGACCTGCTGGTCATAATCCAGCTTATGATCAGAATGAAAAGTGATCTGAACAGCCTTAGCTTGCTGTTCTTTTTTGTATTTAAGGGTTTCGAGTCGGGCTTCTTCTTTTGCCCAGCGCATAACATCATCACGTGTGGGACCATGCTCGATTAAAAGTTCCTGAAGGGTTCCCAGTTTGCGGACATTTACAGAAGTGCTCTTTCCTTTGTTGTTAATATAACTTTTTGCGATATAAAAAGATTCAGAATTTTTAGACTTTGATGTTGTGACTTTCATTGTCAAATCCTCCTGAATACAGTATATCATACTCTCAAAGATAATACTATATAATACTATAAATTAAAACAAAAAATTTGACATAAAAAAGGCAGGCTTTATAAGGCCTGCTGGATATAATGTATTTATTCAACTGTCAAACTTCCG
>JAKSHZ010000106.1 GCA_024399115.1 Bacilli bacterium
TCGCTGCAATTATAACTCATGTTGCATTTTATGCAGGATGGCCAAAGGGCTGGGCTGTATTCAATTTGGCAAAAGAGGTATGGGAAGTGAACGAAGGAGATTTGCCATACGAAGATGAAACTATGAGGGCACATGCAAAGGAGATGGTATTTCCGATTGGAGCACCTAATGATGCATATGCACAGTATTTTAGTGGAAAAAGTTTCCTTGCACCAGTATCAACCAGTCAGGTGGGAATTTTCAATGTGACATTTGAACCAGGTTGCAGAAATAACTGGCATGTTCATCATGCGGATAAGGGTGGTGGACAGATTTTAGTATGTGTTGCCGGACGAGGATATTACCAGGAAGAGGGAAAAGAAGCTGTAGAGATGAAGCCTGGTGATTGTATCAATATTCCTGCAGGTGTTAAGCATTGGCATGGAGCAGCACCTGACTCATGGTTTAGCCATCTTGCTATCGAGGTGCCTGGAGAAAATGGTTCTAATGAGTGGATGGAACCAGTAAGCGATGAAGAATATGGGAAAATAAAATAGAGGAGGCAATACTTAGGATGATTTATAATGATTTTAATGGAATAAAACTTTCAGCACTCGGAATGGGAAATATGAGACTTCCCGTTCTTGATGGAAATGACAGCAAAATTGATACAGACCTGTCAAAGAAGATGATAGCTTATTGTATGGAATCAGGTATCAATTATTACGATACAGCATATGGCTATCATGGCGGCCAGTCAGAGCTTGTAGTTGGAGAATTACTTAAGGAATATGATAGAGACAGTTTTTATCTTGCTTCTAAATTCCCAGGATATGACCTTTCAAATATGCCTAAAGTTAAGGAGATTTTTGAAGAGCAGCTTAGAAAATGTCAGGTTGATTACTTTGATTTTTACTTATTCCATAATGTATGTGAGATGAACATAGAAGCATATCTTGATCCTAAGTTTGGTATCTACGAATACCTTATGGAACAGAAGAAAAATGGTCGTATTAAGCATCTTGGCTTCTCTGCTCATGGTGATATTGCCTGCATGACGAGATTTTTGGAAGCATACGGAAAGGACATGGAATTCTGCCAGATTGAACTTAACTATTTTGATTATAAGTTCCAGGATGCAAAGGGTAAGGTAGAGCTACTTGAAAAATGGAACATTCCTGTATGGGTTATGGAGCCTGTAAGAGGCGGTCAGCTTGCTACACTTTCTGATGAGGCAACAGCTAAGCTTAAGGCTGTAAGACCTGACGAAGATGTACCTGCCTGGTCATTCAGATTTTTACAGTCTATTCCAAGTGTAACAATGACACTTTCAGGAATGTCAAATATGGAACAGCTTAAGGCAAATGTCAAAACATATGAAGAGAACAAGCCATTAAATGAGGCTGAGATGGCCCTTATTCTTGACATTGCAGATGATATGATTGCAAAGACTACAGTTCCCTGTACAGGCTGTCATTACTGTGTAAGTAAGTGTCCTAAGAAACTTGATATTCCATTTTTGCTAAAGCTTTATAACGAAGCAATGGTTGCAGGAGCCGGTGATTTTATTGCACCTATGGCGTTGGCATCAATTGATGCAGATAAGCAGCCGGAGTGTTGTATAAATTGTCACAGTTGTGAAAAGGTATGTCCTCAGACGATTCATATCCCGGAGGAACTTAAGAAGTTTGCAGTGAAGATGGGAAGATAAGAGATGAAGAAGATAATTTCAATCCTATTAATTTCGCTTCTGGCCTTAGGCTTAGTGGCTTGTGGGGATACCTCACAAAACAAGAGAGTAGACGAAAACCCGGCTGTGGAAGAATCAAATAAAAGCACAGAAGAAACAAATAAAGAGAATCTCCAGGAGGATATAACTTCTGAGGAAAATAAACCAAACGAACAGGAAAGCGTTTCTGATTCATCTGGAAAGAATGTCC
>JAKSHZ010000107.1 GCA_024399115.1 Bacilli bacterium
CTGAAAATATGATATAATATATCTATATCTATTTTCAGAGGTAATATTGATGATATCAAAACATAAAATAAAATATAAAGATGGAACATATAAAACAAATGTCAGAATAGTTGAAGGATACCGTCCTGGTCCTGGGATGGCTCCAAAACAAAGACAGATAAAGAACTTTGGCTATGCAGAGGACTATGAAGATCAGGAAGCGTTCTGGAAAATGGTTGAAGAAGAGGAACGTAAATTTAAAGAATCAAAAGAAAGTATTGAGGTTCAGCTTGATTCTTCGATAACATTAAAAGATACAAAAAGATTAGAACTTGGATATAAATATCTCGATGCAGTTTATGATTTTCTTGAAATAGATAGGTTTCTTGAAACATTAAAAATCAAGGTTGATTATGACTACAAAAAAATATTTAGATATCTTGTTACGGAAAGAATTCTGCATGCTGATTCTATTCGGGCATGTTTTCAGAAATCGGAAGGCAGATATGGATATGAATGTGATTTTCAGTATCATCAGATAATACGCTGCCTTGATTTGATTGAAGAGAATTCTGAAGCACTTCAGGATTATCTTAATAAAGTAATCGAAAATAAGGTCGGAAGAAAATCAGAATATGCCTTTTACGATACAACAAACTTTTACATGGAAAAAGATTATGCGGAAGAAGGCACTCTTGGACAAAAAGGTGTTAGCAAGGAACACAGAACAGAACCAATAGTTCAGTACGGAATGTTTATGGATTCAAATAAACTACCAGTAAGAATGCAAGTGTTTCCGGGAAATATTTCAGATTCAATTACTTACCTTCCAATGATAAAAGCATTAAAAAACAAATACGGATATGAACGAATAATATCTGTAGCAGACAAAGGAATGAACAGTACAAACAATATTTCGTACATTTACTTCAACGGAGACGGATACGTATTTTCGCAGATTCTTAAAGGGAAAAAAGGAAAAAGATATCACGAAAAAATGTTTGAAGACGAAGAATTCATTTACAACGAAGACAGAACCTACAAATACAGAATATTTGAAGAAGATTTTCAATACGTTCAGAAAGATGAAAAAGGAAAAGTCATAAAAAAAGAAACTGCCAGAAGAAAAGTCCTTATTTACTGGAAAAAATCAATTGCCGACCGAGAAGCGCATAAGCGAGAACTAAAACTTAAAAAAGCAGAAAAATACGCATCCAATAATGCTTATGGCTTAAAGCATGATGCTACCGATTATGTGAAAGAAGAACATGTTGACTCCAGTACAGGTGCTGTTTCTGATAAAGTAGTTAAAGCTGTTGATACTGAAAAAGCTGAAAATGATGCAAGATTTGACGGATTTTTCTGTATCGTAACATCTGAACTTGATTATGACAGATCAAAAATTCATGAGGTATACGGAGAATTATCTAAAATCGAGGAAAGTTTCAGAATATGCAAAAGTGATTTGAATGCAAGACCTATGTTCGTACATACAGACGAACATATAAAGGCTCATTTTATGATTTGCTTTGTTGCTCTGCTGATAATACGACTTATAGGTCTAAAATTAGGAGATAATCAGATATCAGCTGAACGAATACAGCGTGCGCTCGCTTCATTTGGATGTGAAGAAATTGCCAAGGGTATAATTAGATTAAACATGTCATCATGTAACAATGAATATATCGTAAAAAAAGATGAAAAAGGTAACGAGTACAGTTCGTTATTGATTTCTGATAATTACGAAACTATTGAGGATCTTATTAAACTTCAGAATGTTTTTGGAGGACAGTTTATTCATGCAAATATCAAACAGGAAAATTTAAACAAATACTTGAAAAGTATCAAATTTGCAATAACAAAATAAAAATGAGCAAATCACGTATATGCGTGGTTTGCTCATTTTTAGTGTAAAACTCGGG
>JAKSHZ010000108.1 GCA_024399115.1 Bacilli bacterium
TCTAATCATCATAATAACACTGGCTGCTATAACAATCTCCATCTTTTAATGTTCTAATTGCATTTATGGCGGCGGCCTTCTCATCAAAAGTGAGAGACTCCCAATCTAATGTAAAATACTGGCATCCCTTCTCAGAATAAGCCTCATATCCGTCAGAACATTCCCATGAGAACCTACTTTTACAAATACCACATACATTCATTCACTCGCTCTCCTGTTCCACGCTTCGATGGATTCGATTTTGCCATCTCCTTGCTCATACCAATCACCATAAAGTTGCGTGTGAAAACCACAATATTTATTTTTACATTCAACCCAACTGAACGGCATCTTATATCTTACTTTTGCTTCTGAATAACATATAGGGCAAGGTTTTAATTCAATCATTCGTCATCGCTCCAATCTATTGCTTTAATATCTTCGCAATTACGCTATGCCCACAATTAAACATTTCGCATAATTCTTTATATGTCTTGCCACTATTTCGTGCTTCCTTGACTTGCTCAGAATCTATATCGTTTCTTTTTCTTTTGTTTGCCATTGCCATAACACTTCTCATCATTCCCTCTTCACTTCTAAAATCATTCCCTTTATGATGATGAATTGCATGTTGAGAATTAGTCATTGGCTCTAAATTCGACTTGAGGTTATTTAGTTTGTTATGGTCTTTGTGATGTATTAATTCACAATTTCCAAAATATAATTCTCCAAGCAATCTGTGGACATAATATCTGTCGTGTCCTATACATATTGTCGGATAACCGTTTCTTAATACAATTCTGTATGATTCTTTTGCTTTGTGATTATTCTCACTTGCCTTCTTTCTTATTGTTTCTTCTAAATCATTTTGTATAAAATATGAGCGACATTCATTTATAAAATTCATCGTATTCCCCCCCCTCCTATTCCTCCCACAGAATAGCTTGACCGCAATTCAAGCAATGACATTCGCCAGTTTTCAATCCTCGCATACCGACCAAGGTGTCGTAGCTAAATCCGTATTTGCTATAGCAAGTTGGGCACAAAGCCCAATGGTCAACCCGTTTGGGCTTCTTCAGTATCTGCTTTTCAAGTGCTTCGATTGCCATATGCGTCTTGCAATTTTCGCAATGTTTGCCTTTAACGCAACAACCAAAACAATTACCTTTAAACGCTTTTATTGCTTCTTTATTTGTCATTTCGTCACCTCATCCATTTTTGCTCCGCAGTTGGGGCAGTAGTCAGTCAAAAACTCTTCGATACCATTTTGGAATATTCCAAGAGACACCCATTCTCCATCTATATCTTCATCCCAATCTTCTGCAAAGGTCGGATAAAAAGCAGCGTCGCGCTTACAGTGTGAACATCTATTGTGTTGCCATCCATCGTCGTTTTCGATGTACTCATATCTGAGTTCCCAATGCCCGTGTCTAACCGTCTCGGCATCAATCGGGGGAATATTATCAAGTTCTCTACCTTCTTGCATTATAAGTATTGCTCTAAGAATATCATTGCCGTGATAATCACTATGTCCCGCAATTAAATTAAAGAGCGTATTTCCGTTAATATCTTTCATTTTTCAAATCTCCTTTTCATCCATCTTTGCTCCGCAGTTGGGACAATAGTTAAAATCATTCTTGAAATACAAATCAAATTGCTCACAACAATTAGTGCAAGTCATCATTTCATGTCCTTCGTCCCAATGCCCATGACGAATAGGCTCATACCCCAATTGCATTGCCATACGTTTAAATTCACTTTTTGTCGGCTGATGTACTATAACTTCACTCATTCCTGCACACCTCGCCATTCCCAGTGTTTTCTTGTAGACTTTCCAACGGAACATTCTTTGCAAAGTCCATTATTTAAACATTCGTCATTATTGTTTTTGCACACATCGCAATCTAAGAATTGTTTCA
>JAKSHZ010000109.1 GCA_024399115.1 Bacilli bacterium
CACAACATCAAGCACAACATCAAGCACAACATCAAGCACAACATCAAGCACAACATCAAGCACAACAAAAAAAAAGTTTTTTTTGCTAGTACCTACATAAATTCTATATTTACTACAAAAGTAGGTAAATAAAATGTTTAGATATTCACTTGTACAAAAGAATAAATCAACGGGAAATTTATTCTATTCTATCCGCATAACAGACACCGACACCCACAAAACAAAATTCATAAGCACCCACACAAAAAATAAAAAGTTGGCTCTTGAAATTATGGACAAAGTCCAACATCAAGAACTGCACCCAACAGAAAAAAGGTCTGTTCCCACACTAGAAGAGGGAGTAAAAAAATTTATTGATTACACGATAAACACCGCCCAAAGCAGGCGAACAATACTTGATTACACCAACCAAGCAAAAAGCCTTTTGCAATATGCCCAAACAAAAGAAATTCATCTTGATAACATAGATAAACTAGAACTATTACAAGAATTTCAAAAAGCCACCGAAAATTTTAAACCTAGCACCAAAAAACAAAGACGTAGTATCTGGGTAATTTGTTTTAATTGGATAATTAAAAATTATGATCTCAACATAAAAAATCCAATGGACGGAATAAAACCACCCAAAGCCCCACGAATAGAAAAAACATTTTTTACACCCGAAGAAATAGAAACGATTTTAGACAAAGCAGAAACAAAAGAAATTAGGCTTTTATTCTCTTTTATGGCTTTTGAAGGCTTACGATTCAGCGAAGCAAAAAATCTAAAATATGAAGATATTACAGACGGAATAAAGGTAATCGGCAAAGGTCAAAAGTTCGCAAAAATTCCACTATCCGACAGAATGAAAGCAGAACTTGAAAAATTTTCAAGCGATAAAAAAAGCGGTTTTATTTTTGATAGGGTCAAATTTCCAAACAACACAATAAACAGACACTTGCACAAAATTACAAAGATTTTAGGCATAGAAAAAGAAACCACACTACACACATTTAGACACTCTTTCGCTAGTAATCTATTAAGGGCTGGGGCAAATATTGTTTCTGTTTCAAAACTTATGAGACACGAAAACCCACAAATAACACTCGCAGTTTATAGCCATGTTATTCCAAACGATTTAGACAAAACAATCAATATTTTAAAATAAATTTTAGTCGCTTTTTAGTCGCTGTTTTTATCTTTTTATCCTATTTTTGCCCTTTTTAGTCTTTTTTTAGACTTTCAAAAGTTGTTTAAAGTTGTTTTAAATTTAGACAAAAACGGCAAATTTGAACCAAAAACGGCAAATTTGAACCAAAAACGCAAACAATGGATAATTACTCTCGCTAGTCGACGAGTTCTTCCAACGACAACTGGAACATTTGGAACACTCGCAGAAATGCGGGTGTTTCTTTTTTTGCAAAACCTTTCAAAGAAAAAGCCCCCGGCATTCGCCGGAGGCCCTTTTGCATTCAACAGGACGGAGTGAACAAAAGCCCCCGGCATTCGCCGGAGGCCCTTTTGTTCGACTGTAGGAGTTTATACGAAGAAAATCAATAACCGTTACCACTGATTCTTGCCCATGGACTCGTCAGTCACGGGGCGGGATTTCAGACCGGTATGGCGGTAGACTACGGCATGACCAGTAACCACGTTGGGAGTCAAGGTGATGGAGGAGGAATCTACAGGGACCCCTGCGGATTCGGTAATTCCGGACAGAAGTTTGTGGGAGTAGTGCATTTTATCTTTCCTTTGTGTTAAACTTTCAGGTTCTTCAGGTATTCAGACAGTTCCATGTTGGCGCTGTAATCCACGGGACATTCGATGATGGAGGGTACATCCTGTTCGAAGGCTTCGCGTAACGTGGGAATAATGTCCTCGGTGCGTTCGATGCGGTAGCCCTTCAGGTGCATGGA
>JAKSHZ010000011.1 GCA_024399115.1 Bacilli bacterium
AAACCAAGACAAAAACCAAGACAAAAACCAAGACAAAAACCAAGACAAAAACCAAGACAAAAACCAAACTATTGCACAAACAAAAAAAAAGTGCTAATTTCGTTTCATAATAGAAAAGCAAGATGTTTTTTTTCGTACAGAAAAAAATCCCTCTCCGGCTAAAACCGGCTCGACATCTTGCCCAATTTCCTGAGGAAAATTGGGGTTGGTCGCCTTTGGGCGGCGACCTCAAAACACTTCTAAGGAAGCATAAATTTTAAACAAATTCATAATGGCAACTTCTTCTGGAAAACGTGGCAGACCTATTAAGGAGGAATCCGAAAAAGTAAAAAAAAGAATCGTGTTTGACTTGACAGAAAGTGAAAACAAGGCTTTTCTGGACTATTTTGAAATTTTCAAGAAAAATCTCAAAAATAAGAGATCAATAACCAGGAAAGATTTTTTCATGACAGCAATCAGCAATATTGAAACAGCACAAGCTTTGGTCAACAACCGTTTTGAATTACTAAAAGAACTTGCCAAGTATAAAAGCGATTTTGCACACATAGGATCAAATATAAATCAAGTTGCACATATCGTAAACACTGTAGGGTATGCAACAACCGAAAGTGAAATCGCAAACAAACTTGAAGAAATGAATAATTATCTTCAAATGGTTGAGAATAAATCAAATCAGATATTAAACTTAATGGCAAAATTCGTAAAAAAATAATTTTGTAATAATGTAAACAAAATATAATAATGTTTACATTTTAGAAAAAAAAGTAAACATTGTAAGAAAGACGATAACAGAATATTTAATATAAAAAAATGATTGCTCGCATCAGTAACGCCGGAAGTTTCCTCTCAGGAGCCATCCAATACAACACCAACAAGGTGGAATTGGGTGGTGGCGAACTTATTGCGAGCCCAAATTTCGGCATAGAAAACGGCACGAATTTGGAAGTTGCTACGGCAACCCAAATTATGATCGCACAACTGCAACGCAATTCACGTGTCGAAAAAGGAGTCTTCTCATGCAACCTCAACCCGAATTTGGAGGACCTTTCCAACATGGAAAGCCTGCTAGAAAAGAACAATTGCGCAACAAAAGACGAGTTTTACAGTAAACTGGCTGCACAATACATGCAGGGTATGGGATATGGAAACCAACCTTATTTGGTTTTCCGACACAACGATATAGATCGTGAACACATCCATATCGTGTCAATAAGAGTTGATGAAGACGGTAATCGCATCAATAATTACAAAGAACACGAGCGTTCAGAACGTGTACGTAATGAGATAAATCAAGCTTTTGGACTATCTACTAAAGGCGAATTAAAGGGAAAAGATCTTAACGATTCACAGCGAATCAACCTAGCTGAACATCGTTATGATTTTATGAATCGGACAAAAAAGGCGATTTCAGACTACAACGAAGCCGTAAAACAGCACCCTGCATTGGCTGCTCCCGTTAAAAACGACCTCACTTTGAAGGCCCATCAGACCAATTTGTTCCACCATGTTAGCAACGCTTTGAAGTATGTAAACGAGAATTACCAGCCAAAAGACCTAAAAGAATACAACAAAATCCTCTCCCAGTTCAACATCGTCTGCAAGAAAAATGAGGGTGAAACCACCAATGGCAAACGTTTTAGCGGTTGCCAATATGCCGTTTTGGACGAGAATGGCGGCATCTGTTCGCATCTTATGAAGGGTAGTTCCTTCGGAAAAGCCTACGGTTTGAACGGTTTGGAGAAGCGTTTTGCCTTAGCAAACGACAAGAAGTCACTGCTGGAGAACGCCGATTTCAGCCGACAGTACATCACTTCAACAGTCGACGCCGTGCTTAAAGCACCAGTGAAATTGGATTTTGAGACCCTTTCAACTCACTTGAAAGACCGTGGAATAACTTTAAATCTAGTAAAAAGTCTCGATGATCCTACCAAAATCAAGGGTGTCAGTTTCATTGACAACATCAATGGAACTACCTTCAACGGCAATAATCTTGGGAAAGCGTATTCTTACAACAACCTTAACAAGGCAATCGAACTTCATAATAAAAAGATAGATGACGACATAAAGGCAGCTGATTTTGAAAACAGAAAATCAGCGTTTGTTCCTAACGAACAGTTTAAGGCAGCAATAAGGTTGCTTAACAGCAACTTTAATACCATCCGTAAGGAATCATACAAACTTGAAAGCGATGCTATCAGAAGTATAGCGAACCGCAAAGACCAGTATTGCGACATACTGAAAGAAAAACTCCTTTTCTCTACTCAACAGGCAGATTCGGTTTTCAACACTTTCAGCAAGCTTAAGGAAAAGGATCTTCCAGAAGTGGATTTCAAGGAAACATCATATGCACAAAAACAAATTACGGCTGCCGTTCAATTCGCTATGCACATTCAAGGCACGCAGGAAAAGGCAGATTTCCTACAGCGTGCAGGCGTTTATGTTTCTCGTCGTTACGACGACCTTGTTTTCTCTTCAGCAAACAAGGAAAGCGTTCAACTATCATTCAAGGATATTTGCAATCTCACTTCAAACTCTGTAGAACCTGTTTCTACACATAATATACCTTTTGATCCATTCAACATACCAGAACCAGGAGAAAACCTGACACGCTTAAATAAAGAGGAAAGACAATTCGTTAACGCTTTCGTCAACCATGATGGAAGTAAAATCAAAGGAGACTTTTCCGAATTGTCACTCTTGCTGGATAAAAACGAACAAAACAAACTATCATCAAAACTTTATATTTCGAAGGAAGAATATGCTGAAGCCTTCAAACCTCTGAACAAACTTTCTCGCACAATCTTGCGCGAGAACTACAAATATCAGTCTGACATGGTTGCCAATATCGACAACCATAAGGATTCTTTTATTAGCGTACTTAAAGGAAATGGCTTAAACGAAATCAAAGCAGAACGCATTTACAATATCTATAAGCAAGGACTTGAAAACCGCCTGCCACAAGTAGTTGAAAACGAAAAGAACGCTGCCATCAACCGTATCGTCACAGCATCTCTCTTCGCTCGCAATATCGACAACCCAGGCAAGCGTTCGGAATTCCTGATGCGTATGGGCATACATGCGGAACTTGCTGACGGGGAACTGGTTTTATCTCGTGACGATAAACGAGAATACAAAATATCTTGGAAGGAATTGTTGAAGAAAGAGCCGAGACTTTCACTCTCCGACAAACTCTTCATCCAGAGTGTAATCTCACCAGCGGATCCATCGGCTCGACTCTTTAATAAAAAGGAACGTGACTTCGTGGCAACATACGTCAATGGAACCTTCAACCAAGATAAGGTTGACAGCCGTTTCTCGACAGCATCAGCTTATTTGAACATAGAAGAAAAGGAAAAAGTACAGAAACTTGGTCTTTCTGCTCGTGTTATCGACATACTTGATAGAAACAAGACGGCATCAATTGACGCAACTGTAAAGGCTTTAATAACTCGTGGACTTGTTATCAAGCCTGTCGAAGACGGACTTAACATTATATATAAGGTAGGTATGCACAATGCGAAAGACAGTTCTTTCATCGCATTGCCTAAGTCAATGCAAGACCGCTTGCGCAATAGCGACTTTATTGAAGTCTGTCCAAACATCAACCGTCTAGTCCTCAACGGAAGAATGAATTCACCGAAGATGGAAACATTGAAGAGCATAACAAGAGCTGCTGATTACGACGATCCAGAACTATTGGAAAAGACGATAGACAAGATTGCTTTATTAAACAAGGAACTAGCAGTTGCTATGAAGCAAGCCGCCGGGAATGGTCTCCGCCCAGACTATGAACGTGTTGCAAATCTTGTGTTCGACTACAAGGGTGAAAAGACTATAATACTTCCACCTCCGACAAATCACAAAGATTCTTTTGTCATAAATACAAGCAACAGTAATGATAAGGTTTCACCTGCTGCTTACCGAGCTATGCTCGACGCAATCAACAATGGAACCGGTCTGACTCATTACCTGCACCAGGACGATAATACTCAAAGTCAAAATATAAATCGCGACATCAACAGTAAGCGTCAATGAGCATCCTTCTAAAGATGAAGATTTAAAGACTGTCAGGTGACAGTCTTTTTTTTGTCCTTAGAGCGAGGGGAAGGGTTGCGGTGGAAGGTTGTTAAGATGTTGTGTTTTAGTTCTTTATCTCTGCTAATGATGGTATCTTTGTATAAAGAAAAATAACAAACACAATTCATTATGAAAGTACAAATCAAGGTTTTAGACAAGCATTATGTTTCATATATTGAAACTTGCTTGCAGTTTTTGGGTAGTGGTACATATATGTTGGAAGATGGTGTGTTCACACTTAACGTTAACCCACTGCACGCCAATATGCCAAACGAGTTTATCTCCAACGTGATGAAACGTGAAGGGCACAACCCAAACAAAGTTTATGAATATATAACAAAATAATGCACACTATGGAACAGCAACTGATGACAAGTGAGTTGGAGAACAAACTCAAAGAGTTCAAACTCTATTCGCAGGAAGGCAAGGGCAAACAAGCGAAAGTGATTGCACACTACTTTCTCGCCAATATGGATTGGTACGTGCTTGAAGGTAACAAGGAAGGCGAAGACTTCCGTTTCTTTGGTATCACTGATTTTCACAACGATTTCGGACCCGAATACGGATACTTTATGCTTTCCGACCTTAAAGGCACTTTCAATATGCCGGTAATCATCAACGGCAAGCAGACTACACTACCCGTAATGATTGAACGTGACGAGTATTGGGAGGAGAAGTCCGTAGATGAATGTGAGATTTTCTAAATTCCTAATTTCCATAATATTTCAAGTTATAAATATCTTCCATAAATAAGATAGGCAGGCCGCTGTAAAGTGGACTGTCTATCGGTGCGTGACCGGCTATCGCCGGTGTTCCTAACAAAATGGACAGACCAGCTACCGCCAATCTGTCCATCAAACTATATTATGAATCGTGTGAATTTGTTTCGATGATTACTCAATCAGACAATTAATGCCTGTTTTGTCATGTTCTTGTATTATAATTATACAAATATACTTCTTTTTCCCTTCTTCGCAGTAAATACATTAATTTTGTATTATAAAACCGATTATTATGAGTGAGATAATGGAAAATATATTTGAATACACGGACGAAGACAAAGCTGTCCGTCATTCAGAGGCTGAACCCTCCGATGAAGACCAGCGTGAAACCTTATTGTCAGATATATCCAACAGTAAGGCTGTCGACTATGTTCTGCAACTTCCAACGGGTTTTGGAAAGTGTAGAATCGCTATCGAGATCCTGAAAATGAAACTCGTTGTTGATAAAGTTCTTATTGTAATCCCTAAACTTGTCCTTATAGACAACTGGAAGGCTGAATTTGTCAAGTGGGGTAGCGCCGACCTTTTGGATAAGGTAACTTTCACTACCTATTTAAGTTTGGAGAAACATAAGGCAACTAAATGGGCTGCTGTCATTTTTGACGAATGTCACCATCTTTCGGAAGCTGCTTTTATGGTAGCCAGGAAAATGAAATGGCAATACACCGTCTGGCTAAGTGCCACTATGACCGAACGCTTTGGTTATATCGAACGCCTTGTACATCGTCGACCAGAGTATTTCTTGAAGCAGATTTCTGTTCGTGCGGCAATTCATAGCGAATTGTTGCCCGACCCACGTGTTTACCTTATGCGTATGAAACTCGATAAGACAACGGTTGACCAACTAATTGAAATGAACACTGACATCAATGCAGAACCAGTCATCGTTGAGTGGAAGGACCGCTTCAAATATTTTGGTAAAAAGAACATCCGGTATAATATAAGGTGTACCGAAGCGCAGTATCTTGAAAATTTGAACAACAATATTGCTTTCGCAAGAAAATTATATGAAGGGCAAGATGATCCGAAAAGAAAGCTCTCTTCACAAAACTATTGGTTGCACCTATGTGGTCAACGTTTGACATATCTGTCATATCTGAAAGAACGGACGGTTAAGTTTATGGTGGAAAAACTCTATGACAAAAGGGTAGTGGTGTTCTGTTCTAATATTGAACAGTCAGAACGTATATGTCAGAATTCCATAAACTCCAAACGTAAGGGTGAAGCCCAGCAAACTCTTGACGACTTCAATGAAGGGCGTATCAACCATATATCATCTTGCAATATGCTCAACGAGGGTGTCAATCTTGTTGATTGCCAATATGGAGTCTATGCTGCCCTCAACTCTTCTGAAACTCTTATCAAGCAGAAGCTCGGTCGTCTGCTTCGACATGAGAACCCTATACTCATTATCCCCTTCTATTCAGAAACAAGAGAGGAAGAAATCGTCCAGGAAATGGTTCAAGACTACAGCCGTAGTCTTGTCACATTGCGTGATGCTCCATTAGTTGAGAAGGAGATACTGCCTTCACAAGATGGAGAGATCACATGGACCTTCAATCACGAAGGAATGCTAACCGAATTCTATTTTAATTGGTCAAAGGGGAAAAATGTCTTTCATTACAAATTGACCGACTGTGACGACGGCGCAGTCTATTCTGAATCAGATACAGCTGACAACCGGTTGTTGCGAATGGTCCTGGCTGAAGATAACGAGCTCCCATCTTTAGAACTGACCAAATTTCTAAACGATTATTTCAAAATTCCAGAAGCTTTGAAGAAACTAATAGTTCCTTCCAAAGATTGAAGATTCAAAGACTGTCAAATGACAGTCTTTTTTTTGTCCTTAGAGCGAGGGGAGGGGTTGCGGTGGAAGGTTGTTAAGATATTGTGTTTTAGTTCTTTATCTCTGCTAATGGTGGTATCTTTGTATAAAGAAAAATTATTGTTAAACATTTAATATTTAATTGATTATGCCAAATTGGGCGACTACCACTTACACCTTGACGGGTAAAGATGCACGCAAGGTTTTCAACCTTATCGAAGGTCACTTCAATGACAAAAATGATAATAACCACAATTGGTTAGGTAGAGTTGTTGAAGATTTGAACAACGGAGAGTGTAACGTGTATGCAAGAGGTTGGATAAACGATTATGATGTTGAAGATGATGATTGCATCAAACTCCACTGCGAAACTGCTTGGAGCGAGTGCAACGAATGGCGAGAGTTCTTGGAAAGCAAGTTTGAAGACTTGAAAATCTACTATGTGACCGAAGAATGTGGTTTGGACGTCTATATTACCAATGACCCTGATTATCCGTATATGTACCTTTTGGACACCGATGAATGCTGTTGCGACGAATATGAAACGGAAAAGGAAATGCTCAAAGCAGCTTGTGCCTATATCGGAAAGGAAGAAGTCGGTACTCGTGAACAAGTGGAAGAGTGGTGCGAGAAGTTTAATGAAAAAAATGAAGGCAAAGACAAATATATCTATATACATGAATACACATATATAGAAGACTGATGTGGTTAAAACAAAGAAGACTTGATTATCTTTTCAAGTCTTTTTTTGCGACCATGCTACCGCTGGTGTTCCTAAATTTTTCAAATAAAAAATTAAACCGATTTTGCTTTTTGTAAACCTAAAATTTTGATATGTAGATATTTATGCCTAATTTTGTAGCGTAATCAAACTAATTATTGTCGATTGAATATGGAAAATGAAATAATTTCAAAGGTAAAATCTGTGGTGCTGACGAAACAATAGACTACGCATGCCCACGGTCTTTAGCCGTGGGAAAAGTGGTCGGCTAACTCTAATACAACCTAATATAGGTTAATAATCCACATATTTTTAGTACATTATATATGAGTATCAAAGCAATCAAATATGAACTAAAGATGAACGCAACGCAGACGCACAAACTTCGTTGTGCGGTTGGATGCGTTCGATTCGTTCATAACTATATGCTTGATATTCAGCAAAAACACTACGAAGAAAACAAGAAGTGGATTCCATATCCCACTTTGAGTAAAAAATATCTTACACCTCTCAAACAACAACACGATTGGTTGAGAGAACCTTCCAAGTGGTGTCTGCAAGTCGCTTGTAAGAACCTTTGCGAGAACTTGTTCTCGTTCAAGAAGTTAGGTAGGAGTTTTCCAAAGTTCAAACGGAAGGGAAGGTGTGTCGAGTCAATCCACATCACTGAAAATCCACAACTCAACTATGAGGATTGGACTTGCAAGATTGCAAAAATCGGCAAGGTAAAGGTGTATAGAGGACACAACAAGCGGATTCCTAAAGATGCGAAGGTATATCACTATTCTGTCGAGTACAAACCATCATTGGATAGATGCTTTTTGAGTGTAGTGTACGAAGATAACTCGTTAACAAACAAAAGAATACCAAACAAGGATACCCACTGCGGAATTGATGTAGGCATAAAGACTTTCGCCACTTTGAGTGATGGAAAGGTGTTTGAAAACCAAAAGCACCTCAAATCAAACTTGAAGAAGTTGAGAGTTCTGCAAAGGTCTGCATCAAGGAAGTATAAGAAAGGAGTAAAAACAGAAGAACAATCAAGTAATTGGAAGAAAGTCCAAAGGAAGATTGCGAAACTTCACTTCCACATAGCGAACCAACGTCAAGACTACAACCACAAGGTCAGCAAGTACCTTTCTGAAAACTATTATCTTGTGAGTGTTGAGGACTTGGCTGTTAAGAATATGGTTAAGAACCATAGATTAGCACAAGCGGTGAGCGATGTTGCTTGGAGCAGTTTCTTGTCTATGCTGAAATACAAGTGTCAAGCATACCAAGAGGTTGATAGGTTCTTCGCAAGTAGCCAAACTTGTGGGTATTGTGGGTATAAGAATCTAAAAGTAAAGGATTTATCAGTTAGGTCTTGGGTGTGTCCGCAGTGCGGGGTAAAGCACGATAGAGACCTAAACGCAAGTAAAAATATAGATAGGGAAGGACTATCCCTATGGAGACGTAAAGTAAGTCAATAGGCTATGCTTGTCCCAAGAACCCCACTGCCTTTGGGTGTGGGAGTAGTCAGGTTCTGGAAATTTTGGAAAAACTCTAACACATTTTTTCATTTCTGTAGGCGATGACCTACAGCATACAAGTCTGTTCTTTTTTCGGTATCTACTTTTGTGTGCCAATTCCAACAGTTGGATTTGGTTTAATCCTTTATTCACTTTATTATGGCAGACAGCATTCATTACGAAGAGGGTATTTCCAAGAACAACAACATGTTGATGTTCATCGGTTCCTTCTTTTACCTCGCCAACCTTATTTATTACGCATACCCTGCTATGGGTAAGTTGGGGTTGGTTCAACCATCCGACACGTCGGTGATTGTGCGTGATTTTCTGGAGAAGAAACTCTTTCTTTTCGCTTCTCCTTATGTTACGCTTCTTATAGCCTTGACTCTAATAGGTCTTTTCGTTTGGGGCAATAGAAAGACCAAGACATTGAAATACTCTCCTCCTAAACTGATGAGAGTGATTTTGCCTATTATGGTTAAGTACGATATTCACCCAAAATTCGAGTATGAGCAGACTACAAACAAGAATGGTCTGCCTTGCCTAGAGAAGAAAAGGGAGCGTGTTGAGGGCCAAGTGGCTTTATGTCTTGGACTATTCCTCGTAATTTTCTCGGTTCTACCTTTAATATTATTCAGTGAGACATCCGTATTCTACACCCTTGGTTATCTCTTGTATGTAGTGTTCTCTGCTTTCGGCTTCGCTTACTTTATTCTAGGTGCCAATCTGATTCACTCTATGGTTAAGGATTATGAAGATGAGGATGATGATGCCAATAATAATGTGCAGGAGTCTTTCAAACAGGAAATGGAGATTCAGGAAAACGAGTACTCTGTCAACTGGCGTACTAAATTCAAATATCATGGAAAAACTTACGACGGTTGGATAAACTGTATCAATCCGTTCCGAGCTGTCCAGGTTATCGGAACACCAGGTTCTGGTAAGTCATTCGCAATCATCAATGAGTTCATTAGACAACATATGAAGAAAAATTTTTGTATGTATTGTTATGACTTCAAATTCCCGGATCTGTCACTTATTGTTTACAACAATATGTTGCAGTACAAAGACAGTTTCCGACGACGATATGGCATAGAACCGAAATTTTGCGTCATCAATTTTGATGATCCTAGAAAATCAATGCGATGCAATCCAATTCGTCACGATTTCCTTAAAGAAATAACAGATGCTTACGACAGTGCTTACACGATCATGCTTAATCTTAACAAGTCGTGGGCTCAAAAGCAGGGTGATTTCTTTGTTGAGTCTCCTATAAACTATTTGACATCATGTATTTGGTATCTCAAAAAAGTCAAAGGTGGAAAGTATTGCACTCTTCCTCATGTAGTCCAACTCGTCAACGAGTCATATACTGACGTTATACCTCTTATGTCCGCCTACCCAGAACTGAATAACTATATGGCGGCGTTTTTCGAAGCATGGGAGGGTGGAGCGCAAGACCAGTTACAAGGTCAGATCGCTTCCGTGCGTATCCCTCTCTCACGTATCAGTTCACCACAACTATATTGGGTGATGTCGGGCGATGACTTCACGCTCGACCTTAACAACCCAGAGGATCCGAAAGTCTTATGTGTTGGAAACAACCCTGAAAAAAAAGACATTTACGCAACAGCTTTAGGACTTTACAATGGTCGTATTGTTAAGATTATAAACAAGAAACACCAGCACCCAATCACACTTATTATTGACGAGTTGCCAACGATGTACTTTAGAGGGCTCGACAACCTGATTGCCACCGCTCGAAGTAATTACATAGCCACTGTGCTTGGTTATCAAGACTTTTCCCAATTGAAACGAGATTACGGAGATAAAGAAGCAAACGCCATCATCAACACGGTTGGTAATTTGTTTTCCGGCATGGTGACCGGTGAGACGGCCAAGGCGCTGGAAGCTGAATTCGGAAAAAACAAGCAGAAACGCAAATCCGTTTCTTATTCCGACAACGGAGAGTCTTACTCAATCTCAGAACAAAACGACACGCTGATACCAGCTTCCAAAATCGCAACATTGTCACAGGGTAACTTCGTTGGAAAAGTGACCGACAACGTTGGCGAGAACATCGTCGAAAAGCGTTTCAACGCACAGATTCAGATAGACATTCCATTAGTTAAGCGTGAGGAAAAGCATTACCGCCCTTTGCCTACTTTCTGGAATTTTGACACTCCTTCAGTCGCCTGCAAACTCTGCAAGAAGATGATTGACTATTGCGAGGATTCGAGGACCTTCTTGACGAATGACATCCTGGTTAAGAATAACCTTGCTACTATTGATGATTTCAAGCAACTGTTGGACCAGGGAAAAGACATCAATATAAAAAAGGTTATTTCACTGCTTTTCACTTCCGAATATAAAAACCAGGAAGGAAAATATGATTATATGGTAGCCGACACATTATACCGTTTCGCAAAGGAGATTCTGAAAGCGGTCATGATTCACGAGGGAGACTTGAAGGCTGCCGCTGGCAAGCTATTATCATTCGAATCCCGTCTAAATAAAGAAAAGGCTACGGAAGAGTTTTGCAACACTGCCATCAACTCCATCAAGACATTTATCAAGGAGGCCTATGATTGGATAGAGCTTGAAACCAACGCAAATATACCGTTTGGATGTATCACCATCAAGGCTAAGATTGCGGAATTCAACAACAAGGTCATTCAGTTCCAGAAAGGCAGTCTCAATGGAGACCTTTCCGATACGGTAGAACTCACAATAAGAAAATATATCGAATCTCTACGTTCCGTCTTAAATCCGTATGTGGAAATTAAAGCCGAACTCGCAAAGATCCGTGACGATAAGATGAACGAAGTCCTCAATAAAAACAGCGACAAGATTTGTCAGGACATAAAGATGCTCATCAATGACATGCTTGGCGTTCTTTATCACGAGAACAACTCTTTGTGGAAACGACGCCTGCAAGTCTTGAAGAAAGAAAAATTCGAAGCCGACGAGTTGGATGCTATCGGTCTTCACAAAGAAGCAAACGAACTAAGGTTAAAACAACAGGCAAATGAGTAAGGTTTATTCGCAGCATGAAAAGGACCCTGATGCAGTCCGTTTCGGACAGCGGCTCGCATATATCAGAGAAGTCCTCGGTTCCGTTCTGGGAGTCAACCCATATTGCAGGGCACTCACAAAAAAAAACATGTGTAACAACTTCTTTCACATGAACTACGACCAATATAAGAAGGTAGAGTCAGGGAAACAGGTAGTCGGAATCACATACATAAAAATGATCTGCAAACTTCAAACACTTGGTGTCGATATGCAGGATATGTTCGATGACATACCCAATTGGGAAAAGGTGATAAAGGATAAGATAATCAATAAAAGGTCCAAAAACCTCACGCAATTTTCTGAAATCGTATGTGCCATTGAAACTTAGTTTCATTTCTGTAGGTCATCGCCTACTGTACTCTTAACATTCTATTTTCTAACTCGTAAATTTGTAAAAAAATAAATTAACCATGTCTGATACATATCAAAATATTGACGAAGTTTCTCCTTTGGAAGAGAAAAAGATAGGTATTCAACAATCCGACAAAGACAAATTGAATTTACTCCCTCCTGGCGAAAAGAATGTTTTCATTCTGCAAAAGATTGATGAAATCGACAGGGAAATCGAAAAGTTGAACCAAAAGAAAACCCAATTGGAGGATTCCAAAAAGGACAATGACAACGATCTTAACGACCTCGACGACGAACTTCCAGAGCTTCGGGATAAAATAGAAAAGAAGGAAGCGGCACTCAAACAGAAGGGGATTGATATGAACGATCATAAAAACCCCCTTGTCAAGGATTACGACCTCCTTGTCTCACAATACGAAAACAAGAAGGAAATAAAGTCACAGCTTATCGCCGACAATGACTCCATCAAACCAGAACAGAATAAAATTGACGCCACAATCGACGAACTGAACAAACAGAAACAGCTTCTTGATACTATTCGTTTTAAAATCAATGTGGAAAGAATAGACGAAGCCAAAGACAAAGCCGTCCAAAATCTCAATTCGGAGCAGCAAAAACAGTCAAATCCGGTACTTGACCTGTTTGAGGTTTTCCTTCACTCTGCACATTACCAATCGCAGGTTAGCAAGGCATCAACCAATGCTGAAACTTCCATCAAGAACCAAATTCAAACGGAAGAAAACAAATTCAAGCTCGACAATATTGATGGCAAGACCACCACAGACGAAAAGACTAATGAAGGGAAAAAGGAAGGAGAAAAAGAGAGTGCTGAGGAAAACAAATCAGCAATCATATTTCTTGCTCACGACAAGGACGGTAAGGACATAATCCGTATCATGTCAGTCGAAGAAGCTGTCAAGCAAAGGGACATGGATGAGACAAAAGATCTTGGCAAGCAGATCGAGGCAGAAGCCAACCTCCCTGAAGAACAGCGCAAGACCTCTTCAATGATGCTTATGCACCCCAACAGGCAGGAGTTGATCGACGCAATAAGCCAGGCTACGGGTAAACCCGTCAAATATGCCAACGAACTTCACAACTATATCAGCACAGATGATAAGAGAGACAAGGTTTTATCCGCCATCATCAAAAACTGTAGCGTAAACGAAAAACTAGGAGGTAACTTCTTCGACAAGTATATCAATAATGACACTTACGCACAGTCTCAAAAACAATCTCAAGCCAATGACGTTGCAGCAACTTACAAGCCACAAAGCAAACTCGACCTCATACCTTGGGACGACCTTAAAGAAAGGTACGGAATGACCAAGCAAGACCTGTCTGAAAAAGACCTCGACAATCTGGTCAACAACAAGCCCACAGGACTTTTCAAGGCTACAGACGACAAGGGCAACGAAAAGACATTCCGTCTTAGAATCGAACTCAACCCCATTTCCAACCGACCACAGTTCATAGCTGACGAAAGACAGGAAAAACCGTCTCTCAAAGAACTGAAAGGCCGTACAGATTATAAGTTCTCAAAGGAAGACAAGGCCAACCTTATTGAGCATGGACAACTCAACCATCTTATTCCAATCAAGCAAAAAAACGGAACCACAAAAGATATGTTGCTCATTCTCGACCGACAGGTCAACAAGTTCTTCCTTCTTGATCCAGCGAAAATGAAAATCGGAAAGGCCATCAAAGAACAGATCGACGAGGAACAGGTTAAGCACCTCAAACAAGGAAAGGCGGTTCACGTTGACAACCTCACCGACAGGAAAGGGCAGAAGTTCACCGGATGGATCAAACTCAATCCTATGGAGAATGCAGTGGAAAAACTCAAAGAAAAGCCAGCATTCCATATAGACAAAAGGTTTGAAATACAAGTCCGGAACAACAATTACGGACAAAGGGCCGACGCCGTAAAGGATGATAAGGATGCTGCCCTCAAATCCGGACAAAATAAAAACGACGACGCACCATCAGAATCAATCTCAAAGCAAAAGTCTGTTACCGAAGACAACGACTCTTATACTGAATCAACAAAAACAAAAAGAAAAATAAGATAAAATCATGATTACAACAGTTCAACAAGCTATCGACAAGTTCACAACTCTCAATCAGAAACTGACTGAAACGATGAACGCATACAACAACAAAATCAAGGAACTTTCACAAGAAGACGCCTACATAAAGTTCTTCTCTTCCAAAACGGCGATGGACGAGATCAACTACGTTTACGAGTTGTCTTCAGAACCTGCCGACGAAAGGGTTGACATGAAAGACGAATTTGAGTCAGCCATTGAAAACGGCGACGTGGAAGACAACCCATATTACACACACTATTTGCTCGGCCACCTGGAGAACTGGGGCATCACACTTAACGACTGCTACAAGTTCACACAAACAATCAGAAGCATGATCACTGAATGCTCGGAATACGCTCAGAACCACAATAGCGAAGAACTTACAGCCTTCATAAAGGAAAACATCGAAATCAACCTGCAAGTCATGAAAAGACAGGCAGAACTTTTCGACAAGGAAATCGACGCTTCCAGCGTTATCGTAAGTATGGATGAATTCAAAGTGACTAATTATCAACTGGACTAACTCATGCAGACTATTCAAGACACCAATTTCGACACCACTTTTGAAAACCTTTTTTTCGTCGGGGACGGGACTTTCAACATCTCTAAAAAAAACATCAGCGTCTCCGATGATGTTTTCAGAAAGAGACTCATCCCGTTGGTCCAGCAACTTGACGGCCTTTATGTGAAAAAGCACAAGTTGGAAGATGGTTCTGATGGCGGACAATACTATGCCTTCAAGGACGAACAGAAAGCCAAGACTTTCGCACGTGAATTCTTCCTTCTCGCTACCGCTAAGGAAAAACTTCACAACACTCGAATCCCTTTCACCGACCTTATTTTAAGAAAGGACAAGGCATCTGACGACTTGTTCCATGTGTTCCGTCAAAACCCGGAAGCCGACGGCAACTCGCCTATTCTTGCTTATTTCAGCAAGAATAGCGACAGCTTCCGCACACCAAAACTCACGCAGGTTCAAGACATCAGGCAGAATGGTGTGTGGAACACAAAAAAGGTCGCTTCCCTTAACGGACTTGAAACAAAAGACTTCTCCTTCAACACCATCACCGATTTTGTCAACTTTGCAGAAGACAACAAAAACAAGACTGTCAGCGACACTTACAACAACAATGTTGTAAACATGCGTTATGACAATGACGTCAACACGCAGATAAAGCAGGCGGAATCCGACAACAAGCAGAACCCAAATCCAGCACAATCACAACACTCGCAACAAGACCGTGCTGATTCCGACAAACCTTCTTCAGACGACGATAGGGCAGAGGCCAACAAGGCAATTGCCAAGGATGACAACACACAAAAAGAAAACGATAATTCAAGCAAACAGCCCGTTCAACTTGAACTCTTCCCAGAGATTAAGGAACCGGTCACAGTATCAACAACTATCTCTAACGCATATAACCATGGAACAGGAAAACAACCAAAAAATAGCTCAGAACGTCAAAATGATGAAGGACGAAATCGAACTCCTTTGTCCGGTGATAAGAATGTACATGACACCCGAGCAGATCAATCAAATGTGCCAGATGCTGATGGAGGACATGCAAGACGAACCTCTGGAAGAAATTCAGAGAACGATGAAGAACGTGCTTCGCAGGACAGACAAGACGCTTCTGAAAGAACACTTCACATTGGTGGATCCCAACAAGACAGAAGAGGACAAGGAAGAAGCCAGGGAAATGATGGAAACGATAATCGACGAGGTGACACTTCCGGAATGGGGTCTGATGATCAAGCAGACAGCAATGGAGTGCAACCCGGCAAGAGCCAAAACGGAAATGACTCTACAGTACCTGCTCGACCAGGATCTGCATTACTCAACGATGCTGTTCAACCTCTACAACAAATACAACAGCCTCGACCAAGCCAGAATGGAAGTGATGGAAATGATAATGGAAGAGTTCAGCCAGTATTAAATAAGAAAGAAGACGTAATCAAGAACCAAAATTCTTGGTTCGCCACTGAACACCCTGTTGACATACCAAAAGCGGGAACCGCTGAAGCTCTTGACACCAATATCAAGGCTTTGGAGGTTCTCGCTTCCATTTTAGAACAAAATAGGCAAGCAACCCAGGAAGAACAAGACACCCTCGCCAAATATACCGGATTCGGCAATACTAAGATAGACTTCGTCACCGACGACAGCTTCTTTGTCAACCGTATGGGTGAAACCGACAGACAACGCTACAAGGCCGTAAAAGAAGCCTGTGACCATATAGAAAAAGCATCAGGTTCGCTTACCCCCGAAGACCTCAAGAAGTTCGGATTGACTTCTCCCGTCATTTCAAAAAGAATAAGACGCAGCCTGCAAGACTCTATGCTCACGGCTTTCTACACCGACCAGCATATTGTCCGACCAATGTGGAACTGTCTCGAACAGCTCGGATTCAAAGGCGGATCTATCCTCGATCCTTCTTCAGGTAACGGACGTTTCTTCAGCAACATGCCAAAGAACCTGGCGGGTAAGTCCTCACTCCACATGGTGGAGATAGATACACTCACTGCGATGATTGCTTCACAGATGCACCCCGACGCTAGAACTATCAACACAGGCTATGAAGACTATTCAAAACACAACAAGGCTGATGCCATCATCACAAACCAACCCTTCTCTACCATCAAGGTAACCGATAGCGAATGGGTAAGGGAAGGACGAATGCAACAACCACAGTTCAAGGCGGCTGCCTCACAACTCACTTCCTATTACCCTGCCAAAATGTTGGAAAACCTCAATAGTGGCGGTGTGATGGCGGTGCTCACTACCTCGCAGTTCCTCGATGCCAAACACCACACTTCTACACGTCAGCTCCTGGCAAGCCAGGCAGAATTTGTCGGAGGTGTACGTCTGCCGATGAACGCCTTCGCCAATGCCGACGTTCAGAGCGACATACTGTTTTTCCGCAAGTTCAACGACGGAGAAAAACACGAACAGCATCTTCAGTTCGTGAATACTCAGGAAAAGGACAACCCCTATTATGAAGGATACGGAGATGGAAAAACCATCGACATCAACGAATACTTTGTCCAACATCCCGAAAATATCATCGGTACCGAACAGAAAGGTTTCATCAACCGAAAATACCAGCCTATCTACGATTCAACACTCACACCCGAAGAAATCGGACGTGAGGTGCAGCAACGTGTCAACACAATCGTCGAACAGTACAAGGCTTCCCACAAGCAGAAGGAAATCCGTATCGAAAGCACGGCAGCTTCCGAAAATGTGGAAAGCCAATCCAACAACCCTACGGTAATAGATGAGAATCTGCAAAAAAAGATCGACGCCTTTAATAAAATAAAGGATTCGATGAACGCCCTATTGAAGGCGTATGAGACTGACGACCCATCACAAGTCGAACTCAGAAAAAATTTTGACCAGAACTACAACCTCTTTGTAAAAGATTTCGGACATCTCGGTGATAAGAAAAACGTGGACGATCTCTCATCACAGAAGGAGTTTCCCAAGGTGGTCGCAATCGAAAACTGGCGTCCGAAGGGGCCTCGCTCCATGAAATATGTCGGAAAGGCCGACATCTTCCGAATGAACACCATTCACCCCGTGGCTAAAGACGTCACTAGCGACAACCCGCAGGACATCATCAACCACTCCTTCCACAAGCACAACAAAATTGTGCCCGAACTGTTGGAACAGAAATTGGGACCCGACTGGATCCTAAAAACCAAGGGACTTATCTTCCTTAACCCTGAATCCAAACAGTACGAACCCGCAAACTACTATCTCGGTGGCGACGTCAAAACCAAACTTGAAGTCGCAAGGGCAATGGCTGCCAACGATGACGCCTACAGTGAAAACGTTCAAGCCCTTGAAGCCGTACAGCCAAAGCACATTCCTATCAACGATATTTCCATAAATTTCGGTGCCAACTTCGTCCGCCCTGATATTTATGCCGAATATATCAAGGAAATGGTTTTCCACAACAAAGGCATCAGCGACTCCAACTTCCGACTTTCCTACAATGGCTCCTCCATTGCTACAAGCGCCTATGATATTGTTCTAAGCGAATATCTCAAAAAAGACGAGACTCTTTGCTTCGGACAGGGCTATTGCGAAAAAAACGCTTCCGACATCATTGAAGCCGCACTTCAGGATAAGCACATCACTATTAATTATCCTAAGAAGGATAAAGACGACCCCACCGTTCAAGACGTCAACTCCACTTTGGCCGCCAACGCCAAAATCGACGAGATAAGAAACGGATTCCTCGCTTGGCTGTCACGACCACAAAACCATCACCACGCCGAAGAGATTGAATCAGTCTATAACAACCTTTACAACCGCACTGTTCCGATAAAATACGATGCGAATTTTGTCGAACCTGTCGGTTGCACTCTACAGCTCCGTCCACACCAAAAAAGTGCCGTTGCCCGTATCCTTACGGGTGACGACACTCTCGTCGACCATCCTGTAGGTTTCGGCAAGACCGCCGTTCTCATCTCAGGCATTCAAGAGCAACACCGACTCGGACTTGCCCAAAAGTCCCTCTTGCTCTGTATGAAGGCGAACGTGAAACAAATCGCCCAGGAGTATCAGAAAATGTACCCTAATGCCAATATCCTTTTCCCGAAAGAAAGCGATTTCAAAAAGGAAAATAGAAACGCGCTGCTCAATAAAATCAAGACCAACCAGTACGACTGCGTCATTCTCACACATGACCAATACGGTAAACTTGAACACTCAAAAGAAATACAGGAAAAACTCCTCACTGACAAACTCAACGAGTATGTTTCCGCCATCGAGGCTAACCCCGAAAAAAACTCGCCTACCCTTAAACAGCTGACAAAGAAACGTCAGAAAATAGAACAAGACCTTAAGCAGCTTGAAGCGCAACCGCACGATCCTCTCGCTTTTGAGGAACTCGGCTTCGACAAACTCTTTATCGACGAATCACACCAGTTTAAAAACCTGGCGTTCGTCACCAACCACAACAAAGTCGCCGGTCTCGGCTCCCCAGAAGGATCACAAAAGGCAACAAAGCTTCTCATGGGCGTGCGACATATACAGCAGGTCAATGGTGGCGACAAAGGTGTCGTTTTCGCAACGGGAACTCCCGTCACCAATTCTCTTGTAGAGGTATATAACATCATGCAGTTCCTTAAACCATCACTGCTGAAGGAACACAACCACCAGTCTTTCGACGCTTGGGCGGCTCAATACGCTAAGAAGACCGAAGAATTGGAGGTCCAGCCATCTATGGCCATCAAGCGAGTTGACCGCTTCCGCGAATTCGTCAACATACCAGAACTGCAAAACGACTACAAGTCTTTTGCCGACGTTCCCGACCCTAGCGCTGTCGAAATCAAGAAACCACTTGAAAACCGTGTTGCCATCACTGTTCCCAGTGGTGGTGATACACACATGCAGATTCTACGTGAACTCAAACAGGTTACAGAGACAGGAAACTCCCCCTTCCTCGGAGTCTCCCTCTCACAAGAAAAAATTTCCGCAAAAAGCCTTATCGCAACCTCCCTTGGAGCAAAGGAGGCGGTTTCTTCCCGTTTCCTCGGAATCGAACCCGATGAACCAGAATCCGACAAGGCTACTGCCATCGCACGCAACGTCGCTGATATATTCAAGAAGACTGACGAACACAAGGGCGTCCAACTTATCTTCTCCGAAATCGTCGGACCCGGCAAAGCCGAAGTGTACGACGACTCCGAAGACGGTGAAAAGAAGATGAAGGCAGACGCCATCATCAATTGGAAATTCGAAAACTTCAAGGAAAAGTATTCCAAGGAAGACAAGGAAAAATGTATCGCTGACCTCGCCGCTGCCGGTATCAACATTTCCAAAAACTTCCTCAAAGACCATTGGAGTGATGACCAGGACCGCAACCTTGACGAAGACTCGCGTGTCTCTAAGATTGCCGGACTGGCCACTAAAGGTGCAGAGGAAAAACCCTACAACCTTTTTAGCGACATCAAAAACCAACTCGTCAACAAATACGGCATCCCGGAAGACCAGATCGTCAGCATCCGAGACTTCTCGCCAACCAAACGAAAGGAAATCTTCGACAAGGCCAATAATGGCGAAATCCGTGTGATTATGGGTTCTACACAGACCCTCGGCACTGGTGTAAACGTACAATCACATGTAGTGGCAATGCACCATCCCGATGTACCTTGGACTCCAGCATCTTTCGAACAAAGAACAGGACGTGGAGTAAGACAAGGCAACGAAGTGGCGCAATTCTACGGTAACAAGGTTGACAATATCGTTTACCTCAAGGAAAAGTCTGCCGATGCCAAGAAGTACAACCTTCTTGCCATCAAGCAGGGATTCATTTCCTCTTTCAAAGACGGATCCAATACCCAACGTGTCGTTGACACAAAAGAACAGTCTGCCGACTCCTTCTTCAAAGACTGCCTCGACGAAACCCTCGGCAATCCGCTTTTCGTTGAAAGAAGAAAACTCACCGACACCCTTTCTGTGCTCAACAGCGAAAAGGCCGCATTTGAAAGCCAATCACTCACACTTTCTTCAAGACTGGCAGAGCAGACGTCACTTGTTTCCTATAACAGGCAGAATGAGTCCAAATGGAAGACAGAAGCCGAATATCTCGCTTCTTCCGCCCCACAAAAAGTCGATGACAAGTTCCCTATCGACATGAACGTCAACGGCGTACATTACGACTCTGCCAAGACTGCGGGCGACGCCATCTTCAGGTCAACGGCATCAAACAACAAGACTGTTGTTGAAGCCTACGGATACAGGTTCGACATCGTTCCTTCGGTTCTCAACCCTCTTACAGATCGAGACATCAAGGTCATTGGACGTACAGGACAACTTCCCGAAAACGCTAACGCACTCTCCCTCGCTGACCTTTCCAAAGAACTTGTCGGAAAATTCTCTTTCACAACTCCTGCCAATACCGACAAGGATGCCAGCAAACAGTCCTATGTTCATATCGCCCTCGCCATTCGAGGAATGGCTAACGATATTGAAGGAATGCCCGCACACTTCCAGAAACTTAAAGTGCAGGGACAACAGCAGGTAGCACAATTAAACAGCGAACTGCAAGCACGTGAAATCTTCCCTAAACAGGACGAAATAACTAAAATTGAAGCACGCATACGAGAAATTGACCAGCAACTCGATGGAGAGTCGTCCCTCGACTTGAAAAACTGGAACAAACTCTCTTCTGCTTGGAACAGCAAGAATGCTGCCGAAATGAACGCACTCAATACCGAACAGGAAATCTTGAACGCTTCCAGCAAACTCTTCGACAAATACATCGACCTTGCTCACGAGGAAAGCGTTTCAAGAAACTCTCTCGATATGCAGAAATACCCCCTCAACACCTTTGATAACGTTGGCAAGAACAATAAAACAGTGGAACTTGCCGGACCGCTCGTCATCGACGAAGAACGTATCCGTGCCATTCTTCCACCTGCTTTCTTGAAAATATCGACCATTGAACATCAAAATAGGGTAGTGGAGAGTCTTAAAGAATCCTTCATTTCACAAGCAATCACAGATATTGTACGCCCTCTAAAAGAGAAGGGCGAGAATCCACATGTCGCTTTGCTCGACTCTCCCGACACACACGCACGTGATGTAGCCACAGACTCTGCAAGAAAGCAGAATGAGATCTTCGACTCTATCAATATCTATAGCCCGGTTCTTCTCGTTTCCGGATCCAACCTTATAGATACTGCTACCGCCAATAGGGACTTGAACTTCGACTTCTACCAGGTTAAAACCTCATTCCACCAATTCGTGGCCAACGAGTTTACTAACCAGTTCGGCAAGGAAAGTTTCAACTTGAACCCAACTGAGTTGATTTCAAAATATGAGGCTCAATCCGCACTTTCATCTGTCGTTCGCGACTCTTTCCGTGACCTCATCCCGGAAAGCGAAAAGGGAAAATCAGTTTTCCCAGACAATGTCAGTTTCACTATTATAGACTCTTCACAGAGAGTTTCCAACGAACTCCTTTTTGAAAACAACTCTTACATCCGTGATTTCAAGGTCACTTCCAAAGACCTTCAGGACCTTGTCGTCGGTCGTGAACTCGATTCTTCAGAGCAAGTCAAATCCGTAGATGGTGAGTACCTCAAAAAATTGGATAATCTCACCAACATCTACAAGGAATTCAGAGACAAGCCACAAAACGCAGATGTAAACCTCGACATTCAAGGAATAAGGGATTTCACCTCTTCTTTCGAAAAGATGGCGAGCGCATTCGAGCAGAACGAATACATTAACAACGCAATGTCAGGAAAAGAAGATAACAATCGCCAGGCAATGCCCACAAACTCTGCCGAAATGTTCAATCTGCTTACCTCCTCCCTCGCTGATTTGGCAAAGAGAAACCCTGATGATCCAAACATACACCTTCTCGCATCCAACACCGACGGTAGAATCATACCAGACCCCTACCATTAAGCAAACTCTGCCGAGGTTTTTGATGGCTACAACCTCAAAGTCACCATCGCAAAAGAGCAGGTAAAAGGTAGCATCGACCAGCAGATCTGGAATTACCCATCTCCAGCCGAGTCAAGACAATACGATGAGTTTGTGAGTGAACTCTCGCGAAAGGGAATCTCTTACCATTCGCAACTGATGGATCCTAAAGAAAAATTGGAAAGAATCAACAACGTTTCTTCTTCTTGCAACATGCAGATAGCCGACGCCAAACTCTACAGGGATTATTCCATCTATACCCGTTCTTCACCGGCACCGATGCGACTCGATATTTCAGTCAAAGCCGTAGGAGAAACATTCGACAATGGTACTACAGTGCTCAACAAACCGGAGGACTTCAACAAGAGAATGCCTGATTCTCTTGTAGGCGTGTACAAGATTAAAGGTGCCGAAGACACCAACCACCTGCAAGTCTATCCAATAGCGGCACACCCAACTCACGATGCCAATGGCAACGAAATCGAATTGGTAGCTACAGCCAGCTTCAATGTAAAAAGAGCCTCCGGTGATGTCGTCAGGGTAACTCCAAACCTCATAGAGAAACAAGGCGACGGCATTGCCCTCGACTTGCACAAAAGCAACAACTACGTCGCAACCAACAAGATCACAGCTGCCGACTCTGAGAACCTGCTAACACACTCTCAAATCGACCACACAATATCCTTCACCTCTCCAAGCAATGTCACACACAACGTCATACTCTACAAGGATGAAGGCGGGCAGTTTGGCAGCCCAAAACGTATCAAGGCTTACGACCCTTCATCTCTTGAACTTAATCAAAAGATGAAGCAAGCACTTGGGGAAGACGGCGAAAAACAGCTCCGCTCCGGCAAGTGCGTTGAAGTGAAGACCGGTTCCGAAACTGTCAACCTGGTACTCAACCCACAACAAAACTGCGTAAAGGCTTACGACAAACCTATCGTCTTTGCACACAATGAGGAAACAAAGAGCAGTAACACCAAACAACTCTCCGAAACACCAGAAGTGGAACAAGAACAAAGAGGTCCAAAACACAAAATGTAACAATCATGGCAACAACTGAACATCAAAAACCTTATGTGACGGAACAACACAAACCCCTCACTTATTATGGTGCTTACCCTTATGCATACAATAATCTGAAATCCATAGACGAAAAAGTCTTTCATGACGAACTCATGGATTTCAAGCATACAGGGCACGCAACAACTAAAATTGTTAATGCCTACGCCAATCTCGTGTCAAAAGCTGTGCTCGACAACGGAACCTTCAAAGACTCCCTTGTCGTTTACACACCATCAAAAGACATTGGCGGATCCAATCAAAGGTTTCACATGGTGAAGGAGAAACTAGACAAGTTTCACCTTCATCAGGAGCCAGACGCTATCGTAAATACTATAAACAAGAAAAGCTCCGTCGATCCGGTCACACACAAGAAAGACAACCACAACATCCTCGATGGACTTGTTTTCGACACCGAAAAAATAAAAGGTAAGAAAATCATTCTCATAGATGATATTCTTACCAAAGGCGAACACGCACGCACAATAACCGACGAACTCTACAAGCATGGAGCAGCTGACGTCAAACTCGTCACACTCTGTATCACGCCACCAAGCCAAGGTCACGAAGACACAAGATACCGATTCGGACTGACCGAGGCCGAACAGAGCAAGAACCTTCTAAAGTTCAACCAGGAAATGAAGCCCGACATCTACCAGAAACAACTGTACAACCTGGATTTGAAGGAGCGTGAGATACCTATGAACCTTGTTTTCGACAACGAAAACAAGGCTGAAAAGGCAAAGATAACTCCCATTGACAATCTTCTTAAAGACGCTTATCCCAAGCGGCTACAAGAAGATAATCTCAATCTCGCCGCAGAGACGAAAAGTAACGTGTACGTAGATAACAAAATGGTTAGAGAACCGCAATCTATAGATTATAATCCTTCTGACATTACTGTAGGAGCTTTATGGGACAAGTTCAGTAAATCAGAACAAGAGTGGAATCAATACGATCCTAATACATCTCCCGAAGGCTACAATAGCGGAGACTTGTTAGATTATGACAACATCACAATCAAAAACATTGATCTATCTAACTCTGAGATACAAGCAATAGAAAAACTCGTAAGTTTAATCTCTGTGACAAAAGAAGAACCTTACGTGTCGCAATACGCTTCTGTCGATTACGATAAGAAAGAAAAAACTCTTTACTTATCAGGAACGATGCAACATGAATCTTGGGGATTTACTCTATTAGGTTGTGACTCAAAAGACAAGATCGAAAGGGACTATGGAATTTCTGCAAATACTGTACTTGTAGAGAAGTCTGTCATCAAAGACAAAACTCTTGCTGATAATCTTGAGAGATTCCAACGTGAGGCAAGCATGTTGTCAGATGATATAGATGATTTGAAAGAGTCAAAACATGCAGATGCAGAACAAGTTCTTTCTTACAAAGAAGAGATGAAGAGACAAATAGACCAAATTACAAATGAATCAAAGAAGTTAGATTCAAAATCAAATGATACAGACACTTTGGTTTATTTGAAAGGCATAGATAACTTGAAGAAGTCCCTTGAGGTCTATGATAACCATTTGACTAATATTAGTAAAGAACTCTCAGCAGACATTCATGTCACCAAGAATGATAACAGTATGAATGATGACAAATCATACTCTAACATAGATAACAAAAACAATACTAATAATTCACTTAATAAATCATCTAATATGGCAGAAGAACAAAAAGATCAAGAAAAGAAACAGAACACTGGCGTTTCTACTTCATTCATCGGTTATGCTAACGTCGCACAGCAAAAAGATGCACAAGGAAACTTGAAAAAAGTCGCAGAACCCACTTTTACCGGACGCATCAAAATGGAGAAACTTCTCAACGCTCCAACCACTCAGTACACCGACAAAAACGGCAAAACTGGTGAATGGATCAAACTCGCTGTCGTAGTCTCTCCCAAGGCAAAGGAAAGTGCGAACAACAGTTCCCATATGCTTATCACAAGCAGACAAGGAAAAGAAGTCGAAGTCAACGGCAAACAGGTTAAGTTCGCCGATGTTCAGTCACAGTACGAAATCAAAATCGACAAACAGTCACTTTTGAAAGCAGCCAAGGCAGCGGGTATCGCTGATGACGGTTCTATCGACCTGAAATTCGGAAAAAAGGAGGGGGGTGTTCAACTCAACCCTTCACAATACCCAATGATCACAGACAAAAAGAACCTTGAAATTTTCTCTAATATACACACAACCAACTCTTTCGAAAATTACAAGACAAGTCAGCAGAACCTCGGCAAGGTCGGTCCTAACAGATACGACGACAACTATCTCGGACAATCCTTCGGATTCCAGGTTAAAGACAAAGACGGTAATCTTAAAGTCAACGCCAACAACGATCCAGTCATGATGCACAACATCAAACTTGACGCCAACAAAATCAAATTCCTCCAGGAATGCGACCATTTTGGCAATGTCAACCTTGCCATCGTCAAACGCGACCTCTCTCCCGAAAAGCTTGGGGAAAAGGGACTCAAAATGGTTGACGGATCCAACTTCCCCGTCAACCAATACGGTATTAAACAACCTAACTTCTTCGTAATCGCAGACCCTAAAGTTTACAAGAACGGTGAACCTAACGCCAACGTCGTCGCTGTAATAAAAATCAACAAACAGGAACTGGCGGCTCTACCGCACACAACCGAGGATTTCAAAACCAAAGACGGCAAGCAAGTCCACAATGAATATATCCATATTTCAATGGATCAGTTCAAGAACATCAAACCTAACGTCAAAGACTACCAATTCAAGGGCGTCGAAGTCAAAGACAGCAGCAACCTTACCGCTAACGTCACCTCTTACAATCCGCAGATTGCACAGCAGGAGCGCAAGGCTTGGGAAGACTCACACCCACGATTGAACGAAGCCGAATTCAAAGCCAAACTCGCCGCGGAAAAAGACATGCCTAATCAATACCAGGCGTACTCCAGTGCCGTGAAAATCATGTTCGCAAGCAAATTGCAGAACAATCCTTCACAGGCACAGGCACAAACTCAGCAGCAGGCACAAGACGACAATCAGACAAAGCAAAAGAACTCGCCTAAATGGTAAACCCGTTTACCATCTAACTCTTTCCATCGTAGTCAAAGATTGAAATAAGACTCAAAACAGTTGCCAAGGCTTCAACAGCAGTATTAATCTTTCAGTTCCAAGTTTCAGAGCGGTACCGCTGAGAAATAAGTGTAACTCTCCACCTTGGCAATTATCAAACCGCGAATGCAGTCAAAACAGGCTCTCCAGTCATTATATATAGTCTACTTCATTTTTTGTTCCTCTATATACTTTGATATAGTCTGCTCACTTATATGTCCTATGGTCTCAACATAATAACTTCTCGTCCACATACTTGGCAACTTGGATTTCAGCAAGGGAAACTCTTCTCTCAACTTGAAACTCGTATAACATTTCAGTTGGGATACTATGTGTGCTATACTGTCACTTGGAGTAGCCTTCAAGAATATGTGAATATGGTCTGGCATAACCTCCATATTCTCTATTTCCCATCCATTCTCTGCTGATTTCTCCAACAATAGTTCTTTGCAACGTTCGTCTATTCCGTTAACAAGAACCTTCCTTCGGTATTTCGGACACCAAATGATGTGATAACCTATGTTGTACACACATCCCTCATTCGTCTTCCATCTTTTGTTCATATAGAAAATATTAGAATTATGGAACAAAAATAAGAAAAATATTTGGATATTTTAAGTAAAAGTGTTAATTTGGTGCCACAAAACTATTTATAGTATATGTTGAGAGCGATAAAATATGAGATTAGACCTACAAAGGTTCAAGCACAAGCAATACGCAAGGCTTGTGGTTGCTCTCGATTTGTCTACAACAAGGCACTCGCCCTCAAAATAGAAAGGTATCAGCAAGATAAGGTTAACCTTAGTCAGTACGATTTGGATAAACTACTGACTTCTTGGAAGAAGGAACACGCTTTTCTTTCCGATTGTCCGTCACAAGCACTGCAACAAAAGATACACGATATGTGCGGTGCTTTCGGTAAAATGAAGAATGGTGCGAAGTTTCCAAAATTCAAAAGAAAAGGTCGTTGCAAAGAGTCGTTTAGAGTTCCTACTTCGCTGAACATCAACTACGATGATTGGACTTGTAAGATTGCCAAAATCGGCAAGGTCAAAATTCTTAAAGGACACAACAAACAAGTCAGCAACGTACACTCGTACACGGTAGAGTTCAAACCTTCGTTGGATAGATATTTCGTATCTGTCTTGTACGAAGATAACTCGTTAACAAACAAAAGAATACCAAACATGGATACCCACTGCGGAATTGATGTAGGCATAAAGACTTTCGCCACTTTGAGTGATGGAAAGGTGTTTGAAAACCAAAAGCACCTCAAATCAAACTTGAAGAAGTTGAGAGTTCTGCAAAGGTCTGCATCAAGGAAGTATAAGAAAGGAGTAAAAACAGAAGAACAATCAAGTAATTGGAAGAAAGTCCAAAGGAAGATTGCGAAACTTCACTTCCACATAGCGAACCAACGTCAAGACTACAACCACAAGGTCAGCAAGTACCTTTCTGAAAACTATTATCTTGTGAGTGTTGAGGACTTGGCTGTTAAGAATATGGTTAAGAACCATAGATTAGCACAAGCGGTGAGCGATGTTGCTTGGAGCAGTTTCTTGTCTATGCTGAAATACAAGTGTCAAGCATACCAAGAGGTTGATAGGTTCTTCGCAAGTAGCCAAACTTGTGGGTATTGTGGGTATAAGAATCTAAAAGTAAAGGATTTATCAGTTAGGTCTTGGGTGTGTCCGCAGTGCGGGGTAAAGCACGATAGAGACCTAAACGCAAGTAAAAATATAGATAGGGAAGGACTATCCCTATGGAGACGTAAAGTAAGTCAATAGGCATGCTTGTCCCAAGAACCCCACTGCCTTTAGGCGTGGGAGTAGTCAGCACCCAAGCATTAAGCAAAATAGGAAATGGATTACACCAATATATCACTCAACGAGTTGAACCAACGCATCGACATGGTTGAAATGGCCGTGGCCCTAGGCTATCAGGAAGATAAAAGCAAGTCATGGAGAGGTGGCCGATGTTTCGTCTTCGGTTCGAAAGACAGCCACACCGACCGCATCTTCATACAACCGTCAAAGACACAAATCGGCATGCAGCATTTCTCATCAACAGAATTCGACACAGGGGGTAATGGCTCCGCCATGCTGGTAAAGCATGCCTTGCAGAACAACCTTATTCCAGATCCACTTATTTCGTCAAATGATCCCCGCTCATTCGACATCAATCGAAAAGTAGCAAAGATTATGTGTAATCACCTCTCCATACCCGATGAAGACAGGAAACAGATGTATTCGTCCGCACCGGTACTGAAAAAAGGGGAACCTTTTGACGAAGAACTTGCCAAAAGGATAATGGCACCTGGCATATATACCCAGAATTTCATTAAGCGGGGAATCAACAAAGAAACATTCCTCTCTCCAACTTTTGCGGGAACATGGTACAACACCAATAAAGACGAAGACACAAGACGACACCAATCAGACCTCTGCTTCCCCTGCTATCGTGCCGATGGCAGTGTCGGAGGACTGAATTTTCGATACTACAGCCAATCAAGATCGCAGTTCTCTTCAGTCCTGATGACGAATAGCGAACATTCGACCACATTGTGGCATTCCAACATCCCAGATAAGATAGACCGTATATTCATAGCCGAATCAGAATTCGACTGCATGGCTCACCACCAGCTCACCAAGCAGCCAAACACCTTGTATGTATCACATCAAGGCTTTCTCATACCTTCCCAAATTGACACATTCTTCAATTTGATGATAAGTAACAAAAACAAGCTGACCGACGATTTCAAACTTCAACTTGGAGCGGACAACGATGTCCAGGGTTCCCGTTACGACATACAATTTATATTGGCTGCCGCCAACCTGAAAAAAGGATCAGAGAATGCCAAGTTAAAACTTGACCAATTCTCTGAATCGGGGAATATACACCTTCATATTGACGTCAGGACCGATTTATACGATAAGTTTAAAAATCTGACAAACGCCTATCTTAATAAGGACAACACGCCTAGCATCGAGGTGTCTTTCGACGACCAACGCCGTCATGTCTCTATTGTCCGACCAAATAGCGACCGCTTTGCTAACATTGCCGTTTGCGAGTTGCTGACTAACAGCGACCTGTTGGTCAGCAATATCAGACGCGAAAAATCAGTTGAAAAAGATTGGAACGACGATTTGAAAATGTTGAATAAAATCAACGCCACATTATGGAATGACAACCACTTCAACGATTTGGGATTGCCCAAAAGAATGGACTATCCTACATATCGGGCCTTATCCCAGGACCATAATTTCCATTATTCCAACGGCAAGGATTTCCGCAAATTCCTTAGTACCATTGCTGAAAGGATCCCCGATGCTCCCGACCTCGTTGAAAAGAAAAACCTTGAAGTCGAAGCTGCCCAACGCCAGGAAGAAAAATATCGCCAGGCACAAGCCGAGACCAAGGCCAGCAAACGAACAAGAGGAATGTAGAGAAACCGGCTATCGCCGGTGTTCCTAACTATTAACCAAACTATATCATTCCTTTTCGTATATCCTTTCTTATTAATAGTATCAGCAAAGGGGCAAGCCCGGTTCATAGAACTGGGGTTGCCCTTTTGCTTAATAAAAACGAGAACAGCTTTCACAAGCCATTCTCGTCAAAATTCAAGTTTATATTATGAGAATCCTTTTCTAATTCCGAAGAGGATTTTCAGTATAAATACAAATTTACAAAAATCTACAGTTTTTTAATTCTATCTTTCATCAGAACTCCTTCTGCGTATGGGGGAAAAGAGCGAGGGGAGGGGTCGGGCGTGTTTGTGTCTAACACTCTGTGTTTTAGTTTATTATACCATACTATATTGCTATCTTTGTATAAAAGAAAATAACAGTTAATCAATTCTAATTCAAGTTTTTATATGAGAAATTTCAGTGATTATTTGACTGCTTATGCAGTTCGTTACAATGGACAAGGTGATTTCTATGAACCTTGGTTGTTGGAAGGCAAAGAAGGTGTGTGGTTGAAGAAGATGACCGGTGTGGGTATCGGCACTTTTCACAAGATGGTTAAACCGATAACCGACTTTATCGGTTATTCGGAAGATGAATACAAGCATCTTACCCAGTTGGTGATTGAAAGATACAGACAACATCAGCTTCAACAAGTTTCCATTTGATAATCAATCGGTGTAGTCTAAAGACGAGGGCAGGGTAGAGGGTGTATTTGCTAACAATTAAATCAAGATTTATGTTAGAAGTGATAGAAAGTGAACAATATAGAATGATGTCCAACTCGGATTTATTGGCTGTTGTTTTGGGCAAAGACAAAAAAGAGGTGGAAAAAAGTGCAGATATGCTTTTTGAAACCAAACCACTTTATTGTTCAGCAGGAGAACTCGCAGAAAAGGCTGATATATCTTCTTACAATGCCAAAAAAGTATTGGCACTTGCAGAATTGATGAAACGTAATCCTGTGGCTAAAAAGAATGCAGTAATTGACAATCCAAATAGCGTATTTGACTACGTAAAAGAGGATTTCCTAGGCTTAGACCATGAAGAATTATTCGTGATATTCCTTAATAATGCAAATCATGTTATTAAGAAGGTCCGATTTTCAGTAGGGTCTTACAACTCAACAGTTTTTGATGTACGCCAAATAATGCGTGTTGCTCTTGATGTGAAAGCAACAGCTATGATTATGGTGCATAATCATCCCAGTGGTTCTATACAACCAAGTAAGGAGGATGATAATATAACCTCAAAATTGATGGTTGCAGGGAAGTGTTTAGATATAGACCTTATGGATCACCTAATTGTCAGTGATGGAAAGTTCTTTAGTTATAAATCAGAAAAGAAAATTTAATACGATTATGAAGGTTAGTTTTTTAGTTGAAGATGACCACACTTTAGCGGTATTTGGTGGTCAATGGGCAGACACTCATAAGAACCAGGTTCTGTGTTTCTGTGAAGAAGAAGGGCATGTCGGGGCAACTCCCGATTATCTCGCAAGTCTGAAGAAAGCGACTAAGTTCAAGGCAAAGCAACTTCTCAAAGTGCTAATTGATAATTATCATTATTCAGATTTGCAAGCTGAATTTTGATTTCTAATCATTTTTATTATATTTTTGCAAAAAAAAAATTATGGAAGCAGACAAAAAATCATCTATGACGGCAACGGCTTCTAATGTAGTTGTCGTTACAAATCCTAAAGAAAAAGCGTTTTTCCTTAAACTTAGAGAAAGGAAAATGGAAAGTTTAAGAAAATTAGAAACTATTGGTATGTTGTTGAATAATGGAACAAAATAATTTTATTTTCAATGTTTCGTTAGAAGACACAAATCTTATTTTACAATTATCTTTATTAAATGATACGATAGAATATCCTGTTGATAAATGCAGAATATTTGATGTGGTTCTTGCCAGAGTTGGACATGGTGGCACTAAAACTTTTCAATGTTTGTCTAGTATCGCTTTGAGACTTATTGAATTTTTAGAGAGTAATCCCAATTCATTATTGTATTTCTATTGTGATGATAGAAATGAAGTGGATAGAAGAAACCATGATATTTCAATGCAGGAATATCGTCACCAGTTATTTAGTAAGATGTTTGTTTTCTTAAAAAGAAAAGTATCAAAGGGGATAACCGATGAACCTATTATTAGAGAAATTGACGGAAAAAAGATTTTCATTCATTTGATTTATTTTGATGATATGAAATCCGTGGCTGACGAAATAAAAAACATCATTGTAGAACAGACTTCAAAATAGAAAAAGCAGAGATATATTCTCTGCTTTTTTGTGTGACCGGCTATTGCCGGTGTTCCTAAACTACTAAATTTTAAGTTTATAAGCCAACACAAGTGAATCGTCAACATCCTGGCCTAAACAGTAGGACACAGTGTCATATTGCTTCATATCTGAAAGCTTGCTATAATCTATAGCAACCATATTTATCCCATCCAACACATCAAAATCGTTTTCGTAGGTATTAATACCATTTGCACTTTCAAGATATTTTTTAATCTTTGAATGGATTACTAATCTATCTTCAGCCGGCACTTCAGATATTTTTTTTATATCGTACATTGGTCCAAATGCAAAAGCAAAGTCATTTGATAATGATCTTGTAATAACGTTTACTTTTTGCTGTAATTCAGCTGTCCAGGCAGCTTCCATTTCTTCAATTTTCTCCATTTCTTCTAAAGTTAGCATTGTTATTTAATCTAGGATGTTTTTTGAAGGTTTCCATTTTGCGATCTTTTTCTCAGGAAGAATAATTTTCTTTCCTGTTTGTGGATTTCGTCCTTCACGTTCGCGACGAACATCAACTGAGAAGGAACCAAAGCCAACAAGTTGAATAGTTCCACCTCTTTTCAATTCTGAGATAATTGAGTCCAAGATTGCTTGTAAAGCCTTTTGGCTATCAATCTTCGACATTCCTGTTTTTGATGCCATAGCATCGATAAGTTCTTGTTTCGTCATATATGATATTATTTATTTTATTGTCTAACAGTCATTAAGCAAATTCTGATTAACATAATCATAATTATATGACAATCAAAGTGTTACATATTACAAATATACGATAAAATCGTGATTTTTTATAATAATTAACCATTTAATCATTAGAAATCTACTTCTTGTTTGGCCATTCCTTAACGATTTCATTTTTGCTTTTATCATATCTTAAATAAGCCTTATAGGTTGACCCATCTTTCTTTTTTAATTCCAAAAGATCTGTTTGTTCTCCACTAACTAAAATTTTCAATAAATCTTCTGTAATAAGTATTCCTGGATTCTTATATATTGAAAACGAACAACTTCCTTTTACATTAAATTTATATTTTTCGCAATTGTAGCCGTTTTCTGTCTCCAGTATCTTACAACCGCAAACAGGACATTTACATGTTGTTTCTTTAGTTTGTTTTGGCGGATATTCTTTAATAATCTTGTTTTCATCGGAGTTATAGGATAATCTTGCTTTGTATTTTCCATTTTTCCCGATTAATTCGATGAAATCAGTCTTTCCACCTTCAAGTAGGATTTTAATTATACCCTCATCAAAGGTAGTTCCCTGTTCTTTGAATATAGCAAGTTGGCAAGAATCATCATTCCCGTATAAATAGTTTTCACATTTGAACATTCTATCGGTTTCGATAATCTTCCCACCACATTTCGGGCAGACTAAATTTGTTTCTTTCTGTTCAGAGTATCTTATAACTCCGTTTTTTTCAAAGTCATAATAGAGAGTTCCCTCGTATTTCGTACCATTTTTTGCCGTTAACTTAACTTTTTCAAGTTTTTTACCGGTCAAAAGGGTTTCTACCATTTTTTCAGTAAGTGTTAGTCCCATTTTAGTATCCTTAAAAATACTGATTGGACAAGATCCCTCTTGTAAATAGTTGTTATTTTCGCACTTGTACTGCTTTTCGGTCTCAATAATCTTTCCTCCACATTTAGGACAGGTTATTGAAGTTTCAATTCTGGTAGGTGCTACAAATGTGACTCTTTTTTGTTCAAGATTGTATTGTAATTTCTTTGCTTTCTTAGTTCCATCCTTCAAAGGCAACATATATTCTGATGAAATCTCTAAATTTATCAGTTTTAAGCAATCTTTCTTTTTGAGAGGAACACCGCTAAATGTCTTATTTATCCAAAATTCGCAAGTACTTTCTTCTCCTTTCTTATGATTGACACATGAATAAGATTTATCTTTTTCTACTACATTTCCACCACATAGAGGGCATTTTGCTACAACTTTTGCAGCGTTATTTCTAAATTCTTCTCCGTTGATTTGGATAAGAGTATCAGTTAATTCCTGCGTATATTCTTCAATCTCATCAATAAAAGCAGATGCACTATACTTTCCATCATCGATTTGCTGAAGCTTATTCTCCCATTCTGCCGTTAATTCCACTTTTGCTATATCTTCATGCTTTATTATCTCGTACAAGTGTAAACCTAGTTCTGTAGGAACCAATTTTTTACCTTCTAACGATACATATTTTTTTTCGAACAATGTCTCAATTGCGGCTGCTCTAGTCGCAGGAGTTCCAAGACCGCATTCTTTTATAGCTTCTCTTAGATCCTTATTTTCTTCATCTAACAATTTTCCAGCACCTTCCATTAGTTTCAATAAAGTAGCCTCGGTTAATAATGGATCTGCTTTTGTTTTTTTGTCTAATACAGACTTTTGACCAACTTCACATACATCCCCAATCTCTAAATTGGGTAACTTTTGATTATCTTCAGAATCTTCAGAGTCTTCTTCTTTATATTCGTCTTTAATGCATCTCCATCCCTCGCTCTTTATCGTAAATCCAGATACGTGTAATTTATTCCCATTCACATTGAATTCATATGTGAGTTTGTTCTTTACACATTTTGGCAACAGCGACATTACCAATTGTTTGACGATTAAATCATAAATATGTTTGCAATCTTCATTGCTGACTCCCTTCTCTTTTTCAATATGAGAAAATTCATCTATTTCATTTCTCAGGTTTATAAATGTTGGAATGATAGCGTGATGGTCTGTTAATTTGCTTGTGTTAAAAGACGCTTGATTTATATTTTGCGGATTAAGAGCTTTACATGCTTCATTAAATTTTTCACTATAATTCAATTCTGCTAATTTCGATACACCTTCTCCAACTGGTGTAACCATATCTTCTGCCAGATAGCGTGATCCTGTTCGTGGATAGGTTACCATTTTTGACTGATATAGACTTTGAACTGTGTTTAAAGTCTTCTCTGCCTTCATTCCATATCTTTTATTAGCTTCTACCTGCAATGAGGTGATGTCAAACGGTAGTGGCGCCTTTTCTGAAATTTCCTCTTCTTTTTTATCACTAATAGTCCACTCTGTAGGTATATTGTTCAAGTATGCTTCGGCTTTAGCTTTGTCATCAAATTGTTCTGGGATATTTACTACAATAGTTGAATTATTAGGCGTATTCAAGACTACCTTTATAATAAAATATGGTTTTGATACGAAAGTCTTGTTATCTGTGTATCTTTTGCATATCATAGCCAATGTTGGTGTTTGCACTCGACCTAAACTCAACGGCTTACTTGTAGCAATTGAAATAGACCGGGAAGCGTTCATTCCAACTAACCAGTCTGCTTCATTTCGGCATAATGCAGCTTCATACATACTATCAAATTCCGATGATTCTTTCAAATCATTGAAAGCTTTTTGCAAGGCTTCATCCGTTAAACTCGAAGTCCATAGTCTTTGTACTCTTTTTTTCACTCCTAGATAATTGAATACATATCGGAATATCGCTTCTCCCTCTCGACCAGCATCAGTACCATTTACAATGGTATCTATATCAGACCTTCTAGCTAGGTTCTTGATTATATTCAGCTGTTTTTTTACTCCACTATCATTTTTGACGCGGAAAACAAACTCTTCAGGAACAATAGGCAACTGTTCTTTTCGCCATTTTCCTTTAAGTTCTTCTGGAAGGTAGAAATCCGGCTCTTCAAGCTCGATCAGATGTCCAAATCCCCATGTAACGACCCAGTCGTTCCCTTCCATATATCCTTCATAGGATTTCGATGCTCCAAGTATTCTTGCGTATTCTTTGCCAACAGATGGCTTTTCTGCATATACTAATTTCATATTTTCTAAATTTTATTAATTCTTAATCTCATTATAGACAGATTCATAGACAAATACCTCTATTTTTTGTTTTTATCTGTTTTATTATCTGATAACAGAAATCCCGTTGTTTTTTGGGTATCATATTATCACCAATTATATTTCACTCCCAACGAAAAATCCGGCTTTGCGTAGCTGTCTCCATCACCAAAGAGAATCCATTGACGTGCTTTCAGTACCACAGACAAAAAATGCCAAGGATAAGCCTCGAAATCAATTCCGGCACAGGCTCCGTAAACTATGTTTTCATGTTTCCAATCCACAACCTTACAGTCCCAGATGTCGTATCCTACATTTCCACACACATTTCCGTGCATGAAAAGCCATAAGGTGGGATTCCAGAGTTTGGCGTTCGCACCCACGCCCAAAAGGATCGTATTGTCAAAATGGGAATATTCGAATTCTGCCTTTTCCCGGTCCAATTCTACTAATAGGGCCACATCATTGTTGAATTGGTAGTTATACATGGCTCCAAAATTGTAGCCATTGTATCCGATACCTCCACGCAATCCGGCTCCCATCTGTCCTTTTGTGTGTACTAGTTGAGCCGAAGCTGCCATTGAACTGATGATGAACATCATTGCTATTACTATTCTTTTCATATTCTTTTTCATTAATTTTCTGTTTGTGCGTACTTTTTCTCTTTCAGGATAATCGTGTATATGAACCCCAAGAATATGCCTGACGCATACATTATGAAGTCAAATAAATTGCCGTTATAATCTTGTGTCCCACGGAATTTAACACCATACCAAATTGCTAATATAATGGCAATAGCTGCTGACAATCCAGATACCAGGATAAGCACATTATAAAATGTTTTCTTCATATAATTATTTATGATTATCAATAACTTCTGCTTTTATTATACTTTTGTTAGGAGCCGAAAACTTGATGTGCCTTCCACCGTTTGCCTCAAAAAGCTCGAAGAACAGTATTCTCTTTTCCGGTATCGTGAATTTTTTGTAAAACAGAACAATGTTGTAACCTCCTTTGCCGTGTATAATCTTTTCTGAATCTGAGTAATACGCATATATCGGAAATATCTCGTCTTCCTGCATCGCAGTCTTCTTGCTGATTTTCTTATCTCGGATATAAGCCTTCACAAAGTCAATTCCATAATCGATTCTGGAATCATTCTGCATGTGTAAGTTGAAGGCTATAACATCCTGGTCAGTATATATGCTGCTCAACTGGAACGTCATCTTAAAGTCATTAGAGCCAATGGAGTTGATTTTCAGTCCCTGGTCCAATATCCATTTCGCCATCTGCTCCATGCTCTCATCGTTAACGTTCACGCCCTGAAAGAAAGCCTTGTTCTGCTGCTCACCAAAACTTATGCTCATCTCAGATGGGGTCTTGTTGTAATCCACAGTCATTGGGTATATCTTCCCTTCTTCGGTTACCACGGTTACAGACGTTTGAAGAAACTCGTCGGCATTATCGGTAGTTGACTTGACTTTCACGATATTGTCGATCCGTTCGGCTTTTTCGCTGATGACGTTCTCCGAGCCGAGACATATCTCATCCACCTTTCCAGGAAATATTAAGTGGCTGGTGTTCATGTCAGATACCTCAATATGTGTGCTTGGTATGATGTCGCTTGCCGCTATACTATCTTTTACATCCTTCATCCTCACGGCGATAAACTTTGGGTTGGCATCATATTCCACGACGAAACTGTGGTACTTGCCGTCCGTTGTAACCACGCTAATGTTCGTCTTGTCAAAGTATGGAATACCCGCCTTTATCTTCAGTATATTGCCATGTAAGCTCTTTTCCGCCACCACATCTTCACTACCCAAGTCTGCATACTTGATTTCTGTGGGGAAATCAAGAAGCAGATATTTGATGTCATTCATCTTCAATCTTATCGGTTTTATATTGTTTTGGGCACTAGCTTGAGTGATACACAATACGAAAAAAGCTAGTGTGAATACCAATAATGTGATGTAATACAACAGTCTGGTATATATCAATTTTTCTTTTCCTCTCATAATAGACTACTTTTGTTCATTTGTCTGATCATCTTTCAAGTCTCCGAAAATATCGTTCATAGCCTGCATTTCCAGCCTTGCCAATGCTTCCTCTAACAGGCTCTCATCCAAGTTTTCATTAAGCGAAAACTCGTCTTCTTCCCCGTTGCTGTAGGTGATCTTTATTTGCTTTCCCATATTTAATTCTTCTTTTCCCTGATAGTCACCTTATAATTCGCTGAAATAGACACTTTGTTCTCTGTGGCTTTCTTCTGCACCGCATTCTTCATGGCGTTGATTCCGCTGTTCACGCCGTTTATCCCCGACTGTACTAGGCTTCCCGTCCTTTGTATCGTCACCCCTGTCTGGGCTCCCGATGCCGTGTTGCCTCCAGCCTCCTTGGTCGCATCCGATATGGCGTTGTCCGGCACATAGATGCCCCGGCTTCCGTCCTGGTCGTATATCTCACCCCTGAACGGCAGTACATTGTCCTGGTAGTTGACGTTGTCGATGTTTATCTGCACACGTCCGCCGCCGAAACTGACCTTGCCATACACAAACGCATTCCTCGGTATGGTCACCCCATCCACCACCATCGGGTCCAGCAATCGCAGTTTGACCTGGCTGTTGGCGGTCAGGTTCTTGTGTGTGCCGTGAACAACCGCCCTTATGTCATGGCCTATCACACCCTTGCTTGCACCAAGGGTATTGAAGGTTTTTTTCTTGGTTACTGGTGAAGGTGGTTCAGCCTTTGTTTCTGATTTCACTGGTGCGGACTGCACTATAGGGTTCATATCATCATCCAGATCCGGATACCGTTCTTTTCCAAATTTTTCTTGAAGTTGTTTGTAGGCTTTCTTCTTGTTAGCCAGCCTTTGTGCTTCTAAATCAATCGTCCTTCTCGAAGATCCTACACCGCTATTGCTGTTCTGTGATGCTGCGCTCGATGTTTTCCCGTTACCTTCACTCATCAATCTTCTTTTTGCAGTTTCGAGTTCTTCCCTACTTTTATTTAATCTTTCAAGTTCTTTTTCATTCTCTCCCTGTTTTTGCCTAAGTTGTTCTTCGGCTTGATCTAATTGGGATTTCACGTCCATTCCGATACTTTGTTCGGTACTACCGTCCAGTAAACCAAAACTACTACCCTCTAGTCCTTCCCTTTTAGCATTTTCAAGCCTAGCTTGCTCCAACTGCATGGCCTTCAACTTATCATCAGTAACTGCTTCAACTTTTGAACTGGGCAGTGTCTCGTTAAACTCTGTAACCTTTTGAGAGGATTCCTCATCTGTAATTTCAGAACCTCCACCGAAACTTACGAATATCACTGTCGAAAGAATGGCAGCAGCAACAGCTCCCGCCATCAGAAGGTTTCGTGTTTTATAATTTACTTTTTCTTCAGCCATTTTATTTACTATTTTTTAGCCTTTCTGGTTCATTCTTTGCTCTTTCAGCCTCTTCTCTATCCTCTTTGACAATCTCGTCCAAAACCTTTTCTATCTCGGGATCTTTTTTTCTATCTTTAGGCATAAATTCATAATCAAGTATTTTATTTGCAATCTGCTCCAAACTGTCTTCCACAATTACCGTATTATCGGTCTCTTTCACAACATCCGCTGTTTTATTTCTGCTACAAGCAATTCCTATACACAGTTTGACCACTATGAAAATGAAAACAATAAGGACGGCTCGCTTGAAGATGCTTTTTCGTTTCTCCAAATCCATATTGTTCATCTTTTCTTGAATCTTATCAAGATGTGCAGACCTGATTTCTTTCTCTGATTCAAAACTTTCGCTTTGTTCTGCTGCTTTATTTTCAACTTCTTCGTTATTCATATCTTAAACATCTTATTTATAGAGAATTTTTTTATTCCTCCTTGTTTCAATTACTGTAACTGGACCTTCAATCTTTTCTTTTTTTCTTGGATTCTTATTTATCTTCCTAACAAATCCATTATTAGTCCTTCTGTATTGTTCGTCAAGTTTTTGTTTTAATTCTTGGACCTCTTTTTCTACTTTCAATCCATGTATTGAATCAAAATCGTAATCCGTTAGTTCTTCACGATTATAATCTAAGATTTCAATCTGTTTTTGTATTTGGTTCCGGGTTGAATCTGCACTAGAGGCTTTAATTTCGTCCATTCCCTTTATGAAAGTCTTTACGAAATAATAAGGAAGTAAACCTGTGAGAATTATCCCAATGGTCTTCCATCTTTTCATTTCTTCTTAATTTTTAGTTATTACGTTTGTATCCTTGAAGAAACTCATTCATGACGTCTCTTTTACCAAATTCGTCTGCTAGTTCTTCTGCCCATTTGACGATAGTACATTGACTTAGAATGTCATATTCCTTCATTGCTTTCTTAAAATCTAATCCGTTATTGAAGAATTCTGATACCGCCTTTCTTTTTATTTCTTCAGTATAAACTCGTCGAGTTCTATGAATTTTACTTTTTCTTATTTTTTCGTCTTTTGTTCCATCTTCTTGATCCTCACAATTCATGCTTTCGTATTCTTCGTTAAGTTTCATTCCGATTTCAATACCTTCTACAATTCCAGCAGCATATGTGCCACTGGATTGAAGCTTTTTTTCGAGTTCTGCAAGTATGGCGCGAACCCCTTTCATATATATTTCTCTTTCATTCATTGGCCTGCTTCTTTTTCTATAGAATTTTCTTTTTGACTTTCTTCTTTCATCGAGTTTTGAACCCTCATGAAAGTTTTTATATTTTCTTGCTTCTCGATTGACCAAAGTTTTATCAAAAATCCATTAGGTTCCTCTATGGTTCTATCTGCATTCTGTAGATAGCATGATGTGATCAGACTCTTGAATTCAATTCTGTCTGGATATATGTAGCTTGTTTTTCCAAACAATTTTGCCTTATACACAGCGTCATCTCTATCGCTATCTTCAATACGGATGCTGTCACACATAAATTCTGTACTAATACCATCAGCAACCATCCTATTGTACCATCCCATTTCTTTTAATTTTTCTATGTGTTGAACAACGGTCTGGTCGCTGGATAAAAGAGTCGCTTTTTCCAAACTGCTATTTATATGCTTTGCTGCTGGTGTAAGGTTAAACATAAAGTAATGCATCCTTTTTACAGCCGCTTTTGCTTCATTTGGTCTATTTAGAGTGATGTCATTAGCCAAAGCCAATAATAGGGTATTGTTCGCATCTGCAATGAATATAGTCTGTCTGCTTTCTTCGGCTTCGTCAATTCCAGATTTGACAATGATAATAGACAAGGCCATACTTATAATGCATATGAGTATTACTAAGATCTTCGCCTTGCCATATTCATGGTTGTAGTCAACCAAATTATTATCTTGTTTCATAAATAGTCTTGTCTTCTAAGTCTGTATTATCTATAATCTGCAAATTTTCCACAAAGAACCCATGAGGAATATCATCTGTTCTTGATACGTTCCTCAATTGACAGGTTGTCACTAATTTTCTTACTGTTGTCCCTGATGGTCTGTTAATACATGTCCTCCCGAAAACAGCAGCAGAATACGGATAGCTGTTAAAATCTATCAGAATGCTATCGCATCTGTATTGACATCTTATATTAGCATCGGCAATTTGCTTGTAGTATCCATTATTATTAAGTTGTTGATACTTGCTCGATACGCTGGCATCGCTCATTTTCAAAACTTTCATCATATTGTAAGTTGTTTCTCCCAAATCCGGATTGATAGCAAAAAACAATCGGTGAAATTCTTCTAATTGAGCCTTTGCTTCTGCTTGTCTGTTGTCTTTTACATTTTGATTCAATGCAATCATAAGGGGTGTTTCACCCCTTAATGCATATATCTTCTGATCTTGCAACCGACAAAAACTCTTGGTATAGAAATAAGCAAAACCAACTGTTATTATATTCGTGACTATTACGGCATATATTACCACTCTGAGAGTTCTTACACCGTTTTCGATGTTGCTTAAACTTTTCATTCGTTCTTAGAATCATTTTGTTTGGCTTCCTTTTTGCCTCCCGTTGAACCATTATTCCCGCCTTTTATCTTGTTATACCCCCAGGTGAGTGCGGCGGGTACTGCACTCAAACCTCCTGTAGCCATGAATGCACCTGCTTTCCCCATACCTGATGCTCCTTTCTGTATGGCCTTATTCTCAGCCATTTTTCCTCCGACCTTACTCATCATATATGATGAAGCGCCCATAACAGCACCGCCAATAGCATTAGAACCTACATCAACTATCTGTCCCGCGATAGAAGGCACTGATAGATAAATGAATATTGAAACCACACTGACGGCCATTAAGGCCATGTTGATATACGCCAATTCCCATCCCGTTCCATTTAACAAATCCGTTGATTTAGTAGATCCTGCAAATCCAGTTACCACAATGCACATTGCACCACATAGAATACCGTTTATAATATTCAATATAGCTGGGTATAAACTATAGGTCAGATATTTCCTTGTCCACGACATTATCATTCCATTACTATGAGGAAGCAAGCTTAGAGCAAATATTAACGGCCCGAAGAATGTTAGAATACACCGCATTACGAAAGAAAGAAGAATCATACAACACGCTATTAGACTCGATATAGTCTGTGCCAGCCATTCTATAAATTCTCTTAATGCGGATTGAAGAGACAGCATTAAAGCATCAATCGTGAAATTGTCGCTAAACCACTGTGTCACGTTATCCATTGCTTCACCTACCGCACTCTGTTCTGGTTTTCCAGTGCCTGGATTTGACCCAATAGAATCTTTAGGAGCAGTCTCTACACTTGTTACAGGCTGTATTTTACTCGCATCCATCGTTTTCATTGCTTCATAAAACTGAGCATTCATTGATTTACTTTTTTCAGCCTGATAGTCAACAAATTCTCTACTGCAGAGTGTAAAGCCACTCGCCACAAAATCAACAGCAGCAGCCATCCATGTGAAATTTATAATAAGGAAACCTATCACAAACGGTCTGAAACATTTGTATAAATCTATCTGGCCTCCGCTTACCCAACTTTTCCACACGATGTTCGCCACATAAAACAAGGCAAACACACCACATAGGGCGTTTGCATAGGTTGTAGCTACCATCAAGTCATCCTGGAAACCACCTAATTCGTTAGTCGAAAAATCAACCAACGAATCAACGAAATCCATCTGTGTACTATATGTTCCGTAATCTGCCATACTTTAATATTTTACAGTAAACATTCTTTCCATGCTTTTTGTCTTGTTTATCAAGTTCCTTTTGGCGGCCACGATTTTGTTTGCGTGGTTGATTGCCTTTAGCAGCTCCCTATCCACGCTTCTTACCATTGCAATTAACTTATCTATTTGTTCTAAACTCCTATAACCATCTGACTTCGCCTGAATATCGGCTGCCTCAGTGGCACGCTTTATCAGATCTTCCTTTCCTTCCATCAGGTTCTTGCATGCAGCTGCCCCTTCGGCGTATAGAATAATCTTTTCTGAGGCACTTAGATAACTGCTTTTCTTCAGGTTCTTTCTGAAATATTCCAGCCTTTCATAAACGTTGTCTATTTCCTTATAAAGAACTAGCACTTTCTTTCCCGCTGTCGTTGCCAGTTTTATGTTTTTCTCGTACATCTTGATGTTCTCGCTCCATTCGGAATACTTCATGTTCAGGTCTTCCAGAAACATCGATGTCTGTGTCATCATTTCTCCGAAACTCTCCGCATGTTCTACCCCCTGCTGAAGCATCATGCCGGGATCTTCAACAATCATCGCCCCCTGTGAAAATGATTTACAAGGTATGATTGTTATGATAAAGGCTATCAAAATTTTCTTATTCATGACGTTTTCGTTTTCATTCTTGTTTTCATATATTGGATTATCGCACGAGCCATATTCCCATATTTATTTTTCAGATTATATATTTCTGCCTTTTCTTCTTTCTTAGACGTGAAGCTCAAAGCTTCGCCCCAAGAGGTCTCAACTCGATAAACAGCACTGAATTTTCCATTAAAAGAGATAAAGACCTCCTTGTATGGCGGCACAGTCATTTTGTTTACACTTAATGCCAGGGCTGCATCTTTGTCAGACAAAGCCAATGCACTCTTTATTTTGTCAAACCTGTTGGTAAACTTGCTGAGATCGAGCAATATCTTCACGTCCGCCGAATTGATGATGGCGTCCTTCACAATCGGGTTATCCATCAAGTCGTCAGGTTCCTGAGTCACCACGGCCACCTCCCCGTTGTATTTTCTCACTGTCTTATACAAATACTTGATAAATTCTGCCATACCAGCTTGTGATATAGCTTTCCAAGCTTCCTCTATGAGCATCATTTTTCTTTCATTGGCAGGTGCTAATCGCATCTTGCCGATGAAAGTGTCCATGATGATCAGTGTGACCACAGGGAATAGAGTAGGGTTATCTTTTATATTGTCCAGCTCGAACACTACGAACTTCTTTTTTAATAAGTCCAAATTGGCTCTTGAATTAAGAAGATAGTCATAGGTTCCTCCCTTATAATATGGTGCAAGGACCTGCAACATATTGTCTATGTCGAAGTTCTCTATTCTAACCTTGTGTTCTTCAACATGCTTTCTGAACTCATCATTTATAAATTCGTAAAACGTATTAAAACATGGCCTCACAGATCGGTTTTCTGTAACCTTCTTGATATACAACGCCATTGCGGTTCGCAGTTGTGTTGTCTCGTTATTATTGAAAGTCTCATAAGACTTTTTCCATAAGGTCTGAACAAGGGTGCATAAATTCTGTATCTTCTCTTCAGTATATATGTAATCCTCACCTACATAAAAAGGGTTGAATTCAATCGGAGCATCATCTTTGTATGTATAATATATGCCATCCTCACCATATGTGGCATCATTTATCAGATTGCAAAGTGTTTGGTAGCTGTCTCCAACATCGACTATCACGATGTGGTCTCCACACATGTATTTCTGACTGACCATCGCATTAGTAAAAAAAGACTTACCAGAACCAGACGATCCAAGAATAAACTTGTTCTTGTTATCAATCAATCCGGCTTCCATCGGGTAGTTGCTCACATCAATTGTCACAGGAATACCAAACTGGCGGTCCGTTAAAACAATTCCGTTTCTATCTTCGCCACACAGATCTTTATAGTTGCTTTCCACATTTATGAAACAGCATGCCTGCGGTAGTGTCACCAACTGTTTAAACTCGGAAGGGAAATAAGCAGAGCCACCTGGAATACTTGCCCAAAACAATTGAGGTGTGCACCCCTCAACTTTCTTTGCATAGCTGCCAATTCCGGCTAACGCACTTGCTATAATACCATCCCTATCCTGTATTCTTTTCACATTTCTAAAATTATCCCATGTTATAAGCGTAAACGCAAAGTATATCGGTTTTGTTCCATTTGTGTGAACATCTTGGAGAAACATTTCATTAAACTCGGCATTTACGGAATTTTCTCGGCTAATAGCCGAAAAGGAGGTCATCTTTTTTATTTCCTTTTCCAGATCAGCACAAATGCGTTCAGAATCGTCATTAAAGAAATACTGATTATAAATGTGGTTGAAAGGCAACCCCATACATATATCGGTGACTAGACTGTTTGCAACCTCAGTCACGTCAGTGCTCAGTTTTTCATTGCGTACTGCTGCAAACACTTCATCTGCATATTCCTTCAAGCTTGCATGAGAATAACAAGTCACAAGATTATCCCCAATCATGCACATGTCTGTTCCTGCGGGCATATGATATTCCTTTAAAATCTCGTTTTCACCCGTAAAGTTCAGACTAAGGTATTGGTCGAGAAATCCGAATTTGTCCTTTTCTCCGAAAAGGTCTTTCTCGCTAAGTTCCTTAACCTGGTATCCTCCTTGCTCAAGCATGTGCACAAACTGAGTGACAGATTCATCAAACCTATTGATTGCGTTACTATCGTAAGTGTCAGGAGATACAAACTGCTTTCTCATTATAAGACTACTCATAACGTTGTTGTTCATACTCTTATTTGCACACTTTACAACATGCACCAAACAACGATGCTTCAGATATGTCTTATTGTTAAAATGAGAAGCATGAAATTGCCGCAGAATGAAATCCTGGTCAGACGCTGTCTCTTTGTATAATCCTTCGATAAACAAATCCTGCTTGTGGACCACCGTATTTACAGGTAGGCAATTCAAAGCTCTCAGCCAGACAGAATGCTGTTCATTAATCTCTCGTGCACTGGTAGTAAATATCTGTGGCAGCTCAACCTCAAAAGTTCGAGTTATGTCTCCATTTTTCGACACGATATATTTACCTTCTGCATACTCGAAGATTGGGAAGGCATTCTCGATTTGATTAACCTTTAAGTTGAAATTCATAATTTTTTACTGATTTTTACTATATCACGTGCTCTTTTTGCTGTCATCCTATTTGGCAGCATACTATGAGACATCTTGATGCTTACACCGCTTAGGCCATATTTCTTATTCGCCCAATGGCATAGGAAATATACCACAACTGCTATTGTACCTCCTACGACAAAAGCCAATACTTTGTTGACGAATTGAAAGACAAAGAAGAAAATAAAAGCCAACACCATACCTATCATAAAATAGATAATGTATTGGCTTTTAAGACCAAAGAAGTCAAGTGGAGCACCAACTCCTTTGTTGATTTGAAATCCCATTATTTAGATGAAAACTCCCTTAATAATGATGATCGCAATCACAACGAATATTAATCCACCAATCCATCCGGCAGCAGATTTGGTTACATCAGGGTCTCCATTTGACCACTTTGAATAAACATTAAAAGCACCCATGACAGCAAGAATAGCACAAACAGCATAAAGTAATTTAACAACGGTATCAAAGAGGTTTGTTACTTCGGTTGTTGCTTGTTCCAGACCTTTTTTGATTTTAGAGGCATCTTGTGCATTTGCCAGCATGAAATTCATTCCCATCAAGACAGTCGAAACTGCCAATCGTTTCAATTTGTTCATTTAAATTAAAATTAAGTTCGTAATTTCGTTATTTATTGATTGTCATATAATTATGATTATGTTAAATGACCCCATTTCCTCCTAATTTAGTCTTCTTCTTCTTGAACTGGAGCTTCATCATCATCATTTTCGCTAATTTTGGTTTCTTTATTTTCATTGTTTGTAGTTTTCTCTTCAGATTCGTCTTTTTCGTCTTCGTAAAATGCTTGTTCATTCTTCCACGTATGAGTTGAAATACCATCCAACTTTGATGCAAGAGAACTTATTTTACTCCTACCTTTTACAAAGGTACTCAAATTTGAATTTTCTTCGTTGACTTTTTCAAGATTACTTGAAATCTGTAGGTTATCGCCTACATCATCATCTTTGAATATATCCAAATCCTTCGCATCATTAGCCAACAGAGTCGGTTTCTGCTGCTCCAGATTCTTTATTTCATCTTCTGTAAAATCATCATCATAAAGAAGATCCTCAAATCCATTACCAGCATTCGCTTCATCTAACACCTGTTGTGAGACTGGTTCTTCTATTTCTTCCTTCGAAGAAGGTTCCGTCTTTTCTTCATTGGCTGTGTTGCCTACATCTTCGTCTATATCATCAGGTATCGTAAATTCACTCAAACTTTCATAGATATTCTCAAACCTTTTGTCCAGCTCTTGAATCTCTCTGTTTGAATCATAATCCGATCCACCATCACCTGCCCGAATATTATCACCTCCACCCTTTTTCTTTTTCAACACGTAGGTGAACAAAATGTAAACTGTCACCTCGAAGGGGACTAGAAGACCAAACAGCCAGGTCAGAAAGTCGCCCCAACTATAGCCCGATAGAAACATATTTTATATTTTAATTCCACATTTTTTTATCTTTTCTAACTGTTCAATCTCATCTTTATGCTCGTCAAACCACAATTCCATGATTCTATTAACAATATAAGCATTCGTGCGGGATGTCAGCAACATGTCTCGAATTGTTTTGACCTTTTCCAGATTGTTCTCGTGAATTCGAATAGGAGTTTTCCCGGCTGGTTGCTTTTGTTTAAAAGCGTCCGCTAGTTTTTGTAATTCCTTGATGGTATTGACATTGATACTTTCCTCCACCTCTTCATTTTTGTGTGTTTCGGAATCTGGTATCGCTGGAGTCTCTTTCTCTTGTTTTACGTCCTTTCTCTCTGTAGATTCAGTGTTCTTGGCTTCAACCCGTACATCCTTTTTTTCTTCTACATCTTGATCCTCCTTTATTTCCTCTTGCACAGCAGGAGATTCAGGTTCTGTCTTAAAAGAATCACCGTTGATCAAGGCATTCTCCATCAGGAGCATATTTTCTTTTGTGATTTTCTTTTGATTTTGCGCTTTTTTGAATGCCATATCTTATAAAACTTTATCACACATTTCCTCAATAGTAACACCCATATTGCCATAACTTGACTGAGGACTCATAGGTGCCACCAACGTATTCATCAATCTTGGGTTGATTACAGTTTTCGTATCCGTAATCTTATTGTCAAGCTCAACAATATTTGGCATTGCATCATGCAAACTTTTATTCATTTCCTCAAACAAGTCTTGACGTGCCTTACTCTTTACATCAAACTTATTCCAAAAATAATACATTGACTTCAATCGTGTATTGTCCTTGCCGAGCAATTCATCGTGCAGCAACTTCACGAAAGGGAAGTTGCTATCGAAGTCAAGCGGATTAACTATGAATGGAACAAAAACAACATCTGCGTTTTGAATGATTTCAAAATACGCATCGCTATCTACGTTGCCTGGCAGGTCGAGCAATATATATTCGTATTCATCAAAAGTCTTATCAAAGATATTGAGAATCTCGTCCGCATCTAGCTTCGCTTTAACCACTGGATAAGCGGGAATATTCTTCGAATTAAACTCATTATAAATGTCATAATTGTCAACATCGAGAATCTTTTCCCCGTTCTCATCAACCTCACCTGTCTCGTAAGGCTTGATTAACTCAAGATTTCTTCTTCTAATGTTTGTTATTGAATGCTGGGTATCAGCATCAACAACAATAACCTTTTTCGCATATTTGTACGCCAGTGTACTTGCCAGGATCATAGTAACGGTTGATTTTCCACATCCTCCCTTTTGTCCTGATACAGATATAATCTTTGCCATATTTGTTTATTCTTATTTTTCACAAAATTAACCTATGTTTTTGTAACAAAAAAATATTTTGTTAACATTTTTTGAAATATGTATTCATTTTAAAGAAAAAGTAAACATAATTACATTATGCTTACAAATTCTTTGTGTAATTCTTTGTGTAATTCTTTGTGTAATTCTTTGTGTAATTCTTTGTGTAATTCTT
>JAKSHZ010000110.1 GCA_024399115.1 Bacilli bacterium
GGTGGATTGCGGAAGTAAACGCGCCTGATTTGGTGTGATTAGTTCTGCAATAGGGATGGGATTTCCAAGGGGTTGTCGGTAGAGTGAGGTTTTTCTCATAGTTGTATCTCCCCCGGGGGAGAAAGGTGCGTTTACTTTCGCGGACGCGCCGAGTTTCAGTATTCTGTCCGACCTTGACCGTGCGACTCGGGCGCGTGTCCGTGCGTATGGTCGGGACAAGACAACAAGGAATACTGAAATGGCTCAAATGACAATCGACAGCAGGAAGCGCATCGACTTCCTGCTCCAAGCCGGATGGACTCCGACGCAGATCGCGAACGACCTCGGACGCAACAAGTCCACGATCCTCAACGAGATCATCAACCGCTCCGTCCTCTGCACCAAGGGACTCGGATGCTCCAACCGCATCTGCGCGTACTACGACACCTGCACCCTGCGGTTCCTCAACAGGAACAAGGAACTCGTCCTGCGGAAAAACACGCCGAGGTGCTTCAAGGACTGCCCCGAACACAGGGAGGCGACCTGCGACTACCTCGCGGTGAAGTCGCACGTCTGCAACGGGTGCGAGAAGTTCAAGACCTGCCCGCTCATGAAGCGCATCTACGTCGCCGAGGGAGCGCAGGCCAACCGCGAGAGCCTGTTGCACGACTCGCGCACGGGCATCCACCCCTCGGACGCTGACATCAAGTCGATGAACGAGGTGCTTTCGCCCTGCATCCTCAAGGGGCAGTCCGTGCGGAACGTGATTGTGAACAATCCCGACAAGTTCAAGGGCATCTCCGAGCGCACCGTGTACGACTACATCGCGGGCGGGCTCTTCGACGCGAAGCGCGGAGACCTTCCCGAGGCCTGCGGGCGCAGGCAGCGCAGGAAGAGGAAGGAGACCAAGAGCAAGGCCAAGTGCCGCGTCGGACGCGACTACAAGACCTTCATCGAGTTCTGCCGCGCCAACAACGTGACGGAATGGACCGAACTCGACACCGTCATCGGCAAGGTCGGAGGGAAGGTCCTCTTCACAATGTTCCTGCCGGGAAACATCATGATCGCATTCCTCCGCGAGAAGAAGAATACGACGACCTGCACGCGCCTCTTCAACGAACTGTGGAAGCTCGCAGGCCCTGATCTGTTCCAGAAGCTCTTCTTCGTCATCCTCACGGACAACGGCACGGAGTTCAGCGACGCGGAGATGATCGAGAACTTCCGGCCCGATCCCGAACACAACCCGACGAAGATCGCGCCTCGGGGCATCCACCTGTTCTACTGCGACGCCTACTGCTCCTCGCAGAAGCCGCACGTCGAGCGCGAACACCGCGAGGAACGCAGGATCCTCACGCACGGCGTCTCGTTCGACACGCTCACCCAGGACGACATCAACCTCGTCTGCTCGCACGTCGCCAGCTATACGCGCGGCGTCCTCGACAACAGGACGCCCTACGACACCTTCGTCGAGAAGTTCGGCGCGGACGGCAAGGCGTTCCTCGACAAGCTGGGCATCGTCAGGATTCCCGGCAACGAGGTCACGCTCGACCCCATGCTTCTCGGCGCAAAGTTCAAGCGCAGGGCTGACATGGTGATCCTCAAGAAGAACGGGGTCAGCAAGCCGAAGAACGCTGCACCCGACGCCGAGTAAGGTTTCCCCGAGAGTCGATTTGTGAATCCGCAGCTGGGGGTTTGCCAAAAACAGAACCCGGTGCGGAACGCGGGAGCACTGCACCCAGCTCCCCGCGCCAGACAGCAAAAATGCGTGAAAAGCCCGAAACCGTCGACTTTCCGAATGCGGCTTCGCAGGGCGCGAAGATCGGTTCGATCTCCCAGCCCTCACCAACCGGCAATCCTGCCACAATCGGGTGTGTTTACTCATGCACTGGTGCGTTTAGTTTCGCGCTCTACG
>JAKSHZ010000111.1 GCA_024399115.1 Bacilli bacterium
TACCACTCCTTTTCCTTCCTCTATAAGACTTGTTTTCTACGCGAAAAAATATAAGGCCAGATTAACTGACCTTATAGGATGCGATCCTTATAGGATCCTCATCCACCCAAATACCGGTTGCCCAGTATTCAATGGTTAGGACACGAGTGTCCCTATTAAATGAAGCGATCGCTCTTTCAGCGATCTCAAATGAGTACCCATTCCAGGTCTCATTAAATGCGGTTATCTCCGCTGTGGCAGGAAAACCTGCCTTAATGATGAGGGAGCAAATCTCCCTCATTGTTTCCAAATCTGGCATATATAATACCTCCTTAAAATTTTTATCATTACCATGCCACTATAAGACTTGTTTTCTACGCGAAAAAATATAAGAGCTGATTTCTCAGCTCAAATATTCTTCTTATAAACCCACATATCTAAACGTGGATTATAGTTTATTATACCGATTTCCTTCATATATAATTCTTCGGCATAAAGAACCCTTCTAATAATACCAATAGGTATTAAAGGGTATTTTCTTTTAATACGGTTCATACAATCAACCGTATCATACACTATTAATTCTTCTAACTTTTCTTCCATAATTACTCCTTTCTTTTAAAGGAATCTATCGCCTTTGCAACACCATAAATGGTGAATGCAGGCAATATAAACAATAATATTGGGGCCAATATCCCCAATATACTAACCAAAATCATAATTATTCCAATAAGGAATACCAATCCTAATATTGTTAAAATCATACAATTTTTCTCCTTTCAGAAGAAAGAGGTTAATATAGTTTCCTCTTTCTTCATTATAGGGTATGTTTTCTACGCGAAAAAATATAAGAGCTGATTTCTCAGCTCAAATACTTTTCTGTTAGTGTATCGTCCTAACAGCTCACGGAATGTATAGTTGTCGTACTAACCTTCACAAACGTCCAAATATAATTGGAAACAATCAAACACACTTGTTCAATTGCCAAACTGCACATCTTTTTACCCTCATGTGCAGCTGAGTATATTACACAGCTTTCATAAGTATCACCTCCTTAAGAATATTTGCTGCTTCTCTGGAACCACCATAAAGGCCGTTCCATTTTGTATGGTAATTTCTACGTTTTACCAAACGATTGAAGAATTGGTATTCTTCAATATTCATAGCCACATATGGGCTATGGAATGAGATTTGATATTTTTCGTCGTCAATATCAAACTCAAAATATATAATAAAACTTCCGCCACATTGTGGGGAAGAGTATATAGAATATCTGAATATACTATTTTTATTTTCAGATATTTTCTCTATAGCTTTTTTAATCGCTATAGATTTTTTATTATAGTTTTTATCACTTTTTTGTGATAATTTATTAAATGTTTTTGCCTCATCCGAGGCTTTTAGAGCCCTTATAAGGGCTCTCGCAATAATTATATCATTCTTTTTCGTAATTTCTCCTTTCATTGAGAAAGAGGTTTAATATAGTTTCCTCTTTCTTCATTATAAGGAGTGTTTTCTACGCGAAAAAATATAAGCGATGTTTAAACCGCTTATACATTTTTAATAGATTATCTATTTTTTCCTCGTTTACCAAGTGAATTCATAGCATCATTAAATGCTCTCTTCTCTGACTCTGAGATCGTTGAACTAGTTGTGATCAACTTTTTATATAAATCAAGATTATCCATCATAGGAATTGCTTCCATATAGTGATTATACCATCTAATATAATCCTTATCAGATTTAGAACCACTCTTTGTAGATAATTTAGTTGATTGAGATCCTTGCTTTTTATCACTTAAATATCCACTCTTAGTAGGAATTGAAGATCCTCTTTTTTCTGGATTAAATACTGGTAAGCCTTTTTCTTTA
>JAKSHZ010000112.1 GCA_024399115.1 Bacilli bacterium
AAGGGGCTGTCTCAAAATAAAATTTGAGATAGCCCTAATTCTATGCAACAAAAACGAGTTCCTAAGAACCCGTTAATGGTAGAATATAAGCTGTGAAACAAAAACATCTACAGTCAAACTATAGCAAAAATTCCGGCTATATTCAAATATCACTTCCGATTGATACGGAATATTTAATCCCTGTAGACGATTCAGTAAGATTGCTAAACCAGGTTTTGGAGGACATAGATTACAGAAAATTGTACCTGGCTTACTCTTCAGAAGGAAGAAATCCGGCAATCGAACCGAAGACTCTTTTCAAGGTGATTGTTTACGCATATTCCCAGGGAATATTTTCTTCAAGAGAATTAGAAAAAGCATGCAGATTAAATCTTGCATTTATCTATCTTTTAGGAGGACAGAAAACTCCTGATCACAATACCATTTCAAGATTCAGAAAAGAACGCTTAAGTAACTGCATAGACGATCTGTTTACGCAGCTTGTTAATCTACTTTCTGAATTGGATGAGGTGCAGTTTGAGAATCTCTATCTCGATGGTACCAAAATTGAAGCCAATGCAAATAAGTACACCTTTGTATGGAAAGGTGCCATAACCAAATCACAGGATAAACTGCAGATAAATTGCAGAGAATATTTAACTGAAATAGGAATCTCTGACATACCTGAGTTTATCGATTCCGAATATATTAAAACCGTTATGGATAACTTAATTGACCTCGCAGCTATGCAGCATATAGAGTTTGTACACGGCAGTGGTAAAAGAAAAACGGATATTCAGAGACAAATCGAAAAACTTCAAGATTTTTACAACAGAGAGAAGAAATACGAAGAGAGCAATCTGCTGTTTAATGGCAGAAACAGTTATTCCAAGACAGATATAGATGCTACCTTTATGCACCTTAAGGAAGACCACATGAGGAACGGTCAGCTGAAAGCGGCATACAATGTACAGGTAGGTGTAGACAGCGAATATATAGTTGGTGTTGACATATACCAGAACAGAGCTGACTCCGGAACGTTAATTCCATTTATGGATAAGATGGAAGATCGCTTTGGCCGGAAGTATAAGAATCTTGTAGCAGATGCAGGATATGAGAGCGAAGAGAACTACCGTTACTTAGAAGAACAAGAAATCACTCCATATATTAAGCCATCCAACTATGAGTATTCCAAGACAAGAAAATTTCAAAGAGATATGGAATTTAGACTTGCAATGAATTACGACGAAGGAACCGATACATATACCTGCAAAGGTAACAGGAAACTGACATTTTTAAAGAATAAAACAGCCAAAAGTGCAACAGGATATTTAAGTACTAAGAGAGTATATGGAACTGACAGTTGTGAAGGGTGTAAATACTACGGAACTTGTTATAAGGGCAAATACAGAAAAACGATAGAGGTATGTCCTACATTCGACAGTTATAGAGAAGCAAGTAAAAAGAATATAACGTCAGAACTTGGAATACTGTTAAGAGTAAACAGATCCATACAAGTCGAGGGTTCATTTGGAATAGTTAAACAGGACTATGGCTTCAAAAGATTCTTAACACGTGGCAAGAGAAATGTGCTTACCGAATACACGATACTTGCCATAGCGTTTGATATAAACAAGCTACACAACAGAATCCAAGGCAATCGAATAGGACAACATTTATTTAAGATTCAAGAAACAGCTTAAATGAACAAAAATTAATCCAGAAATGCTTCTGGGTTGGGATTACTATGCTTATTTCTACATTAAATTGACAAAACGAGCGTTTCAGACCTCAAATGTTCTGTTTTTTGACTGATTTGATTGCATTTATGAACATTAAAAGAACCGCCTCAATCAGGATTTACTTCCCTT
>JAKSHZ010000113.1 GCA_024399115.1 Bacilli bacterium
TAAACTGGTCCCATTGTCAAGGACAATTAAAGAAAAGGCTGTTTGAAAAGACTAAGTAAAAGAATATCCTTCATGCAAATGTTTATTTTGCATGGAGGATTTTTATGTCTGATTATTTATGGTTTGCTAGGAATGGTGAATGTTTTGAAGGCAGCGATGCTATCAGTTATACTTCTAGCATCAGAACGAAGAATGAATTAGTTTTTACAGATGTTAAATGTATTGGAACACAAATAATAGAAATCTGTGACAATCTAGATGTTACAGATAATCCTGTATGTGATTTGTTCCAGCAATGTGAAGCTATAGATTACTTATCTGTTCTTGTGGATTTTCTTAAGAAACAGATTGAAGATTTTCAATATTAATAGCACTCTGTGGAATTGAACAATCTAATGGATATACTCCGCTAATGCAATAATTGTAAAATTCTTTAGGAGATAATTTGGCTAATCTATATTGATATCTTTCGTTGTTGTAGTAATCCATGTAGTCGTCAATTCTCTGTTTTAAGTCATCGTAATTCGAACATTCTGACAAAGTAATTTCATCCTTCATGTGACCAAAGAAAGACTCCTGGGGAGCGTTATCCCAACAGTTACCTCTTCTAGACATTGATTGACGAATGTTTTTATTTTTCAACAAATCAATGAATTGGAAATTGGTGTAGTGAAAGCCTTGATCAGAGTGAAGTAATACATTGGTTTTCAATTCTTTTCCATGTTGAGCTATTAATTTGTTTACTGTTTCAAGAACGAAATCCATTTCTAATGAATCTGAAATTGCATAAGCCAATATTTCTTTTGTAAAGGCATCCTTTACTACAGATAAATATGCTTTGCTTTGTCTTTGATTATAGAATAAATAAGTTATATCTGTTAGCAATACAGTTCTAGGTCCATATGCTTCAAAATTACGTTTTAACAAGTTATCTGCAACATTACTTGTTCGGAGAGCCTTTACCATTCTTCTATATGGGTTAGCTTTTCTTATAGGGCACTTAAGATTATATTTTTTCATTAAGCGAGAAATCTTTTTCTCATTCATTTTAATGCCCATGTGAAGCAAACGCATACGAATTCCTCTTCTGCCTTTGTCGTATCCTCTGTGCTTATATGCAGCTAATATTAACTCAAAATCTTTTCTGTCTTGAATTTCTCGCTGGTTCAATTTGGATGCCGGATTTCTCTTGCTTAATAAGTAAGAATAAAATCCACTTCTTGAAACACCAGCACATTTACACATGTATGCTACTGATAACTTTGACTTAGGGTTAGAAAGCCATTTCTCTATTAATTCAAATCGTTCTCTTGATTCTTTTTCTTTTGTCTCTCCCAATTCTGTTTTTTGTTTAAAAACTGCACACTTTTTAAAAAAGAATTCTCCTGCTGGAGAATTTCGTTCTTATGTTTCAAATATTCAAGTTGTTCCTCGAGTGAAAGTTCTCTTGTTCTAGGTCGTCCTGAGGATCCTTTTCTTGTATCTGCAAAACGCTCTGGTCTATTAGCGTTCTTCTTTATCCTGGATACAAATTTATCTACTCTATTTTGGCCGATGACACTAATATCGAATCCACATTCTCTGAATATACGAGATGGGGCTTTTCCATTACAATATTCTTTATAAAACAATTCCTTAAATTCTTCAGAATAAGTTATTTCCTTACATGAACACTTTTTCACATAGGGATTTGCATTTAGCATTTCAACTTGTTCCTCTGTAAACTGATGTATCTCCATAATCTGTCACCTCGCTATAAGTTTACAGTACAAAAAGAAAAATGGCTCTGAAAATCAGAACCATTTTGTACACTGTCTTTTATACTGTCCGATTTATAGGGACCAGTTTA
>JAKSHZ010000114.1 GCA_024399115.1 Bacilli bacterium
TCATTTCGCTATATGCATGTTATCAGAGAAGAAAGCCAGTTAATGTGGGAGACAGCATTTTACTATGTTAAGAAGTTACTTTCACATATGTCACTAGAATTAACTGGAGACAAAGACTACATGAAGGGGCTTGCATATTTATTTACCAGTGAACTTACGGATATAGCCAAGCGCGGAAAACTTCTTGACAGTGATATAGAGAAAATAGAAAGAAGAAAGAGAATGCGTCCACTTGCCGAAAAAGTATGGGAAGGTGCGAAGCTTAAGGTCTTTGATGATACTGGTGATGAGCTTAAGGGTGTAAGCGGTAGCGCTGGTGAAGCAACTGGCAGGGTATGCATAATTAGTGGACCAGAGGAATTTTATAAATTTAATAAGGGAGATATTCTTGTCTGTAGGTTAACAGATCCTGAATGGACACCATTATTTTCTTTAGCAAAGGCTGTTGTAGCTGATACTGGCGCAGAACTTTCTCATGCAGCAATTGTGGCTAGAGAGTATGGAATTCCCGCTGTCTTAGGCGTAGGTCTTGCTACAATGAAATATAAGGATGGAGACATGATTCGTGTGGATGGAAGTAAGGGAATTGTTTCAAAGATAGGATAGCAAATATGGAAAATGCGTTAGATCAAAAAGAATTACGAAGACAGAAGATTTTAACAGCGCCATTACTTCCACTTTTGATAAAGATGGCAATTCCTACAATGATAGGAATGATGGTTTCTTTAGTCTATAACCTTACAGATACATTTTTTGTAGGTAAGCTTGGAGACAAAAGCATGACAGCAGCAATTGGAATTGTATTTGCATTTGTAAGCTTTATTCAGGCTCTTGGGTTTTGGTTTGGATATGGAAGTGGTAATACCATGTCAAGGCTTCTGGGAAATAAGGATGAGGATGAGGCTAAAATTATCGCAGCAGATGGGGCAGGACTTGCAGTAATAGTTGGCACTATAATAATGGTCATTTCACTTATCTTTATAGAACCCCTGGCCTCATTTATTGGTGGTAGTGCGTCTGAAAAGCTCCTTGGCTATACGGTGGATTATCTTAGAATTATGCTTTATGCTGTGCCTGCCACCTTACTATCTGCAACAATCTACAATCAGATCAGGTTATGCGGAAATGTGAAGGATGCGATGATAGGACTTCTTTCGGGAATGTTATGTAATATTTTACTAGATCCTGTATTTATTCTTGGACTTGGAATGGGAATTAAGGGAGCGGGATATGCATCACTAATTGGAATGAGTTTGGCAGCTGTAATTGTTATATGGCTATCTTATATTCATGGCAACATACCAGTAAATATTAAGTATTTTAATTTAAAAGGCAATGGTAGACTTTATCATATTTTAGCCGGTGGAGCTCCTAATTTTTCAAGGCAGGCAATAACAAGTGTGGCTTCGGTTTTACTTAATTTGATAGCTGCACAATATGGTGAAACACTTATTGCAGCCATGACAATTGCAACTAGAGTAACGTCACTAGGATATATGCTTATGATTGGATTTGGTCAGGGATTTCAGCCAATCTGTGCAATGAATTATGGGGCGAAAAAATATAAGCGAGTCAAGGAAGCACTTAAGCTGACAGTCATCATTGGAACGTTTCTACTAATATTCGGTGCAGTAGCGTTATTCATAGGTGCGTATGGGCTTGCGGGAAGGTTTTCACAGAATGAAGATGTTGTAATACTTTCAGCTAAGCTCATTAGATATCAGTGCTTGTCCCTTCCATTACTTGCATTATATGCAATATCCAGTATGTTTCTGCAGAATATAGGTAAATACTTTAGTGCATTGTTTATATCTGTGGCAAGACAAGGTTTATTTTACGTGCC
>JAKSHZ010000115.1 GCA_024399115.1 Bacilli bacterium
GCAACTCTTCTGTAGGCAGAGGTTCAATCATCTTTTCTATGAAAAAACCTGCCTCTGTTAATGTATTTACTATCGTAGAGAAAGTACGATGATACGAAGAACGATATTATTCCGATAATACGGGCTATCGAGGGTGGCATTTTGCTCCAATGGCTTTAATGCGTTGACGTGTGTAATGGACATGCTAAATTTCAACTTTGTGTTCTTTATCCCCAAACTTCTCCCGCTATTTCTTTAACAAGTTTAAGCTTTGCCCACTGCTCTTCCTCAGTAAGCTTATTACCGATTTCACAAGAAGCAAATCCACATTGTGGGCTTAAATATAATCTATCCAGAGGTACAGTTACCAAATAATTCAACTGTTGTAATGTCATTATTTCTCTCCTTCCTGCACAATTTGAGTTTCCAGTACTCAAATACCGGCCATTCCCTTAATTACTTCTAAAAGCGCCAAACTAGCTGCAGACAACGGATGTTCTTCATCCGTAACAAGGCATACACTCCTACGCTTTGGTTCCTTATCCAGTTTCACAGTAATCAAACCTTCTTTTGATTCCATCATATTTTCCGGTACAAATCCAATTCCTAGTCCCGCCTTTATCATAGGTAATACCTGATCAGTAGTTGCAACACTCATTTGTGGTTTAAATTCAAGACAATTATCTGCAAAGAAATCCTCATGGTAGTTTCTTGTCGCCGTACCTGGAAGTAACGAAATCCACGGATATTTTGTTATGTTCTTTAACGATTGGGATCCATTCTTTAATTCTGGGAAGTTTTCACTCGCCATCAGCAACTCATCAAACTCTTTAATAGGTATAGATTTCATTGGCTTCTTTATTTCAAATGGAGTTGTTACAAGTGCAAACTGTACCTGTGACATGCGAAGCGCTTCTAATGTGTTAGGTGTAGACTGGTTTGTTATCTGAATCTTCACATTCGGATATTTTTTATAAAACTCAGAAAGAACAGGTAACAGTACTTCATGTAACGCAATCTCACTTGCGCCTATAACAATATTTCCACTGTCTAGAGAACTTTGATTTCTCATCTCTTCTTCCGCCTGAGAAATGTGGAAGAAGGCAACCTTTATATGATCAAAAAGCTGTTCCCCTTCCGGTGTTAACACAATTCCTCGTTTATTTCTTATAAAGAGTTTAAGTCCAGTCTGACTTTCCAGGTTATTCATGGCTCTGGTTATATTGGGCTGGCTATTTCCTATAATCTCAGCTGCTTTTGTAAAGCTTCCATATTTTGCTACATAATAAAATATTCTGTAATAATCATATGTTATATTCATTGTCATATCCTTTTGATATGTTTTGCATATCATATATACCTTTTACTTATATCTTCATTCTCATTATAATATGCTCTGATAAATATACAAGTGGGGTATTAATATTATGAACATAGATCTAACAATCGGTAATCCAGAAAAGGTTCTTTGTAAATTCTGTCTTCCACTATTTGGAAGTATTATTTTTCAACAGTTATATAATATTGCAGACTCATGGGTTGCTGGACGCTATATCGGTGAAAACGCTTTAGCCTCAGTCGGTAACAGCTATGAAATAACACTAATTTTTATAGCCTTTGCATTCGGTTGCAATATTGGTTGTTCCGTAATCACATCAAGATATTTTGGAAGCAAAGATTATACAAAGATGAAGTCTTCTGTTAATACAGCCATGCTCTCAAGTGCGATTGTTTGTATTTTACTCATGTTGATTGGAATTTTCTGTGGTAGTACATTACTGGGGATGATAAACACGCCATCTGAGTTATTTGCAAGTTCAAAGCTATACCTTGATATTTATGTATTTGGACTCCCATTCGT
>JAKSHZ010000116.1 GCA_024399115.1 Bacilli bacterium
TTTGCTCATCCAGAAAAACCACAGGGAGCTGATAAAAAATCAGCTTATATTATTGGAACAGGTCTTGCAGGTCTGGCTGCAGCTTTTTATTGTGTTCGTGACGGTCAGTTAAAAGGTGAAAATGTTCATCTTTTAGAAAAACTGGACATGACTGGCGGTTCATGTGATGGCCGCAAAGATATTACAAAAGGATTTTACATGCGCGGTGGTCGTGAAATGGACAACCATTTTGAATGTATGTGGGATCTTTTCCGCGATGTAGAATCTATTGAAACTCCAGGCGTTTCTGTTCTTGATGAATATTACTGGCTCAACAAACACGATCCAAACTATTCACTTTGCCGTGCTTCAATCAACTGTGGTCAGGATGCTCATACAGACAAAAAATTTGCCCTTGATAGAGAAAGTGCATTAGCTCTTTCAAAACTTTTCATCACTCAGGAAAAAGAACTGGAAGGAAAGAAAATCAGCGACATTTTACCAGATTCATTCTGGTCTACAAACTTCTGGCTTTACTGGCAGACAATGTTTGCTTTCCAGCGCTGGTCTTCTGCTTTGGAAATGAAGCGTTACCTTTGCCGTTATGTTCATCACATTGACGGTTTACCAGATTTTTCTGCTCTTCGTTTTACAAAATACAATCAGTACGAAAGTATGATTCTTCCACTTCAGAAATGGCTTGAAAAACACGGAGTTCAGATTGAATTTGGCGTAAATGTTACAAACGTTGTAATTGACAACAAGCCAAACAAAAAAGTTGCAAAGCAGATTGTTTACACAAAAGGTGGCGAAGAAAAGAAAATCGACCTTACAGAAGATGATTTGGTTTTCATTACAAACGGCTGCTGTACAGATACTTCTTGTTATGGTGACCAGACTCATGCGCCTGATTTAAGCGGAATCAGAGTTGGTGGCGGCGAAAGCTGGGATATGTGGAAAAACATTGCGGCACAGGCAATCAATGGTGAATTTGGAAATCCTGATAACTTCTGTGATGATCCTGAGGCTACAAACTGGATGAGTGCTACAATTGCCACAAAAGATGAAGACATCATTCAGCATATTATCAACGTTTGTAAGCGTGATCCTCGTGAAGGAAAAGTTACAACCGGTGGAATTGTTACTGTAAAAGATTCTACAGAAAACTGGTACTGTTCATGGACAATCAACCGTCAGCCACAGTTCAAGGCTCAGGATAAAGATACAGTTCTTGTCTGGTTCTATGCACTCAGCACAAACAAACCTGGAAACTTTATGAAAAAGCCAATGCGAGAATGTACAGGTGAAGAGATTGCAGAAGAATGGCTTTATCACATTGGAATTCCAGCTGAAAAGATTAAGGAATACGCTACAGAAAAATGTAATACAACAACCTGCTACATGCCTTACATCAATGCATTTTTCCAGCCACGTAAGGAAAGTGACCGTCCAAAAGTTGTGCCTGATGGAGCTGTAAACTTTGCATTCATCGGTCAGTTTGCTGAAACACCAAGAGATACAATCTTCACAACAGAATATTCTATCCGTACAGGTATGGAGTCGGCTTATACATTGCTTAATGTGGACCGTGCCGTTCCAGAAGTTTGGGGAAGTCAGTACGATGTTCGTGAACTTTTGCGTGCCTGCTATTATGGTGTAGATAAAAAATCTGCTGATGAACTTCCATTAAACTGGAAAGAAAAGAAAGCTTTGAAAATCCTTATGAAAAAAACAAAGGGGACAGACCTGGAACTTTTGTTGAAAAACAGCGGATTGATAAAATAACTGAATATAACTGATAAAATAAAGACCAGAATTTTTATAAAGTGGATATTACATTTTT
>JAKSHZ010000117.1 GCA_024399115.1 Bacilli bacterium
TTCCATTTTTATTTTTTCTCCACCTTTTTTCAAAAAGTACTTGACATTTGCCTCAAAAAATGCGGCGCTTCGCGCCTCTTAATTAATAAGACATATCGTTCCGGCCGTGCCGGGATGAACTTTTTGATTGGAGGTGCGTTTCATTGAAACCTATTAATATCGGCGGTCATGCCGCCTATCAGAACCGTGTTCTGACTCAACTTCGTAAATATTATCCCGATGCTACAGATTCTCTTCCGGATTCTTCATGGCAGATCATCGATAAATTCTGGAATCTCGATCTGTCTGGAGTCGATTCCCTTATGCAGGACAGATATTCTTCTTTCGGCCCTGAACCAAGGCTCCCTTCCGACATGCTGCGCGCTATTCTTGTTTCTGTTGAATTTAAGATTACTTCCTACACAAGGTTGGCTGCTGATCTGAAAGAAAATCATCTTCATGCCATCATTTCCGGTTTCCTGCCTGGTGATACCCCTGGCGTTGGCACTTTTTATGATTTTCATAAAAGACTCTGGCTCTCAGATAAAAAACATCTGACGGATCCTGTTCATCCTCCCAAAATCAAACCTTCCAAACCCAAGGGGAATGAGCAGAAGGCTGCTCCTGTTGAGAAGGTAACGGTGGAAGATCTCTTTAAACAGTTTCAGGATTCTCCGCCTTCTGATATGGCTCCCTGCCAAAAACTCTGGGATATTTTCCATTCCTTTTTCCTGCAGACTTCTGTTGATAAGGAGCTTATTTCTCTTAAAAACCTTGCGCTCGCCGGTGATGGTACACCTGTCTACACATCTGCCCTGGAACGTAAGACCAGAACCTGTGACTGTCTCAGCAAAGGCATCCGTGACTGCACTTGCAATCGCATATATCGCCAGCCCGATTGTGACATTGGCTGGGATTCTCATCGTAACCGCTTTTACGTTGGCTATGACCTGTATATGCTGACTGCTTCTGAGTCTGTGAATGATCTTCCTGTTTTTCCATTTTTAGGCCCTGCTTCAAGACATGACTCCCATGGTTTCTTATATACCTGGTTCTCTATGAAACAGTTCCTTCCAGAAGCTAATGTGACAAAACTGCTCCTTGATTCAGCCCATGATGCAATGCCTTACTATGATTACTGCAAAACAAATGGGATCATTCCTTTTATTGATCTCAACGGCAAGGGTGGCAGACCAAAAATATATAAAGACGATATCTCCATCAACAACGAGGGCATCCCTTTATGTCCAAAAGGTTTTCCTATGAAACAGGCAGCCGTTGAACCTAAGAAGGGGCGAATCAAATATCGTTGCCCTAAAATCACAGCGAAAGGTGGTACACCTCAGTGTACTTGCGAAGAACCGTGTTCTGATGCAAAGTATGGAAGAAATGTACATCTTGTTTTAAAGGATAATCCGAGGCTTTTTAATAATCCGCCAAGAGGTAGTCAAGAATGGAAACTGGAATATAATGCAAGAACATCTGCAGAACGCTGTAATAAGCGTGAGAAACTGGACTATAAATTAGAAGACGGCAGATACCGTTCATCTATGATGTGGTACTGCCGCCTCTTCGCCATCATGATGTGTCAACATCTTGATGCGTGGACTTTATCAAAGACTTCCTCGCCAAAAGATCTCTTTGATCAAGCCGCTTAATTTCATATGCAATACCATTATAAACCATGTCTGACGCAAGGTCTATTAAAGTGCGCCATTTTTCTGCAATAGTTCATCACTTTTCCATTTCATATCCATTCTGGATAATATTTACTTTTCAATGTTCACCC
>JAKSHZ010000118.1 GCA_024399115.1 Bacilli bacterium
TGCCAAGGTCGGGGTCGAGGGTCCGAGTCCCTTTTCCCGCTCTAAAATGAAAAAGCACCACTTAGTGGTGCTTTTCTTTTTTTGTGTTGTGACAGTGGGATCTGGGAGCCGAAGACCCCTCGGGGTCGGGGGTGCGCCTACTTCGGCTTCGTAGGCGAAGCCTGTGGAAGACGAAGTAGAACTCGGGGCGACTCTGGAGCCGCGAGCCCTTGTGGTGAGCACGTGGCCTTGCGAAGCAAGGAGACCATGTGCGAATAGTCCCTTTTCCCGCTCTAAAATGAAAAAGACGTCCGAATGGATGTCTTTTTTCATTTTAGAGCCTGAAAACAAGCATTCAGGGGGATAATTTTCCGAAAACGCCATTTTTTACGGGAAAACCGGTCGTTTCGAGAGGCGTTTTCCCGTAAATTGTTAGCTTGTCAGCAACGAACCCACCCGATTTCGTCAATATTTGGGTTTGATCCGGGTAATTTTTCAACTTTTCCAACCCGACGCCCTACTTTTTAGCCCCGAGACCAGGCATTTTACCCCTGATTTTGAGTATTTCCTCCCCCACAACCAGCTTTTCGCCTCCGGAGGCGTTATGTTGTACTGGATTTTACGGGAAAATGGCGCAATTTTCTGCGAGTTTTCCCGTAAAATCAACACTTTTTGCGAAATTATCTCCCGAGAGTGGCTAAATACCTCTTGATGATCGCCTGAATTTTGCGGGAATTCAGCGGTTGCGCCTTCGTCTCCATAGTGAACACGAAGTTCTCCCCCAGCAAGAAGCCGTTTCTTTCATATTCGTCCATCTTCTTGACGGCGTCCTCGGCGTATCCCGAGTCGTCCATCATTCCGAAATGCTCCCACACGACCTCCTGACGCGTACGCGTATTTAGGCAGGTGAAGTCCGGATGGACCTTGATCTGCCGGACGCGCCCAGAGTCGTCCCGCCAGTTCATCTTGTAGGGAAACTCGTATCTGTACGGGACCCCACTCCCCGATAAAGCGTCGGCGATCATCAGCTCCGACTTCGACCGCACTTTGACGCCGTCTGCGGAAACCAGATTCGATCCCTCCAGACTCTTCCCGCGGAAACGGACACTTTTCCAGGCGGCAACAAATTCTTCTTGCGAGGGAAACAACGTGGAGACGACATCCCGAAATTCAGGCTTCATGGAAGCATGAATTTTTCCAAGGTCACCGGGAACATAATCCCGAAAGAGGCTATCCAAGGCATCCCGCTGGCGCCGCAAGCAGTCAAGAACCAGCCCGAAGTACTTCCTTTGCGCAAGTCCTTCAATGCGGGCCAACGCCGAAGCGGGCAAAAACCTTTTGACTCCATTATCTAGACATTGCCATTGCATTTTCCCATGACTTGTAGACGCGTAGAGCGAACCCCTCGGGAGCTTGGACAAGCGTTTTTCCAAGAAGTCTATTGCAACCTGAAGTTCATCGACGCGTTTGCTTGCGCACGGCAGCACACAGTCTGCGGGCAAATTGATTTCAGCATTCATTCAACACAATTCCTTTTAGCAGTAAAAAAAAGAACGCAGCACCCCCACGGAGGCTGCTGCACAGACACGATATAAAAACGGATTTAAAAATGATTCCCGAAAGAATCTATAAATGAATTTATGAACGAAGGTAAACTACAAAAAAATTTCATTTTTTTCTACCCAATCCCTTTACAACCCCAAATTATTTAGCTATATATGGGTCACCCCGCGGGAATAGCTCAGTTGGTAGAGCACGACCTTGCCAAGGTCGGGGTCGAGGGT
>JAKSHZ010000119.1 GCA_024399115.1 Bacilli bacterium
TTTGACTGGTTACTATATAATTAAACAAAAGGATTGGTCGACTTAATCTTTCAGACGTGATTGCAAAATGACAACAAAATTTTCAAAACAATTTGTAGATGAATATTCTCTTTTTTTATTGAATTGGGCAAAAGGTAAAACTGGAACTGTTGAACTGGCGGAAGAACTGGTTCAGGAAGTGTGGGTTCAGTTTTTTCATGCGGCCGAGATTGAAGAAAAAAGAGGAAACACAATTCAGAAACCTGAAAATTTTCTGTGGAAAATTGCTCATTATGTCTGGTGCAACTTTTTACGAAGCAAAAAATCTTCAAACGGAAATAATGTTTCTGTTAATGAAAATGAAATTCAAATTGCTGATAACGAATCGAACTTTGTAGAAAAACTGATTGAAGATGAAGAGAATAAAAAACTTATTTCTTACATGCGTCAAACAATTATGAAGTTGAATTATCTTCAGCGGGAAATTTTGATTTCTTTTTATATTGATGGAAAATCCCAGAAGGAAATTGCTGAAAACTTGAATGTTTCAGTAAGCACTGTAAAGTGGCATTTGTTTGATACACGAAAGAAGGTAAAAGAGGAAATTATTACTATGGAAAACAAAAATACTTTATCAGATGAATTTGTTTACAGACCAAAACATTTGCACATGGGCATAAATGGTTCGTGGGCTCCAGAATTGGATACAAATAAGATTAATGAAAGTCTTTCAAAGCAGAATATCTGTATTGCCTGTTATGAAAAACCTCAGACTATTGAAAAATTGAACCAGATGTTAGGAATCCCAAAGCCTTATCTTGAAGAAGATTTGCGCTGGCTGGTGGAAAAAGATTTTTTGAAGCTAGAAAATAATGAATATTCAACAATCTTTTCTATTACTACCTATCAGAATTCTCAGGATATTTATGGAATTTATCTGAACCTGCGGGAAAAGCTTTCTGATATAATTATTGAAGAATTGGAAAATGCAGAGGAAAAAATAAAAGCCTGTGGATTTTATGGAAATGATCTTCCAATGGAAAAGTTGTTGTGGTTTCTGATTTACTTTCTTTGCTCAGGATTTGATTTGAAAATTGAAGATGCAAACATTGAACGCCCAATTCGATCGGATGGTGGAAAATATTTTCCTCTTGGTTTTGATTGCACAGAATATGAAAACCTGCATGTAAATCTTGATACAAGTTTCTGGAGTATGAATGGTCCAATGTCCAGCGGTATGGAAAAACACGGCGGATTCTGGTGGTACGGTCTTTATAATTTTGGTGAATCAGAAATTATTGATATTGTTATGGAAAAATATAAGGAAGAAAATCGTCCTCTTACAAAACTGCTTATGGATATTCTTGATACTTATGATGGAAAAACCTTTAATTTTTCTGTGTCAACTCTTAATGAAAATCAAAAAGAAACCCTGGCACTTCTTATCAAAAAAGGATTTGTTCATCTTAAAAACGATCATGCATATCCAAATTTCTGCGTATTCAACAAAACTCAAATGGAAGAAATCACTCCAATTATGCAGGCAATTGGTGATAAACTTGAGTCTGCATTAAAAAAACTGGTAGAAGAATTGCAGATCTATTATGAGAGCAAAATTCCTGCTCATCTTAAATATATGAAGCCACTTTTTGTAAAACAGTCAGCAAGTGATATTGGATGGCTTACAACATTGCTGGCTTTCAATGACAAAAAACTCTTTGTACCAGAAAATAATGAGATTGGACAATTTCTTACATTGCTGTATGTAAAATATAAT
>JAKSHZ010000012.1 GCA_024399115.1 Bacilli bacterium
TTTTTGTTGCAAAGAAAAAAGCTGTTAAGACTTTTCATTTCTTAACAGCCCCTTTTCTTTGCTTTAATGATTAAACCAAAGGTTATTTTTGGTTATTAATGAATTCAATGAATTCGTCTTTTGGAAGTGCTTTTGAGAAGTACCAACCTTGGACATATTGGATTCCAAGAGCAGCCATTTCATCGAGTTGTTCTTTTGTTTCTACACCTTCAATAACTGCAGGAATGCCTAATTTATGTAATAAATCAATAACAGCTTCGAGGACCTTCTTCATTGTGCTATCTGCATTTAAGAAGAATCTATCTAACTTAATGATGCTGAAGTCTTTACGGACAATTCTTGAAATATTAGAGTATCCAGTACCGAAATCATCAACTGCAAATGTAAATCCTTCTAAAGTCATATCTTTCATAAATTCTTCAAAGATTTGAGGATATTCAACTGTTGCAGTTTCAGTAACTTCAAAACAAATTCTATTTGGTTGGATATTAAATTTATTAATAATGCCCATGAATTCTCTGCTTGGATTATTGATAAATTCAGCAGCGGAAATATTAACATCTATTGTTTCAATTTCAGGGTGAAGACTTAAGAATTGGCAAACTTCATGTAAGACAAATCTATCAATTCTATGTGCTAAACCGCGTGATTCTACGATTGGAATAAATTCAGCAGGGCTAATAGGTCCTAATTCATCATCAGTAAATCTAAGCAATGCTTCTGCATGATTAAATTTCTTTGATGCAATGTGATAGATTGGTTGATAGTGCATCTCAAAACCACGGAAGTCCCTATCCATAGCGCGTTTAACTGCTAATTCAACTTCTCTAACTCTAGAAATTGCTTCGATTTCTTTTTGATCAATTCTTACAAAAGATTTATTAGTAGATTTAATTTTATTATCAAGAGTATTTAAATAATCAAAGAAGTCACTAGCTGATTTGGCGTGTAAATCGCCATTAATAACATAACCTGAAATAGAAAGATCAAAAGTATTGTCTTGGATTTTCCATTCTTTGTCGAACCTTGATTCGATATCATCTAACCTTGAGTTAAGTGAGACGCTATCTTTAAAGACGATAACAAATCTAGGTCCAAATAATCTGAAAGACCAAGCCTTTCCGTTATCTAATTTCTTAAAGAAGTTACCGATTTCTTTATATACGTGGTTACCCATTAAAATACCTAATCTAGCGTTGATTTCAGTAATACTACTTACATCACAAATAATCATATTTTGTTTTTTAGAGAAACGAATATCTTGTTTTAAGTAATTAAGAAATGCGTTGTAATTAAATAATCCAGATGATTTATCAGTCATTTCTCCTGCATTTGCGAGGTGTTCGTAATTTGCCCAGCATGAAAGAGAAATAGCTAAACCAGTTAAGAGAAGTTGTGGATAGAGTATTTGAATAACGATCATTACAACAACAATGAAAACTGAGAAAATCATTGAGAAAATTAATGGTTTTTCGATTTTGTTTTTGAGTTTAAATAAGCTTACTAGAGTTGCAATGATGTAGAAACCTGTAACTATGTAAATACCAATAAATAGTGGGCCGTGTTTAAAAACACCATCAGTAGCACTGTAATCAATACTGAAGACCCAATGTGTAAATGGGTTAAGTAAAATAATAATTAAGTAAAGAATAGCAGGAACATAGAAAGGTACTAACTTTTTAAAAGTTTTCTTAGAAACACCTGCAATATGAAGTAAGAAAGTAAATAAAAGTACAGGGAATGGGATATGGAAGAAGTAGAATAATTCGTTAATTGCAAAGTTTGCTGCTAGGGAGACACTTTCATAATTCGCAAGAAAAATACTTCCTAAAATATCGAAAGATAAATCAAAAATGCCGCAAACAATTGCAGCACCGAAAATAATATTTACTTTAGAAAGAAACTTTTTACCAACAAGGAATCTAACTAAAAGACAGCACAAGAAAACCAAAGAGCAGAGCTCAACCCAATAGTTATAAGTTGATGAAATGTCGAAAAAATTGTTCATCGCTTTGAGTACCATGGAGTTCCCCTTTAACCTACCACTTATTTTAATACGGAAATTTAACAAATGCTCTAAAAAAACAATTTATTTTCTAAAAATATGCAATTAGGATGAAAAAACAAAGTAAAATCTACTAATATATGGCGACTTTATTTGCATATACTCACATGTGCATATAACGCACATATACATAAACATAATTTATTTATTAAAATTACAAATTAAGGTAAAATATCATACATAATATGGTAAAAATTCTAGTTGGAGACGTTTTAGAAAGTAATATAAAAGAATCGTTTGATTCTATCTTTGACAGTCTACCTAAATGTAGAAAAGATAGAGTAAATGCTTATAAATGTGAGAAAGACAAAGTCTCATCTCTTTTAGCAAGCAAGCTTTTATTAGATGGTCTAACTAGTCTTGGCTTCGAAAAGCAAATTCAAAATATTACAACTGACGAAAATGGAAAACCTTATATTCCAGGGAATCCAATTTATTTTTCTATCTCTCATAGCGGCACAAAAGCTTTGGCGGTATTTTCAGATTCTCCAATAGGCTGTGATATCCAATTTATGGATGAAAAGGCAATTGGAATTGCAGATCATTTCTTCAACGATAGTGAGATACAAGAAATCAATAATGCCAATGATAAAACTGTGGAATTTTTCGAGCATTGGACACTTAAAGAAAGCTATATGAAACTCGATGGTAGAGGACTATCAGTTGGATTAAAAAATATTTTGATTTCTGGTGGAAAAATTGCTGAAAAAAACTATGAATCTCACTCAGAAATTATTGATAAATACTATATGATGAGTTTTGTAAGAAAAATTGTATAAAAATTCCAAAAAATTAAGAAAAATGTAGAAAATCCCCCTAAATATAGTAAAATGCAACCGTTAGTTGACAAAATTCAAACTAGAATTGGTGGTGCAACCGAGCTGCTAAATTATAAGATATTGGCATGAAAAGCGAGGAACGATTATGAATATTGAAATTGCAAACAGATTAGTTAAATTAAGAAAAGAAAAAGGCATGTCTCAAGAAGATCTTGCAGACGCATTAGGCATCTCACGTCAGGCAGTTAGTAAATGGGAACGCGCAGAAGCTTCTCCAGATACTGATAACCTCATTTGCTTAGCTAAGTTATATAACATTTCTTTAGATGAGATTTTATCTAGTGATGAATCAGTAGAAGACATCAGAGAAGAACAAAAAGAAAAAGCAAAAGAAGCTGAACAAGACACTATTGTTGTTGAGGATGGTGAAGATACAATTCACATCGGCAAGCACGGAATCCATTTGAAAGCTAAAGACGGAAGCCATGTAACAATTAATAGAAAAGGTATACACGCAATTAATAAAGATGGCGTTGAAGTTACAAAAGAAAGTAAGCCTGGAATCTCAAAATATATTGAAGGCCCATTATTTTTACTCTCAGTTGTTGGCTATATCTTATTAGGAACATATTTACACATGTGGGCTAGCGCATGGATTATCTTCCTTGCTCCTGAAATTATCTGTTCTACAATCAGATGCTTCGAAAGAAAGAACCCTAGTAAGTTCAATATGCCATTACTCGCAGTATTCGTCTATTTCTTTGTTTGTATGATTATTCCTGGAACAAGTGCTCACTTATGGCATCCAATGTGGGTAGTATTCCTAGCAATCCCAGTTTATTATTCGATCGTTAAGCCATTCTCTCATGAAGAAGATGACGACGATGACGATGACGATGATGAAGAAGACAAAGACTAATCCTTAATCGAACTTAAAGGCCTTATTCATTTGAGTAAGGCTTTTTATTTAACTTAAAACGATTGATGATTTGTCTTGATACCTATTAATAAAGGATTATAATAAGTGAAATTTCTTAAGGAAGAATAGTTAAGGAGGTACAAGATGGCACTTAGATTAGTTACATTAACAAATGAATATAGACGCCAATTAACTGAAATGTTAGATGAGTGGTCAAAATATAACGAAGAGAATCCAACTGCTAATAAATCTCCTTCAGCTATTTTTAATGGCGATTATAAAAATGACTTCGATGTTTACGTCAAAAATATGTACGATTCTGAAGCAGCAATTAAAAGAGGACACGTACCTGCAACAACATTCTTTTTATACGACGATGAAAGAGATATTTTCATCGGCGCTGCTAACGTTAGACATTACCTAAATGAAGGATTACTCGCTACGGGTGGGCACATAGGTGATGGAATTAGACCTAGTGAGAGAAGAAAAGGCTATGCAACTATTATGATTAAACTAGCTTTAGAAGAATGTAAAAAGTTAGGAATCGATAGAGTCTTAATGACTTGTGATATTAACAATATTGGATCTAGAAAATCTATTATCAATAATGGTGGAATCAAAGAAAATGAAGTACCAGATGATGGCTCAATCACTGAACGTTATTGGATCAATTTATAAAAATAAATAATCATTTTAATTTTATTGTGCGATACTAAATGTATGAAAACTTTAAAGAAATTACCTTTATTATTAATCCCTTTTTTAATTGTGGGATGCACAAAAGATCCTGTTCCAGAAAATCCTAACAAGGAAGATCCTTCTATTACAGATCCTACTGACAACCCTACAGATAATCCAACCGACAATCCTACTGACAACTCTCCGGTTATTCCTGATCCAGACCCTGAACCAGAGCCAGAACCTGAACCAGAAGCACCTGAAGTTGAGTGGTCAAGTGACGCAAACGGACACTTTAAAAAGGTTGAGGTGGATGGTGTTGAGACCATCATCGATAGGGAAGCACATAATTTAGAAAATTATTCTTTTATTAACCCTTCAGAACTTGATACAAGAGTTTACGATAAATACGCAAAAGTTAAGGTTAAGCAATGTCCTACTTGTGGATTTATCGCTGGTGTTAGCAAGGGATTAGAAGTTAATTATCCAAATAGAGAGAAGATTCCTGAAATTAGATTTACATCTCCTTCTGGCACTAGCTTTGCTACAAGTGCAAGAAGTGACGATTTAGATCGTCCAACAATTTCAGGAAAACTTTCAGTCGCTAATTGTGAAACAGGCATGGAGAAATCTAATTTAACATGCACTATGAAAGTTAGAGGTAACCAAACTGCTGGATGGGCAAAGAAAGGTTTCGCAATTAAATTAGAAGAAAAAGATAACCTTTTAGGTTTAAATAACGGCAAGAAATTTAAAAAATGGGTTCTTTTCGCTGATGCTAAGGATACTGCGTTAGTTAGAACTGGTCTTGGTTTATATTTATCTAAAGCAATTTGTGCTGAAGATGGAATTTGGACTAGTGACTTTACTCCAGTTAACGTTTATTTAAACGATGAATATTGGGGATATTATTTCTTAGCAGAGCAAAAAGAAAATAAGAAGGGAAGAATCAACCTTCCTCAATTAGAGGATAGGGATACCCCTGAAGAGCTTTATAAGGGCACTGACATTAGTTATTGTTTCGAATTAGACTATTACGCTACTAATGAAGCAAAGAAAACTAATGGCGATCCAACTTTCACAGTTACATATAGTCCTTCAACAGTCGCTCATGGTTTAAAACAAGGTGAAGGTATCGCTAATATTTATTCTCAAATTGGTATCGTTAAAACATACACAATGTTAACGGATATTAATGATAAGACAACTCAACTTCCTTTCATCAAAAAGAAAGTAGAAGATTCTTATAGAATCCTTTATGAAACTGCTATTAATAATAAAGCTATGATGATTAATAGTGCAGGTGAAGTTGTCAACTCAACAGAAACAGATTTAAAGAAGAACTTAACGAATTACTTCGACTTGAATACTTGGGCAGATGGTTATCTTGTAAATGAAATCTCTGCTACTCCAGACGTTGGATATTCTTCTTTCTATATGTCATATAATAACAACGCTGATGGGGACAAGAAATTAAGATTTGAAAACCCATGGGACTTCGACTCTAACTTCGGAAACAGAAACGGATTCATCACTAACGCTGATGATTTATATCTCAAGAGATGCGCTAACCAATGGTTAAATTTACTTAGTAGAATTGACTTCTTCATGGACATCGTAAAAGAAAAATGGAACAAGTTAAGAGACAGTGGCGCTATCGATATGTCCCTACACATGATGGAAACATACTTCGATAAGTACGATGATGAGTACCAAAAGAACTTCAAGAGATGGCCAACTAATGACGCCGCTAGCGAACTTAGAAATCCATTCAAAAATACTTCTGATTACAAGAAAGCTGAGAAGGAAACAATTAACTGGTTAAGTAAGCGTGTAGACTTTTTAGAGTCTAACTTCGGTAACAACAGAGTAAGCATTAATCCAAGTGCATACGAAGGAACAGTCGTCAAAGACTATTCAAAATTCAAAGCTAACGCAACTAAATCTAGATATGAAGCAGAAGATGCAACTTTAACAGGCGGAGCTATTCAAAAAACAAATGATACTGAAGATATTTCTGGTCATAAATATGTTGGTGAATTAGCAAATAACGCTGGTGCAACAGTTACATTTAACGTGACTTCTCCAAAAGCATGTTCTGCATTATTAACAGTTGGCTTATCTGCTAGAACTGATTCTGACCATGATTTAAGTGATTTCTTCAACATCTCAGTTAATGGAAAACTTGTAAGTGTTGAAGGCACAATTAAACAAGGAAATGGCAAAGACTTCCATTGCTGGACAACAGTTGATGGAGGCATGGTTGACCTCGTTCAAGGATCAAACACAGTTGTGTTTACATCAAAGAATGGATCTACTAATTTCGACTATATAGATTTGTATATTCCTAAGTAGAATAAAAAGTTAGAAAGAACAAAATCACAAGAAAAGCATATTTTACGCCTTAATAAATAGTATATTTATGGTGTAGATATTAATTCTTGTGATTTTATTTTTATGCAAAAATTACTTTTTTGCGCTTGTATTCATGTCGAAACAAGCAATCGCAAGATATTAAGGAAGGAAGATAATTAACATGAAGAAAAAATCAAAACTTTTACCTCTCTTATGTGTTCCTTTTTTACTTGCTGGATGTGGTGCTACAGATCCTAAAGAACCAAATAATCCAGGTGAAAATGGTGGCTCAGGAGAAGGTGGCAATAACGGCGGCGATAACGGTGGAGAAGGCGGCCAACAAGGTGGTGGCAATACAGAACATATTCACACATGGGGTACTGAATGGTCTAAAGATCAAGCAAACCACTGGCATGAATGTACTGATTCAAAATGTACAGAACGTAATGATTCTGCTGCTCACGTATTCTCTGATTGGATAATTGATTCATATGCTACAGATGAAACTAGAGAAGTACAAAACCAATTTGGATGGGGTACAACCACTGAAACATACAAAAAAGAAGGTTCGCAACATAGAGACTGTACTATTTGTGGCTATAGACATATTTTGCCTGTAACTGATTACAAACCAGAACCAAGTGTATATACTCCAAAATTTAATAGGCAAGGTTATCATATTTTTGATAAAGCACCAACTATTAAATTCCAGGTAACTGACGATACTAAAGGTGGTACTTCTACAGAATTCGCAACTAAGCCAAACAAATCAAAAGGCGGCGGAGATCCATGGGAAGTTAAAGGAAAATATATCGTAGATGATTTACCAGGAATTGATTATGACATTGGCGAAGTTACTGGTGGTATGAAAGTCAGAGGTAACTACACAACTGACTATGCAAAAAAAGGATTTAGAATTAAATTTGATGCGAAACAAAATTTATTTGGTCTAAATAATGGCAAAAAGTTCAAAAAATGGGTCTTATTTGCAGACGTTAAAGACACTTCAATGTTAAGAAACGCAGTCTCGTTCTTTATGGCTAGAGAAATGGGAACTGCTAATACTTTCTGCACAGACTTTACACCTGTTCATCTTTATATTAACAACCAATATTGGGGTTTATATCAACTAGCTGAACAAAAAGAAGCTAAAGAAGGAAGAATTCCTGTTGCTGAACTTCCAAATGATAATTATACAGGCGTTGATATTGGCTATACATTTGAATTAGATAAATATGCTTCTGAAGAAGCTGCAAAAGGATTAGATGGTGATCCAACATTCACAGTTCAATATAAACCTGCCGCAAATAATAAATCACATAGTGGCGAAAATCGTTATAACTGTAATGGTGATATAACAACTTACACATTACTAACAGACGTTGGACCAAGAGACGCAGTTACAAAGAGCAATGATCAAGTTAATTTTATTAAAAATAGAGTTGAACAACTTTATGAAATCCTTTATAGAGCAGTTAAAAATCAAGGCGCTAGGGACATTGTTAATGATGTTTTAGTTAATTCATCAGAAACAAATACAGAAACTCTTATTAGCAAATATTTCGATATTAACACATTCGTAGACTCTTATATATTAAACGAAGTTTGCACTAATCCTGACATTGGCTATTCTTCATTCTATTTATCATATGATAACTCAGCTACTGGAGATAAGAAATTAAGATTAGATAACCCATGGGACTTCGATACAGCACTTGGTATTAGACAAGGTACTGTTGAAAATGCGCAAGGATTATTTGCTTCTGAATCTTCAAATATGTGGATCAATTTAATGAGCAAATTCTCATGGTTCCAAACTAAAGTTAAAGCTAGATGGAATGAATTAAGAGAAGCTAAACTCTTTGAAAGAGCATTAGATATGATCGAAGATTACGCAATCAGCTATAAATCTGAATATGCTAAAAACTTTGCAAAATGGACTTCTAATATGGGCTCTAACCCAGAAACTAGTTTTGAAGTTAGAAGAGATATCCAAAAGTTTAAAACAGAAAGAGAATGCGAAAATCAATTATACGAATGGATGGTACAACGTGTTGACTATCTAGAAACTGTATTTGGAAGCAAAAGAGGAACTTGTGATATTAGAGATGGTTCAGAAGGACCTGTTAATCCAGGAACAACTGATTACTCTGCTTTCAAAACTAATGCAAATAAAGTTCGCGTTGAAGCAGAGACTGGAAGCTTAAATGGGAACTGTACTGTAAAAAGCGCATCCAACGAAGGCATTTCAGGCGATAGATATGTTTCAGGATTAAATCCTAATGGTGGTTCTGTTACTATGACATACAATTCTACTAAAGCGACTCAAGCTTTATTGACAGTAGGTTTATCCGCAAGAACAGCAGACTATAATTTAACAGATTTGTTTGACATCACTATTAACGGAACAGCATTTTCATCTGATGCTTCAATTCCAGGACAAAGTGGAGATGATAATTTCCACAAATGGACTTCTGTTGATGCTGGCATGATCAACTTAAAAAGCGGTTCAAACACAATTGTTTTCACCGCAAAACAAAATTCAACAAATTTCGATTATATCGATATGTACATTCCTAAATAGGAAATAGTAAACTCAATAACTAGAAAATCACAAGAAAAGCATATTTTACGGATATATAAATATTTATATTTAATTCGTAGATATTAATACTTGTGATTTTTATTTTGTGCGAAATGTCTTTTTTGCACCGCATTCATATGTAAGCGAATAATCACATGTATTGTGAAAGGAATAGGAAAATAGTATGAAGAAAAAATTACTATTATTAGGTCTTTTACCTGTTTTGGGTATGGGTGCCGCTTCAACAAAAAGCGTCAATGCCGCAGGTAGATTAGATAGCTTCTACTCAGACGTTGAAAACAATCGTTCAAAATACTGTCAAAAAGCTATGGACCTTAACGCACAAATTGCGGATGAAGGCGTTGTTCTCTTAAAGAATGAAGGTCTTCTTCCAATGTCAAAGGGTTCTAAGGTTACCCTTGCTGGTAAATCAAGTGTTAGCTTGGTTAGAGGTGGTGCTGGATCAGGTGCTGGTTCGGTTTCTAGTGGTATCACCGAAATTAAGATGGATAAATCATTAACTGATGCTGGTTTCCAACTTAACACAAAACTTAGAGACTTCTATTCAGACAACTCAAAATCAGGTAGTGGCCGTACAAATGGTAACACTGGTTGGAAAGGTATCTCTGAAGTTACCATTGGTGAAACTCCAATGAGTAAGTACACACAAGACTTAAAGGACTCAATGTCAGAATTTAATGATGCAGCAATCTTTGTTATCTCTCGTGAAGGTTCTGAAGGTTGTGACGTTAAAACTTGTAACGCATCAGATGATCAAAAGAATCCAAATCCAGTCTCAACAAGACACGCTCTTCAATTATCAGTTAACGAAGAAGCATTATTTAATGAATTAAAGACACATACAGACAATGTCATTATCATTATCAACTCTGGTAACGCATATGAATGTGATGTCTTTGAAAAAGATCCTAAGGTTAAAGCAGTTTTATGGATGGGTACACCAGGTGCTAACGGTGCTGGTGCAATCGGTCGTATCTTATGTGGTGATGTTAACCCTTCAGGTAAAACAGTCGACACATGGTCACGTGACTTTACAAAAGATCCATCATTCCAAAACTTCTCAGATAACGCTCAAACTAACCCTTACTATGGTGCTGATGGTAAATTAGCAGGCTACGCTCCAGCAGATACAATGTTCAATGCTGATGGAACTCCAGTCAGAAGTGATGGTACATTCAAAGGCGCTCCAACATGGGAAGACGAAGCTCACAAAGTTGTTAACTATGGTCTTAACGGTGTTAGACCTTCAGCTTACTTAAACTATGAAGAAGGTATCTATGTTGACTATAGATATTTCGAAACAGTTTATGCTGACCTTGAAAAATCAAGTGGTAAGGCAGCTGCTGATGCTTGGTACGATGGCCAAAACGGTGTTGTTTATCCATTCGGTTATGGCTTAAGCTACACTTCATTCACTCAAGAAATTGTCGCAAGCAATGTTAAAAATAAATCATTAACAAATAAAGATGGCAAAGTTACTGTTAAAGTCAAAGTTACAAACACTGGTAACGTTGCTGGTAAAGACGCTGTTCAAGTTTATTTCAAAGCTCCATATACAAGTGGTGGAATTGAAAAACCATACAACGCATTATGCGCTATTGGTAAAACAGGTTTAATCCAACCTGGAAAATCAGAAGTAGTTGATTGCGAATTCTACTTACAAGATGTCGCTTCATATGACTTCAGTGATGCAAACAAAAACGGATTCAAAGGTTATGAATTAGACGCTGGTTCTTACAGTGTTTCAATTAACAAGAGTGCTCACGAAGAATATGACGCTGTTAGCTTCGCTATTTCAGGTGGCTTCAAATACGAAACAGACCGTTATACAGGTTACTCAGTTGAAAATAGATTCACAGATAATGGTTTCTATTCATCATTACCTTCAGAAGATGACTTCGAATTCACTCAAATGAGTCGTGCTGATTTTGAAGGCACATTCCCAACTCACCCAACAATCGAAGATCGTACATTAGGTGCTCAATCAAGAGTTGAAGAATTCTTCACTCATAAGTTCACAATGGACGATGTCGAAAAATCAGATACTTGGGAATATGTCCCAGAAGATGTCTATAAGACAAAAGAAGACATCGAAGCATTAGGTTGGAGACAACAAGCTACAAAATTACCTGCTGCAAGTCGTACAGTTAAACTTACAGATATGATTGGTTCATCATTAGATGATCCAAGATGGGAAACAATCTTAAACGAAATGACATGGGAAGAAATGGAACAATTCGTTGATGGTGCTTCTCATAACCCAGCTATCAGTGAAATTGGCAAATTAGATACTAATGACTCTGATGGTCCTTCAAAATTCCAAATCATGTGGTGGTGTGGTGGCCCTATCGTTGCTGCAACATTCAACGTTGAATTAGCTAAACTCCAAGGCGATTGCGTTGGTGAAGAAGCTCACTTATCTAACAATACTTATGGTTGGGCTGGCCCAGGTGTCAACATCCACCGTTCTCCATTCGGTGGCCGTAACTTCGAATACTACTCTGGTGACCCATTCTTAACAGGTAGAATCGCTGGTAGAGTTATCGCTGGCGCTACTGATAAAGGTGTCTACTGTTTCTTCAAACACTTCGCAGTTAACGATCAAGAAAAACACAGAGAAGGTGTTGCATGTTTCTTAACAGAACAAGCTCTCCGTGAAATCTACTTAAAACCATTCCAAATGTGCGTACAAGAAGGTAAATCAACAGGTATCATGTCTTCATATAACCGTTTAGGTTTAATGGAAACAGCTGCTTCTTACCCTCTCTTAACAGAAGTCTTAAGAAATGAATGGGGCTTTAAAGGTTCTATCATTTCAGATATGACTCACCATGGTAACTCAGCATTCAACGCTGGTATGTACGAAAACATCAACAACCGTATCTTAGCTGGTTGTAACAACCAATTAGACGGTGATGACTACAGTAACGATATGAACTGTAAATGGACTCAATCTGCTAATGGTGGATTAGGCGCTCCAGTTTATAAATCAAGCGATGGTTCAAGTGTTGAATCATACTCATGGTGGTACGCAGTTCGTACAATGTGTAAAGAATGTTTATGGATGAATGCTCAATCAGGTATTTATTCAAAATCATGTGATGTTTTAGACACACGTATCACATTCTCAGGCACAGTCAATGGCCGCTATGTTGCTAACGTTGGCGATGACATTGACATTGAAGTAACTCTTCCTGATTTCGATAGCGATTATACAAAAGTTGAAATCGATCCATATACTCCATTACCACAAGGCTTAGAATTTGATGGTAGTTCAATCTATGGTTCATTAGACGAAGCATTCAATGGCTTCATCCACGTTAACGTTGTATTCGAAGATAAAGTCGTCGGTAATAGCTTTGAATTAGTAGTTCCAAGCGCTAGTGCTGTCGATGAATTCGGTGAAGAAGTAGTTCTAGAAGAACCAACAAAGAAAGGTTGTGGTGGATCAATTGCTGCTGCAAGCGGATTAATCGCAACAATCGCAGTTGCTGGTGCTGCATTATTAGCTTCTAAGAGAAAAGAAGATTAATAAGGATATAATTAAGAAACTGCTGGGGGTACCTGGCAGTTTCTTGACGTAAATAGAAAGGAATATCAATATGAAAAAAGCATTCAAAAAAGCATTATCAATTTCAGGTTTTTTACTAGCAATGTCTTTATCTGCATGTGGTGAAAAAGCTGCTCCAGAAAAAGGTGACAAAACATTCGAAGAATATTCTGCTTTAACTGCTGAAACTGATGACGCAATCACTGCTGAATTAGATATCGTTCATAAAGAAGGTGTCTATGGTAACGTATATTTACCAAGTTCAGTTGCTGGAAAACAAGTAAGTTGGGCAAGTTCTGATCCAACAGTTATTAACCCAAAAACTCATGGCGAAGTTGCTCCAGGTGAAGTTACAAGAAAATCATCTGATAAGACAGTTAAATTAATCGCAAAAATTGGTGAAGGCGCTACTGCAACTAAGTATGAACAAGAAGTATTAGTTAAAGAAGCCGCAGAAGAAATCGAAGACGAAGATTATAAGGCATACTTATTCACTCACTTCGTTGGTGAAGGCCATGGTAAGACTGAAAACGGCACAAGAATTGCTACTGGTGAACAAATGTTCTTCGCATTAGCAGATGTTGGCCAAGGTTTAAAATTCAAAGATATGAATGGTTCAACAATGAATAACTTAAAGCCAGTTCTTTCTAGTACAGTTGGCGAAAGAGGTGTTAGAGATCCATATATCTGCCGTTCTCCAGAAGGTGATACATTCTATCTCATCGCTACTGACTTAAGTGTTTACACAAGAGGTGGATGGGGCAATAACAACGGTTCTCAAAAATTCACAATTACAGGTAGCCATTCAATTACATTGTGGGAATCTCACGACTTAGTTAACTGGACAGAAGGACGTTTAATTAACGTTGCAAGAGAAGATGCTGGTATGGCATGGGCTCCTGAAATGATTTATAGCGAAGAAACAGGTGAATACTTAATTTTCTTCTCATCAACAATTCTTACAGATACTAAAGACGCTATTAAAGAACGTGACTGTATCTATTACACAACAACTAGAGACTTTGTCCACTTTGGTGAAACAAAGAAATTCTTAAAGAATCAACCTTATCCAGCAGGACAAGAAGATCCACAAAAAGGTTCAGACTCTCCGGTTGCTATTAATAACAACGAAAGAAAGATTATTGATGCTTCTGTTATGAAGATTGGTGATTACTACTATTGCGCTGCAAAAGATGGTGATAACCATGAAAACAATGGCGGTATCTTAATTCAAAGAACTCAAGACTTATTCGATATCGATTCTTGGGAAAAAGTTATGAACTTAGCTGACGCTGGTTACCAAGCTGAAGGTAGAAACGCTGATAACAAGTGTTTAGAAGGCCCTGAATGGTTCCATCTTAACCAAGCTGATAGAAAAGACGAAGACGTCGATGAAATCGGCTTAATGGCTGATTTCTATGCAAATACAAGCATTGGCTACATTCCTTGGACAACAACTGATATTGAAGACAAGACAAATGCTAATCAATCTTGGAGAAAGATCGAAAAGGGCACAGGCTTCTCTTGGGACTCACAAACAAAGAGACACGGCAGTATTTTAAGAATTACTGAAGCAGAAGCAGAAGCTCTTAAAACAGCTTTCCCATTTGCTAAATAACCTAATACATAGCGAAATGAAAAACACCAGCGAATTGTTCGCTGGTGTTTTAGTTTGCTCTAATATAAGCCTTTTTTGTATAATCCTTTATCGACTAATTCTTTGAAAGCTTTTACAACTAATTCTTTATCTTCTTTATAAGTTACACCATACCATACACATGGTGATGGGAGAATTTTAACTCCAATTTCTTTTTTAGCAATTAATTCATTAACGTGAATTGGAACTAAGAATTCACTCTTCATCTCAGTTCCTTTAGCTGTTAAGAATGGGACAATGTCTCTGACACAAAGGTCTACATAGTCTTTTGTGAAACAGAAGAAGTTCATTGAGACAACTTGATCTGCATTAATTTCAAAACCTTCAGAACCATCTAATGGAGAGACTGTGTATTTGCCGTCTTCTTTAGAGATGCTTGATTCGATGAGTTTTGTCATCATATCGTTTTCACCTGCGCATACACCGCGCTTAACTGAACCATTTTCAGTCATTGTGTTAGCGATTTTATATGCAACGTTAGCATATACACCTTTAGAGTCCTTTGGAAGCTTAGATAAGAAGTCATAAGCGATTTTGAAAGATTCTTTTCCATAGTAATCATCGCCATTAATCATTGCGAAAGATTCTCTAATTACATTTCTAGCTGCATAGATTGCATGACTTGTTCCCCATGGTTTTTCTCTACCTTCTGGGACTTTAAATCCTTCTGGCAAGTCATTCATATCTTGGAAAGCGTATTCGACTTTAACAATCTTTTTAAGACGTTTACCAATTGTGTCTTCAAATGCTTGATGATGTTCTTTTTTAATAATTAATACAATTGAATCGAAACCTGCTTCTACTGCATCGTAAATTGAGTAATCAATGATGAAGTTTCCGTATTCATCCATTGGTTCCATTTGCTTGAGACCACCGAATCTTGATCCCATACCGGCTGCTAAAATAACTAATTGCATTTTAAATAGTCCTTTCTAATAATCTAACCTACTTAATACCAAACTTTTCTTTCATTGTTGGATTATCTTTAGTTAGCTTTTTAATAGATAATTCCTGTGCTTTGTCATTTGCTAGTCTTAAGTTTCTAGCTGCTCCAACTAACCCTTCTCTAACCTTAGTAAGATGTTGGATTGTCTTATCTATTTCAACTATAGCATCATCAAATCTTTCGTTTGCTAATCTATAGTTCTTATTAAATTTATCTTGGAAATCTTGAAGTTCACTTTCGAATTTTTCAACACTCATATTTTCTGTTTTATAGGTGATGAGTTGCTTTTGATATTCGATTGTATTTAATGCTGCATTTCTAAGTAAAGTAATCATTGGAATGAAGCATTGAGGTCTAATAACATACATTTTTGGATAACGATATGATACGTCAACAATACCTGCGTTATATAGCTCATTATCACTCTCCAATGTTGAAACCAACACGGCATATTCGCAGCCTTTTTCGTTTCTATCCTTATCTAACTCCTTAAAGAAATCTTCGTTTTTGTGCTTGGTTGCAGTAGTGCTACTTTCATTTTTCATTTCGAACATGATAGAGATGAAAGGAATATCAGAATCATCGATGAAATCTTTAAAAATGAAGTCACCTTTTGATCCACTGTCTGCACTTACTACATTATCTTTTTCAAAGTAAGCTCTTGGAAAAGCTGTCATTCTAATTTGATTAAAAGCAATCTGACAGTGTTGCTCTAAAGTCTCTCCTAAAAGTTTAGTGGACATTTTAGTTTTGAGGTCTTTGAAATATTCAATTTGAGTATCCTTAGACTTCAATTCGAGCGCATGTTCCTCTTTTAAATTTTTAATATCGAGCTCTGCGTCTTTCTTTGCGTTTTCTAACCTACTGTTTAACTCAACAATCTCTTGTTTGCTCTTAGATAATTCTAGTTCTTTTTCACTAACAGCCTTAGAAACAGCGAGTTCCTTTTCAGCATTTGCATTTTGGATTTGGTTATCTTTGATTAAGAGTTTTTCTCTAAGCTCAGATTCGTATTGTTGCTTAATACTATCTACTTTCGCTTTAGCAATTTGTTCTTGAGCTTCAAGTTTACTTTTTAACTCAGCAATTTCTTCTTTGCTCTTTAATAATTGAGCATCTTTATCCTTTATAGCCCCTTGTATAGCGAGTTCAGACGCTAATTGATTCTTCTCTGAGATCTCCTTTTCGCGTTTTACTAGCTCTTTTTGAAATTCATCGTTTTTAATTTGGGCGACAATTGAAGCATAGGAGTCTTCATCAATTGTAAATACTTCGCCACATTTTGGACATTTTACTTTATTCATAATTTTTCAGTCGTTAAAAACTGGTTCACTCCTTTCTTATTAATAATATTTAAAAGGTTACGTAATTAGTAGCCTCTTTCTGCTTTAATCTTTGGTTCGATTTTTTCTTTGTATTCTTTCATGCAATCAATAATTGTTTGGATTGCACCTTCTCTACCACAGACAACATCAACAGCAGTGGTCTTTCCTTCAAGAGTCTTATAAACACTGAAGAAGTGCTTGATTTCATCCATAACGTGGTCTGGGATTTCACAGATGTCGTTATATTGACCATAAAATGGATCATCAATACAAACGGCAATAATCTTTTCGTCAGGTAAATTATTATCAATCATATTAAGCATACCGATTGGTTTACATCTAACGAAAGTCATAGGAATTATGTCTTCACTAGTTAATACGAGGACATCGAGTGGGTCAAAGTCTTTTGCGTATGTTCTAGGTATAAACCCATAGTTTTGAGGATAGTGGGTACTAGTGAAAAGAACACGGTCGAGAATTAATCTACCAGTTTCCTTATCTAGTTCGTATTTGTTTTTACTTCCTTTTGAAATCTCAATTAAAGAAAGGAATTTTTCAGGAGTAATTCTTTCCTCCTTAACGTCATGCCATGGATTCATATGTATTTCCTCGTAAATAGTTTAACACAAAATAAACTTTTGTTTATAATATTGTCATCAAGTTTGTGTTATGGCATATAATGCCTTAACTATAGGAGGAAGACTATGATTTCAAAAAAATTAGCTATCGAAGTCTTAAACTGTGCTCTTTCTACTGGCGCTGATTACGCTGAAATTTTCTATGAAGATTCACATACAGTATCAGTTGCTTTAGAAAACGGTAAAGTTGAAACTTCAAGTTCGAACTCTTTAAATGGCGTAGGCTTACGTTTATTGAAGGAAAATCAATGTATCTATGGTTATACAAATGATTTAACTAGAAAAGGATTGTTAGCTTTAGCAGATTCTTTAAACAAATCTTTTAGTGGCAAGCAAATAGTTTTCGTTGATCATTTAGATAAAGTCAAAGCAAAAGATAGAAACAAAATTAAACAAGATTATGATTCAATTCCATTAGAAGAAAAGGTTGCTCTTCTAAAAGAAGCTGATGACGCAATTGCCGCATTAAACGACCCAAGAATCATCAGAAGAATTTGCCGTATGAATTTATGGCATAGAGGAGTTGCGGTTTTCAACTCTAAATCATTATGGTTTAAGAGAGATACACAATTTGCACATAGTGCAGTTGGCGCTATTGCAACTGATGGAAAAGGTTTCCAACAAGGTTATGAAGGTGTTGGATGCCAAGACGATCTTTCATTCTATAAGACAGAAGCAGGCAGCTTAGTTATAGCTGCAAAAAAAGCTGCAAATACTGCTCTTGCACTTTTAAGTGCTGCTGAATGTCCTGCAGGAAAAATGCCAGTTGTTATCGGAAATGGTTTCGGTGGTGTTTTATTCCACGAATCATGTGGTCACCCACTTGAAGCTAGTGCAGTTTCTAAAGGTTTATCATTCTATAAACCAGAACAAATCGGCACTTTAGTTGCTTCTCCATTAGTTTCAGCGGTTGATGATTCAACTATTCCTTATGAATGGGGTTCAATCGATATTGATGACGAAGGTGTTCCTGGTGAAAAGAGAATTTTAATCAAGAACGGAAAGTTACAAGACTTCATGATTGATGATTTAAGCGGTCGTAGAATGAATAGAAAAGGTAATGGCGCTTGTCGAAGACAAAACTATAGATATGTACCAACATCACGTATGTCTAATACATACATCTGTGCAGGTAAATCAACTCCAGAAGAAATCATTAAAGCTACAAAATTAGGCTTATATGCTGTTTCATTCGGTGGTGGTCAAGTTGATCCTAGTACTGGTGAATTCAACTTCGGATGTAGCGAAGCTTATATCATTAGAGATGGTAAAGTTTGCGAAATGGTCAAAGGCGCTACATTAATCGGTAAAGGTTTTGAAATCTTAAAGAATATCGATATGGTCGGTAACGATCTTAGGTTAGCAGTTGGCTTCTGTGGAGCTTCATCTGGCCGTGTTTATACATCTGTTGGCCAACCAACATTAAGAGTTTCTGAATGTACTGTCGGTGGCAGAGGAGGAGAATTAAAATAATGGGAAAATATGATAAGTTCTTTGCTTCAGCTAAAGCTGCTGGCATTAAAGAAATTGAATTATACATCGGTGAATCACATGGAATTGATATTTCAATTTTCCATGGTGAAATTGATAACTACTCAGACAATAATGGTATGACTATTGTTGCTCGTGGTATTTTTGAAAACGCTAAATGTGGTTCTGCTTCATGTGACACATGGAACAAAGAAAAAGCTGATTACTTAATCAGAGAAATCGTTAATAACGCTAAAGTTATTGAAAATGAAGATCCAGTTTTCATCTTCAAAGGCAGTGAAAAATATCACAAAGTTAATACATTTAATAAAGATTTAGAAAAAGTCTCAATTGAAACTAAGATTGCTAAGTTAAAAGAATTAGAAACAGCAATTAAAGCAGAAGATCCTAGAGTTAGCGAAGTCGGTACTTCAAGCTATTCTGAATCATTCCAAAAGACAACTATTTTAAACTCAAACGGTTTGAATTTAGTCCAAAAGAGCAATTATTTCTACTATGCTGCTGAAGTTGTTGCGACAGAAAACGGACAATCAAAATCAGGATTTGACCTCTTCTTTGATAGCGATTTCTCTAAGTTTGATGTTAAGGCATTAGCAAAGAAATGTGCTGAAGAAGCAACATCACAATTAGGTTGTGTTTCATGCCCTGCAAAGAAGTATAAAGCAGTCCTTTCACAAGACTCTGTAAATTCACTCATCTCGGTATACATTAGCCATACTGATGCTGAACAAGTACAAAAGAAGTCATCTTTATTCATCGGTCAAGTAGGTAAACAAATCGCTTCTAAAAAGCTCACAGTTGAAGATAAACCTTTAGCTAAAAACGCATTTGCTAGATGGTTCGATGATGAAGGTGTTGCTACATACAATAAATCAATTATTAAAAACGGTGTTTTACAAACTTATTTATACAATTTAACTACTGCTGCAAAAGATGGTGTTACTACAACAGGTAACGCTCAAGGTGCAGGTAGTAAAAAGTCTACAGGCCCATTCTTCTTATCAGTTAAACCTGGTAAAAAGTCTTTAGATGAATTATTCGCTAAAGTTGGAAATGGCGTCTATATTACTGGAGTAACTGGCCTACATAGTGGAATGAATCCTCAATCTGGTGATTTCTCACTTCAAGCTAGTGGCTTTGAAATTAAAGATGGAAAGAAAGGTAAACCATTCGATCTTATCACTGTTTCAGGCAATTTATTAGATGTCTTTAAGGACATCGTCGACGTTGGAAATGATGTTAAAGTTTCTCCAAGCGGAATTTCAACACCATCTATTTCTATTAAGAAGTTAGGAGTCTCAGGACAATAATGAAAAACAAATCTAAATTCCTATTTTTAGGTGTCTTATTACCTTTAAGCTTTTCTGTCGCAGCTTGTGAAAAAAGCGATTTTCCGTGGGAACATTCTTGGAAGGAAACTTGGTCTTTTGATGCTGAGCATCACTGGAAAGAATGTAATGACTGCTTAGATTTAGGTCTAAGAGGAAAGCACGTCTTTTATGACGATGCATGTTTAGTTTGTGGCTATTCTTCTAATAATCCAGATCAAGGAAATCAACCAGGAGATTCTGGAAACACTCCTGGCGATAATGCTGGCGGAGACAATGGCGAATCTGGTGATAACAATCAACAAAACTCTCCTGAACAAGATCCAAAATGGAATTTAGATTTCACTAAATATGGTGTCTCTTTTAGAGACACATTGGCTTCATTAATTGAAGACAAAGTTACAAAAACAACTACATATAGTGCTTGCTTATCAATTGGACAAGCAGCTGCTAAAAATGGAGATGGTAAATATACACCTTTCTATCATGGTTCAGACTACGCTGTATCAACTAGCTCAGGATCTAACCGTGAACATACATGGCCTAACTCAAGAGGCGGTGGCGAAAAGAATGGTGGCGCAAACATTGAAAAAGATCCATTCATGGTAAGACCTACTATCACAGCAGACAATAGTGATAGAGCAAACTACTTCTATGGTATTGGCAGCAACCAATGGGACCCAGCATCGTGTGGATTTGAAGCTGCAAGAGGCGAATCTGCTAGAGTTATTTTCTATGTTGCTACTAGATATGGAAAATCAAATGGTTTAAGCCTTTCAAATAACCCAAGTGATGCTACTTCTAAGAAGACTATGGGAACTTTGAAGTCATTAATTGAATGGAATAAAAAATATCCAGTAACCGATATGGAAATTCAAGTTAACGAATATTTATCTGCACAAGGTTATGGAAGAAATCCATTCGTTGATCATCCTGAATATGTTGACTATATTTGGGATTCAGAAGGCTATGTATCAGGGGTTCCTAGTGGAAACGCTGGTACTAACACAGGTTCAAACACTGGTTCTTCTACTGGTGGTAGTTCATCCGGATCAGCTGGTTCATATACATTAATTTCAGCATTAAACGATCTTGATAAAGCTAGTGCTTATATTGTTAACTACAATACTAAATATACTGCAATGACTACAACCAATTATGTTGGTAAAAATAACACAACATATGCGTGGTATTTCAATGGTGCTGACGCAACTGTTTCTAATGATTTAAATACAATGAGTTCATCTGGAGCAAGTGCATTCTTGTTTAGTAAACAAGCTGACGGTTCTTTCACAATTAAGACTTCAGATGATAAATATTTATATTCTTATATTGATGGAACTCATTACTCAATTAGTATTGCTACACAATCTGGAATAACAAATGATGGTGATATCTATTGGAATATTACTACAAGTGGAAAAGGATACATAATTAAGGGTAAAACTACTGAAGTTTACCTCCAATATAATACTTCTTGGTGCGGAAAAAATACTGCCCCTGAAAAACCAATTTATTTATATAAATAATGATTGCCTTTAATAAGGAGATAGAGTAGTATTTTTAGTATGGAACGTGAAATTATTTTATCTGAACAACAAATTCACGATATTTGCAAAGATATCGCTTGTAAATTAGACACTCGCTTTGAAGCAGATGGTGTCAAAACACCTATCGTCATTGGTGTTTTAAAAGGCTCTGTCAACTTTATGATGGATCTCATTCGTGAGATGAAGACAGAAGTAATGACTGATTACATTCAAGTCTCTTCTTATTCAGGAACAGCATCAACTGGTGCAGTTATCCTTAAAAAGGACCTCTCTCTCGACATTACTGGCAAGTCAATCGTCATTGTTGAAGACGTCATTGATACAGGCTTAACAATGCAATACTTAACTGGTTATCTCAAAGAACACCACAATCCAAAAGAAATTATCATCGTTTCATTATTTGATAAGTTATATCTTCGTAAGACAGACTTACATGTCGATTACACAGGTAAGATGTTAACTGAGAATAAATTCTTAGTTGGCTATGGTCTCGACTATAACGAAATATCAAGAAATGTTCCATACGTATATGTCGCTCAATCAGAAGACATTAAACATTGGGATGAACTATTAAAGGGAATTAAATAGGGCGCTTTCGTGGCCCTATTTTTTTATAAAAATTTAAAAGAGAAGGAGAAATTACAATGGATATTACACAATACAAAAACGCAAGAGTATTATCTCATCCACTCTTAACACATAAGATTTCTAAGTTAAGAAGTGTAACAACAAAAACTAATTACTTCAGACAATTAGTTAAGGAAATCGCTGTTATCGAAGGTTACGAAACATTAAGAGATCTTCCTACATATATGAGAGAGATCGAAACACCAGTTGAAAAAACAGTTCAACCAGTCATCGATGCTTCAAGCATTTGTTTCGTTCCAATTCTTAGAGCTGGTTTAGGTATGGCTGATGGCATGCTCGAATTAGTTCCAGGTGCTACATGCGGTCATATCGGTCTTTACAGAGACGAAGTTACACATGAACCACACGAATATTACTGCAAGCTCCCAGAAGACATCGCAAATAAGAGAGTATATGTTATTGACCCAATGCTCGCTACTGGTGGTTCTGCAATTGACGCAGTCAAAATGCTCAAAAAACATGGTATTGAACATATTGAAGCATTTATCTGCATCATCGCTGCTCCAGAAGGAGTTAAAGCATTCTGCGAAGCTTACCCAGATATCCCATGCGTAATCGGCGCATTAGATAGACAACTCAACGAAAACGCTTACATCTGCCCAGGTCTTGGTGACTGTGGCGATAGAATTTTCGGAACAGTTAACGTCAAAAAATAAATATACCTATAATATAGATATATAAGAAAATCTAAATTTACATTAAAAACTGATATCGGAGGTTATATATGTATAGCAGATTAAAAATTATTTCATTATCCGCAAACACAGAACTCGCAAAAGAAGTTGCAAGCCAATTAGGTGTTAAAGTTACTGATAGTGAAATCATCCATTTCGCTGATGGCGAAGTATTATTCCAATCTAGCGAATCATTCAGAGGCGATAATGTTTACATTATCCAATCAACATGTGGTCCTGTTAATGAAAGATTAATGGAAGTTCTCGTATGTATCGATGCTTGTAAGAGAGCAAGTGCTAGAAGCATTACATGCGTCATGCCTTACTTTGGATACGCAAGACAAGATAGAAAAGCAAGACCAAGACAACCAATTACTGCTAGATTAGTTGCTGACTTAATCTCAGTCGCTGGTGCTGATAGAGTTGTTTGTGTTGACTTACACTCATTACAATTAACTGGTTTCTTTGATATCCCAGTTGATAATATCTCAGCATTACCATTAATCCATGCTTACTTCAAAGACAGAGATCCAGCAACAACAGTATGTGTCTCTCCAGACCATGGTGGTGTTGTTAGAACAACTGCTTTAGCAAAAGAATTAAATTGCCCAATCGCAATTATTGATAAAAGAAGACCTGAACCAAACAAAGCAGAAATCACTGCTATTGTTGGTGATATCGAAGGTAAAGATTGTATCATCGTTGATGATATCGTTGATACAGCAGGCACATTATGTGCAGCAGCTAATAAGTTAATCGAATTAGGTGCTAATAGTGTTGAAGCTGTTATCTCACATGGTGTCTTATCAAGAGATGCAGTTCAAAAAATTAACGCTTCTAAATTAAGAAAGTTAGTCATTACAGATTCAATCCCTCTTCCAGAAGATAAAAAGAGCGATAAAATCGCTATTATGACATTAGCTCCAATCTTAAAAGAAACAATTGCTTCAATTGAAGAAGGTAGATCACTTGGTTCTACTCTCCAAGCATTTGAAGAAAATATTACTAAATAATTTCTCTATTTAAATATTTCGGCAAGACCTTTTTCTCCAGTTTCACGATAACCGGAGGAGAGGTCTTTTCCTGTTGTGTACATTGTTTTTAATGAATCATCAAAACTGATTTTGTTATCAGTTGATGGAATTAAGTAAGCAAGTTTAGCAGCATTTTTAGCTTTTAACGCATAAATTGCGCATCTTTCAATACAAGGGATTTGAACATAGCCTTGGACAGGGTCACAAGTTAAACCTAATGAGTGTTCAAGCGCAATTTCTGCAGCTCGTGCAATCTTTTCATTATTCGCACCTTTAATATTAGCGATAGCTGCAGCACCCATTGCACAAGCTACACCAATTTCAGCTTGGCAACCAGCTTCAGCTCCTGATACACAGGCATTTGTCTTAGCAAGGATACCAATTAATCCTGCAACTAATAATGAATCTATAATCTCAGTTTCTGTGTAATTTTTCTTTCTAAAATAACCTAGGACGCCACCAAAAACACCTGCGGAACCACAAGTTGGGGCGATAACAATTTTGCCACCTGAAGCATTTTCCTCTGCAACAGCAAAAGCAGAAATAGCCATGATTTCACTTGGGTCATCATGAACTAAGTTCTTATACATTTCTTGAGCTTTTCTTTTTACTTTTAAAGGACCAGGAAGATGACCTGTTTTTGATAATCCTTCGTCTATTGATGATAAGATTTGATCTTTACATTCTCTCAAGTAATCGATGATTGATGGATCTTCAAAATTTTTAACGTAATCACTTAACGAAATTTTCTTTGATTTACAGTATTTAATGATTTCATTTAGGGATGTATGAGGGTATATATCCTTTTCAATCTCTTCGTAGTTATCTTTTGTTACGATTGTTCCGCCGCCAATTGAGACGATTGTTTCTTCAAAATCTCCATCTTTAGTTTTAACTTTAAAGAGCATTGTATTCGGATGAGAAGTAACGGTTGTTGAATCGAAAACAACCTTATGAGGAATCTTTTTAAGTTTTAAGTCTACGATATAGTCTGTTAAGTGGCCTTTACCAGTTAATGCAAGGGAACCAAAAAGAGTTATATCGACAGATTTTATGTCTTTATAATTTTCTAAAATATAGTCACACGCTTTTGCAGGACCCATTGTATGAGAACTGCTTGGGCCATATCCAATAACGAAAATTTCTTTTATCGATCTCATGCTAGTAATTTTCTAATATCCTTTATATTTTTTATAGTTAAATCTTTAGTTTCTTTATAGAGAATTTTGAATATTCTATCTGGAAGTTCTTCTTCAGATTGATATGCTTCAGGGCCAACGCCTTCAAGTTGTTCTTTAATTAATTCGATTAAGTATCTTCTCTTCATTTGCTTTAAAGAAGTTTCTAACCAGTAATCGATTTCTATATCATTTTCTAACTCAATTTTATTGAGTCTTAAATAGTATTCTAAACCATCTTCTGGATTGAACCATAAATCTGCATAGATATAGTCGAACTTATTGTTTCTAACAATATAAGAGATAGCGTCGTCGTTAACGATTCTAATTTTTGTTTTATTTTCGAACTTCGGAAGTAAGAACTTCTTAAACAATTTAATATTTTCTTTGTTCTTTTCTACGACCGTAATCGTTTTGACATTACTTTTTTGGCTCATCATGTATGTGATGTAGCCCATACCTAATCCAAGCACTAATACATTACCTTTTGCAGACTTGATACTATTATCCATAGTGGTAATTTCGTTTGGATTTAAACTCATCCATAAGTCTTTACCTTCGAATAGTGCAGGGTAAGTGAATTTTTGATCAAAATAGCCAGCTCTTGAGACTTCTTTATAATCGCTTTCAACATCAATGTCATCTAATGCGAATAGTTGATATGGTTCATAAGTAATTGTTTTAAGCTTATAGTTTCCAAAAGATATTTTTACATCACTAAGTATCTTTGCATACGCATTTAAGTAGTTAGATGGAATGCATTTCTTTATTGAAACTTGACTCAAAAATTGAGTTTTGAATTTCTTGTCGTTAACTTCAAAAGCTTCTAAAATTATTTTCTTGATAGCATCTTCTTCGGACTCGCCATTTAATACACGAGTTTTTAAGTCATCAACATCAATAAAATCTGTATATTGAAAAGAAGATAAAAGTAAATCAGATATCTCAATATTATCGTCTTTAATTTTCAAAAGTTTTTCGAATTCTATCTTGTCTATTTGGGATAGTTCAATTTTCATATATCAAATATTATATTATTCAAATCTACTTTATGATAGATTTATATACATGAATAGAGAATTTAAGGATTTATTATTCTTTGGATTAATATTATTTCTAGCATTGTTATTACCAAGTATGTTTGGTGGAGAAGATCCAATTATATCATTGGGTGTTTCTTTAATTTGTAATCTTTTGTTCTTGCTATACATCGGAAATAACGCCATTAAGAGCGGTGCTCTATCAAAAAGACGCCAAGCCCCTTATTGGAAGCATATTTTAATCTTATTACCTTTAATTATTAGCTTCATGGCAGGACCTGTTTCTTGGGTGCTTTCAAGTGGAGGAGTAATTATCACCTATGGCGATTATTCATGGTTATATTTTTTGAATACATTGGTTATAGTTCTTAACGAAGAATTCATCTTTAGACTTATGCTCCAAAATAGGATTTTTTCCAAGAGCAGAATCAAGAGAATCTTAGTATCTGCTGGCATATATGCATTATTTGACGTGATACTTTTTCTACAAACGTTTAATTTAATTGGTACTTTGTTGGCAATGGTTGAATCGTTTATATTAGGCCTTTTTGTTGGTGCAATTATGGAATATGGGCATAGCATTTACCCTTGCATTATTTTCCATTTTCTCTATGAATTCTTCACTAGTGCATATGGAGTTTTCTTTATAATTGATGCTCCGCTTTTTGAACCACTAACTTTAATTTTTACTGTAGCTGCAGTTGCATATTTAGCAGGAATCTATCTGCTATATTTAAGAAAGAAGGAATAAAAAATGTTTAATAGCTTACATGTTTCAATCGTTTTATTAATATACGCTGTCTTGGCAGGAGGAATAGTTTTCTTCTCAAAAAAACTTGCCGATTATGTAGATGCTTTAGATAAGAAGACAAAAATTAGTGGTGCATTTATTGGTGCTGTTTTATTAGCCGCTGTCACTTCTTTACCAGAATTATTTACTTCAATCAGTGCAACAATTCTTATCCCAGATGGTGCTGATTTAGTTATCGGTAATATTTTAGGCAGCAACTTATTCAATCTTGCTATTATTGGTGTTGCTCTTATTTTCTTCTTTAGATTATTTGCAAAAAACAAAATAGAATATAAGACTCAATACATAGTCATTTCTGCATGTTTAGCTATTTATGCTATTATTGCATACGGAATATTAGCTCCAAAGAACGCTCAACCAATTTTAGGGCCAATTAATTTTCTCGCAATTTTGATCTTTGTCGCATATGGTTTGGCCATTTTCTTCCAACCAAAAAGCAAAGATGATGAAGATGAGGATGAAGAAAAAGAAGACCCATTAAAAGAGTTAACAGTTAAACAAGTAGTAATTCGTTTCGTTATATTTGCAGTCTTATTAGTCGTTACTTCAATTTTCATTACATACGCAACAGATGCCATAAGCGCAAAATTATTTAACGGAGATGACACAATTGCTGGTGCTATCTTCTTAGCTATTGCTACTTCATTACCTGAATTAACTTCTACATTTGTTTTATGTAAGAAAGGCAACTTCAACGCAGCTCTCGGAGATATTAGTGGTTCGTGCTTATTTAACTTCTTAATTATTGGATTGGCTGAATTTATGTCATTTAGAACCCCATTATTGAGAGGTTATGAACCTGCTTATAGAAGTGCAATTATTATGCTAATTTGCACAGTTGTTGTTTTATTAGTTTTAGGCGCAATCTTACTAATTAATAATAAAGCTCAAAAAGAGAAGAAAGGTGAATCAAAATTAAGATACGCTATTTATGCTTGTTCTGGTGCCATCATTGCTGCAGGATACCTTGTATTCTTAATCATTTCTAACATTTAATATGAAAAAGTATAGAATCGGAAAATCTGTTTTATTTACAGCAATCGCTATCTCCATCTTTTTCTTGATGGATTTCTACATTGAACAACTTCGATATTTCATTGGTGCATTAATAACAATGTATGGAATTGATAAAGCTATCAGTTTTATAGACGCAGAAGAGAAAGAAAAGCCTCTAATCGTATGTGGATCAATTGTTCAAATAATTTTAGGCATATGTACAATGATTTTATTTAAGGAAATATCTACTATCTGCGTAATTTGGGGCGTATGGGCAATCATGAGAGAAGGCGATGAAATCGCTGAATGCTACTCTTTGTTCAAAGAAAAACTACCTTGGATTTTAAACTTCGTTGAATCAATAGTAGCAATTATTTTCTCTATTACATTGATTATGGAACCAGGAGAACATCACGCTAAGATTCATATGATATTGTTAATAGTAGAATTACTAAGTGCTGTTATATTGCCTCAGCTTGTTAATTTATATAAAAGATACGTCAAGAAAGACGATGAAAAAGAACAAAAATAATTCGCAGAAATTTTGCGAATTTTTTTTATTTTACCTCTAATAATACAAAGTATTATAAATTTTTAGCACTCTACTTGACAGACTGCCAAAATGGTGTAAAATATAGGTGTTAGCAGTCAAAGGACAAGAGTGCTAATACAAACATAATCTGGAGGTAAAAATTATGAGAAATTATGTTACAACTTACGATCCTTTCTTTGATTTATTCTTCCGTGCAACAGAAAGAAATAATCACAACTACATCATGGATACCGACGTCCTTGATAGAAAAGATAAATACGAAATAAGAGTTAATGTCGGAAGTGCTAACAAAGAAAACATTAAATTGTCATTAGAAAATGGTTACTTAACAATCAATGTTTCTACAGCAGATGATTATGAAGATAAAGTCGATTATATCTTCAAAGAAAGAAATGGTGCTGAATACGAAAGAAGCTACTATGTTGGCGAATATATCAATATGAAAGATGTATCTGCTAAATTAGAAAACAACACTTTATTTATCTATATTAAAAAGGTAAACGAAGAAGAAATTAACAAAGCTAAGTACATTCAAATTCAATAACACTTGTTTTACAATAAACAAGGACGAGGTATCAAATATGAAGGAAGTCAAACAATTTCAAACTGAGAGTAAAGAATTATTAAATTTGATGATTAACTCAATTTATTCAAATTCTGAAGTTTTCTTAAGAGAACTTTTAAGTAACGCGAGTGACGCAATCGATAAATATAAGTATCTTTCTTTATCTTCAAATGGAAAAATGCCTATTTTAGATGGTGAAATTAGAATCACAGTAGATAAAAAGGCTAGAACAATAACAATTACCGATAACGGTATTGGTATGTCTAAAGAAGATTTAATTAATAACTTAGGTACAATTGCAAAATCTGGATCAAAAGATTTCATGAGCAAAGTTAAAGAGGCTAAAGAAAAGAAGGATTTAAACATTATCGGTCAGTTTGGTGTTGGCTTCTATAGTGCATTCATTGTTGCTAATAAAGTAGAAGTGGAAACAAAAGCTTTCGAAGAAAAAGGCTACCAATTCATTTCTGAAGGCGAAGATTCATATTCTATTGAAGAAATTGATAAAGATTCTCAAGGAACCTCAATCACTTTATTCCTTAAAAAGAACGTAGATGACCTATCATATGACGAGTTCATGGAAGAGTGGAAGGTCAAAAGCCTTGTTAAGAAATATTCCGACTATATTAGATACCCTATCAAAATGTTAGTCACAAAATCCAAACCATCAGTAGATAAAGATGGTAAGGAAATTGAAGGCAAAAGAGAAGAATATTTAGAAGACGAAACTCTTAACTCAATGATTCCTCTTTGGAAGAAAAATAAATCTGAAGTTAAAGATGAAGAACTCAATGATTTTTATAAATCTAAATTCAATGATTACGATGACCCTCTAGTTTCATTATTTGTAAATGTAGATGGTAAAATCACATACGATTCACTTCTCTTTATCCCAAGTCATGCACCATACGACTTATATTCTGATACATATGAGAAAGGGCTCCAACTTTATTCAAAAGGAGTATTTATCAAAGATAAGTGCAAGGAATTAATTCCTGATTACCTTAAGTTTGTTAAAGGATTAGTGGATTCACCAAGTTTTAGCTTAAATATTTCTAGAGAAATGCTTCAACAATCTCCATATTTGGCTAAGATTAGTGAAAATATTGAAAAGAAAATTATCGATAAACTCAAAGGAATCAAGAATACTGATTTCGACAAATATGTTAAGTTCTGGAACGCTTTTGGAGAGCACTTAAAATTCGGTATTTATGCATCTTATGGTGGTAAAAAAGAACTTCTTGAAGATACATTGATTTATCACTCTTTATTAAACGAAGATAAGTACATTTCTTTGAAAGACTATAAAGAGCATATGTCAAAAGGACAAAAATATATTTATTACGTATCTGGTGAAAACTTAGATGCTATTAAAATGCTCCCTCAAATTGAAAAGTATAAAAAAGACGGAATCGATGTAATTCTTCTTGATCAAAAAATCGATGAATTCACAATCATGATGATGCGTGAATATGATAAGACAGAATTTAAATCAATTTCTGATGAAAACGCTAATGATTTATCTGCAGAAGAACAAAAGAAAATCGACGATACAACTGCAGATTCTAGAAGATTATTAGATACAATCAAAGAAACTTTATCAGGTGAAGTTGATGATGTAGTCATCTCTTCTAAATTAGTTGAAGCACCTGTTTGTATCTCAACTAAAGAGGGATTATCTCTAGAAATGGAAAAGACTTTAAACGAACAACCTGGAGGAAATACTGGTGCAAAATCTATTAAAGTTCTTGAATTAAATCCTGATCACGATTTATTTAAATCATTTGTTTCGATTCAAGACGATGATGAGCTAGTTAAAAAATACGCTTCAATACTTCTAGATGAAGCAATGCTTCTTGAAGGTAGAGACGTAAAAGATAGAGCATCTTTTGTAAAGAAAATGAACGAATTACTCGTAATCGCGCTTAAAAAATAAATGTTCAGGCAGCCGCCTCAACTTATGAGGTTGCGCTTCCTTTACCGAATAAAAGCCGCTATAATAATTTTGGTTGGAGGAAACTCAAGTAGCAGTACTTGGGTTCCTTTTTTTCAAAGTTAGTTAACTAACAATGAAATAACCAAAATTATTATCAAGAGTACTTTAAATAATTTCCTCATTGATTTTACATTTATTGGTAAAGGGATTTCGATAGCTGAGGCAATTATACCCAGGAACATAAAAATGCCCTCCTACTATAAATAAGGGGGCGTTTTTTGAAAAATCTTACAAAAAAAGTGAAATTTCTTTTTTAATGCGCAAGTTTTTCTTGATATAGGCAGCCGCCTCAACTTATGAGGTTGCGCTTCCTTTACCGAATAAAAGCCGCTATAATAATTTTGTGTTGGAGAATCTTATGTGGCGATACATATGATCTCTTTTAATATCTAGGCTAGTTTCCCAGCAAAGCTACCAACAAAATTACTATTAGGATCAACTTAAATAGTTTTCTCACTAATTTTTCATCTACTGGTAAAAGGATTTCGGCAACTGAGGTTACAAAACCTAGGAACATAAAAATGCCCTCCTACTATATATAAGGGGGCGTTTTTTAAATTTTTGCCAAATTTTGAAATTTCTTTCTTAGTGTGCAAGTTTTTTGATATAGGCAGCCATCTCAATACAGAGATTGTGCTTCCTTTACCGAATAAAAGCCGCTATAATGATTTTGCAGTAGAGGATCTTATGTAGCGATACATAGGATCTCTTTTTATATCTAAACTAGTTTCCTAGTAAAGATATTAACAAAATCATTATTAGGATAAGCCTAAAAAGCCTTCTCACTAAAATATCATTTATTGGTAAAGGGATTTCGATAGCTGAGGCTATTATACCTAGGAACATAAAAATGCCCTCCTATTATATATAAGGGGGCGTTTTTTGAAAAATCTTACAAAAAAAGTGAAATTTCTTTTCAGACATGTTTTCTGATACACCAGGAGCCGTTATAAAATTTGTTTAAAAATATTGTTGTTTTTTGCTTTTATAATCTTTATTATATATAGGCGTGTGAATTGCACGTAGACCTGTTTGGTCGCTTTTTTAAGAAGGAAAGTCGACACACCAGGAAGTGTGAATACGCAAATTAAAATAGTTATTGAAAGGAGCATTTATGCCAACAATTAACCAATTGGTCCGTGCTGGAAGAGTTAACAAATCTTGGAAATCTAAATCACCAGCTTTAGGACAAAGATGGAACTCTTTAAAGAAAAAAGAGACTGCACAACCTGCTGCTCAAAAACGTGGTGTTTGTACTCGTGTTGGTACTATGACACCTAAGAAACCTAACTCAGCATTAAGAAAATATGCCCGTGTTAGATTATCAAATGGATATGAAGTTACAGCTTACATCGGTGGTGAAGGCCATAACTTACAAGAACATAGTACTGTCATGATCCGTGGCGGCAGAGTTAAAGATTTACCAGGTGTTCGTTACCATATCGTTAGAGGAACACTTGACTGCTCAGGTATCGAAAAAAGAAGACAAGGACGTTCTTTATATGGTACTAAGAGACCAAAGAGCAATGACTAAGGAGGAAAGTAAACATGCGTAAAGGAAATGCTGTAAAACGTGATGTGTTACCAGATCCAATTTATAATTCAAAGCTCGTAACACGTTTAATTAACAAAATCATGCTTGATGGTAAGAAGGGAACTGCTCAAAACATTCTCTACACTGCTTTCAAGAAAATTGAAGACAAGACTGGCAAACCAGCAATGGATGTTTTCGCAACAGCTATTGGCAACATCATGCCAGAAGTAGAACTTAAGATGAAACGTTTAGGTGGTGCAAACTTCCAAGTTCCAACTGAAGTTACTAAAGAAAGAAAAGTCACTTTAGGTTTAAGATGGTTAGTCAACTATTCTAGACTTAGAAATGAAAAAACAATGGAAGACAGATTAGCTAACGAAATTATCGATGCAGCTAATGGAACTGGTGCTTCTGTTAAGAAGAAAGAAGATACTCACAAGATGGCAGAAGCTAACAAGGCTTACAGCCATTATCGTTGGTAGTGGTAAACAAATATGGCAGACCGTGAATTTGATTTAGCACATACAAGGAATATCGGTATCATGGCTCACATCGATGCCGGTAAAACAACAACTACAGAAAGAATTCTTTACTTCACAGGTAAGATCCATAAGATCGGCGAAACACACGATGGTTCCGCTACTATGGACTGGATGGCTCAAGAGCAAGAAAGAGGTATTACAATTACTTCAGCTGCTACTACAGCTATGTGGAAAGGAAACAGAATCAACATCATCGATACTCCAGGACACGTCGACTTCACAGTTGAAGTTGAACGTTCACTTCGTGTTCTTGATGGTGCTGTCACTGTTCTTGATGGTAAGAACGGTGTTGAACCACAAACTGAAACAGTTTGGAGACAAGGTAGCAAATACGGTGTCCCTAGAATTGTTTTCGTTAACAAATTAGACGCTATTGGTGCTGACTACGATATGTCAGTCCGTTCACTTCATGACAGATTAGGCGCAAATGCAGCTGCTGTTCAATTCCCAATCGGTATTGAATCAACTTTAACAGGCTGTGTCGACGTCATCGAACAAGTCGCTTATGTTTACTCAAGTGACGTTCATGAAGAACCAGTTAAACAAGAAATCCCAGAAGATTTAAAAGCAAAAACTCAAGAATACAGAACAAAATTATTCGAAGCATTATCTAACTTCGATGAAGATATCTTAATGCTCGTTCTTGAAGGTCAAGAACCAACAATCGAACAAACTAAAGCTGCTATCCGTAGAGCTGTTTTAACAGGTGAATTCCACCCAGTCTTCTGTGGTTCTGCTTACAAAAACAAAAATATCCAAATGTTACTTGATGGTGTCGTCGAATACCTCCCAAGCCCATTAGATATCGCTCCTGCAAAAGGAACAGATGAAAATGACAACCCTATCACTTGTGAACCAAGCGATAACGCTCCACTTGCTGCTTTAGCATTCAAGATTGCTACTGACCCATTCATTGGTAGATTAGCATATGTCCGTGTCTATAGTGGTGTTTTAAAAGCTGGTAGCTACGTCATGAACTCAACAAAAGGTGTCAAAGAAAGAATTGGCCGTTTAGTCTTAATGCACTCTAACCACAGACAAGAAGTTGAAGAACTCCACGCTGGTGATATCGGTGCTGTTGTCGGACTTAAGAGCACAATCACAGGTGACACACTTTGTGATGAAAAAGGTGGCATTATCTTAGAGAGAATGGAATTCCCAGATCCAGTTATCGAAGAAGCTGTTGAACCTAAGACAAAAGCTGACCAAGAAAAAATGACAATTGCTTTAGCAAAATTAGCTGAAGAAGACCCAACTTTCCGTGTTAGAACTAACGCTGAAACAGGTCAAACATTAATCGCTGGTGTCGGTGAATTACACTTAGACATCATCGTCGACCGTATGAAGAGAGAATTCGGTGTTCAAGTTAACGTCGGTGCTCCTCAAGTCGAATACAAAGAAACAATCAAAGGCACTGCAGATTGTGAAGGTAAATACATTAAGCAATCTGGTGGTCGTGGTCAATACGGTCACGTTTGGATCAAGTTTGAACCAAACCCAGGCAAAGGTTATGAATTCGTCGACGCAGTCGTCGGTGGTAGTGTTCCTAGAGAATACATTAAACCAACTGATGATGGCTTAAAGGATTCATTAAAGAGAGGTTTAGTCGCTGGTTTCGAAGTAATGGACATCAAAGCAACATTATTTGATGGTTCTTACCACGATGTCGACTCATCTGAAGCTGCTTACAAAATCGCTGCATCTATGGCATTAAAAGAAGCTGCAAGAAAATGTCAACCAGTCATCCTTGAACCAATCATGAAAATTGAAGTTACAGTTCCTGAACAATATTATGGTGATGTCCTCGGTGATATCTCTCGTAGAAGAGGTAACATGACAGGTGAATCTCAAAGAGCAAACGCTAAGATTATCGAAGCTGAAGTTCCATTATCAGAAATGTTCGGCTACGTCACAGACTTACGTTCTATGACTCAAGGTAGAGGTAACTACGTCATGCAATTCGATCACTATGGCGAATGCCCAAGATTCGTTGCTGACGAAATTATTAAAAAGAGCGGAATGTCTGCTCGCTAAAAAACAAATAGGCTTTATAAAAGTCTATTGCACAATAAACTCAAATGCCGTATTATGAGTTTGTTGTAAAACGTGATTTTTATTGAAAGGAAAATTTAATTATGGCAAAACAAGCATTTGACAGATCTAAAGAACACGTTAATATTGGTACTATTGGCCACGTCGACCATGGTAAAACAACATTAACTGCTGCTATTACAACTGTCTTAGCAAAACATGGTGGTGCTGAAGTCAAGAGATATGACGAAATCGATGCTGCACCAGAAGAAAAAGCTCGTGGTATTACAATTAACACAGCTCACATCGAATATCAAACTGCAACACGTCACTACGCTCACGTCGACTGCCCAGGCCACGCTGACTATGTTAAAAACATGATCACTGGTGCTGCACAAATGGATGGCGCAATCCTCGTTGTTGCTGGTACTGATGGCGTTATGCCACAAACTCGTGAACACATCTTACTTGCTCGTCAAGTCGGTGTTCCATACATTGTTGTCTTCATCAACAAGACAGACTTAGTTGACGATCCAGAATTATTAGACTTAGTCGAAATGGACGTCCGTGACTTATTAAATAGCTACGGCTTCCCAGGTGACGATGTTCCAGTCGTTCGTGGTTCAGCAAGAAAAGCTCTCGATGGTGATGCAGAAGCTCAAGCTCAAATCGAAGAATTAATGGCAGCTGTTGACTCTTATGTCCCAGCTCCAGCACGTGATACAGATAAGCCATTCTTACTTGCTATCGAAGACGTTATGACTATCTCAGGTCGTGGTACTGTTGTTACAGGCCGTGTCGAAAGAGGTCAAGCAAAATTAGGCGAAGCTGTTGAAATCGTCGGTGTTAGAGAAACACAAAACTCAGTTATTACAGGTCTTGAATCATTCCGTAAAACTTGTGACTTCGTCCAAGCTGGTGATAACGTTGGTGTCCTTTTAAGAGGTATCAACCGTGATCAAGTACAACGTGGTCAAGTCTTAGCAAAACCAGGTTCAGTTACTCCACACTCAAAATTCAAAGGTCAAGTTTACGTCCTTTCTAAAGAAGAAGGTGGCCGTCATACTGCATTCTTAAGCAACTACCGTCCACAATTCTACTTCAGAACAACTGACGTTACTGGTGTTATCACACTCCCTGCAGGTGTCGAAATGGTCATGCCTGGCGATAACGTTGAATTAACAGTTGAATTAATTCACCCAATCGCTATGGAAAATGGTACAAAGTTCTCAATCCGTGAAGGTGGTAGAACAGTCGGCGCTGGTACAGTTGCTGAAATCATTAAGTAATTTAAACTTAAGATTAAACTGAATGAGCGAATCTCGTATGAGGTTCGCTTTTTTCTTTGTAAAATTTACAAATTTTTTTCTTTTATTTATAAATAAAAGTTTATATAATTTAGGCGGTTATGATTTACGACTTACAAAAAGGTAGCTTAATCAAAAGAATCTCAGCATTCTTACTCGATTTTGTTTTAATAGCAATAATTGCAACTTTCTTTGCCTGGATTGTATCTTTAATTACCAACTATTCATCAATTTTACAAGAATTCAATGGACATTATGCAAGATATGAAGCCATGTATGGTATTTCATTAACCGATCCAAAGCTATTCGAAACATACACAGAAGAACAATTAGCAACATATAAAGACGCTATAAATGCTATGAATGCCGACCCAGAAGTAATCAAGTGTTGGGGTTTAGTTTCTAACCTCCCAGTGATTATGGTATCAGTCGGTTTTTTAATGGCTTGTCTCATCGTTGAGTTTATAGTACCTATTATTTTTAAGAATGGTCAAACAGTTGGAAAAAAAGTATTTAAACTTGGTGTTATCAATGAAAATGGAGTTATTTGTACTAAATTTCAAATGTTCGCACGCGCGATATTGGGCAAGTACACGATAGAATATATGATTCCAGGTATCATTATTGTTATGATGGGGCTTGGAACTATTGGATTTATCGGGCCAATTATCTTGTTAGCAATTATCGGAACCAACATTGGTGTTGTAATTGCTAATCCAAACAGACCATTCATTCATGACTTGGTCGCAAGAACGGTTGTATGTGATTTATCTACTCAGAAGACATTCCAAACTTATGAAGAGATGATTGCATATAGAGAACAAATTGATAAGGAAATCGCAGAAAGATCTGTGTATTAATAGGAGGTAGCATGGATATTAAAACAAGAATTAGAAACATTTCAATGATAGTGGGAATTGCTGCAATATCAGCAGTTGGCTTATTCTTCATTCTATTTGTTGACTTGTACTTAAGAGGAGATAGTGGAGAACTATTTATTGGAATCATTCTTCCATTAGCAAGTGTTGTATTGTTAATCTTGGCAGAATCATTCAAACATAAACCTGTTGTCTTCTACATAATGAAAGCAGCAGCAATCTTATTCGCAATTGGATTCATTATTTATGCATTTAAATTTATGAGTAGTGAAACTTTCGAAAATACTAAAACGTTCTTCAAATTAACTAGAACTTATGACGGTAAAAAAGTCTTCTTCTTAAATAGTGAGAAGTTTAATGACGGAATTGACATTCCATTCAATAAAGTTCCAATATACGTGACTATGATTGTTGTCGCATTTATCGGAACTATCGGAACTGCTGTTAATACTGCAGCAAACGCTGTAGTTGGATTAGATTAAAAAAGGAGATTAAAGATGAAACTTAAATTAGAAGGAATTACAAAAGTCTTTGCAAGTAGAAGACAAAAAGGTAAGGAAGTTACTGCTGTTAATAACTTCACTTATGAATTTCCAGATGGACAGCTCGTTGGTTTATTAGGACCTTCAGGTTGTGGCAAATCAACTACTCTTTATATGATTTGTGGCTTACAAAAACCAACAAAAGGTAAAATTTTCTTCGGTGATGATGACGTTACAGAATTAACTCCTGAAAATAGAGGTGTTGGCTTAGTCTTCCAAAACTACGCATTATACCCACACATGTCAGTTAAACAAAACATCATGTTCCCATTAGAAAACTTAAAAGGCGCAGACAAATTAAATAAAGATGAAATGTTAAAACGTGCTTACGACGCTGCTAAGTTAGTTCAAATTGATGACTTAATGGATCGTAAACCTTCAGAATTATCTGGTGGTCAACAACAACGTGTCGCTATTGCACGTGCGCTTGTTAAGATGCCAAGAGTTCTCTTATTAGACGAACCATTATCAAACTTAGATGCTCGTTTAAGATTACAAACTCGTGAAGAAATCAAACGTATTCAAAGAGAAACAGGAATTACAACAGTCTTCGTCACTCACGATCAAGATGAAGCTATGTCAATTTCTGACCAAATTGTTGTCATGAAAAGAGCCCTTGTTCAACAAATTGGTAAACCACAAGACGTTTACGATAACCCAGCAAACTTATTCGTCGCTAAGTTCTTAGGTGTTCCACCAATTAACGTATTTAAAGGCGAAGTTAAGAATAATAAACTCTACATCGACGGCAAAGAAATTATGCCATTCAAAGGTGTTGAAAAATCATATGAAGATTCAGTTGTCACATTAAAAGAAAAGATTAATTACTTCATTGAAAACGCTAGAGACGTCGAAAAAGAAAAATATGCAGCAGCTGCTCAAAGCGGTGACACAACTGGTTTAGATGAATTCGAAGATTCAATCTTCCTCGAATTATTAGATCAACAAAAGAAATTAAACGCTGCAATTGAAGCTAAAGTTTATAACGTTTATGTCGGTATTAGACCAGAAGGGTTTATCTTAGATGATAACGGTAACTTCCCACTCGAATTAGATAAGGTTGAAGTTATGGGTAGAGATATCTCCCTTATCTGTAAGTCACCAGCTGCTCAATCTCCAACAGTTAGAGCAATCATCAGCTCAGACTTCAAGATCAGTGAAGATACAAAAGAAGTCAAATTCAATCTCAAACCACATAAAGTATTCGTCTTTAACGGAGAAACAGAAGAAAGGATTATTGGATAATTTATGGTAGAAGGCAAAAACCAATGGAAAGCCTGGATATACCTTCTTCCTTGCTTAATCCTATTATTAATATTTACTGTATATCCTATTATAAATACAGTTAGAATGGCTTTTTTAAACGGCTATAACGGTATGATGGCCGTCGGTGGGGAAAAATTCTCATTCGGTGTTAAGAACTTCGTCGATGTTATTACATATAAAGAATTCTTAACTTGTTTGAAAAACACAATGTTACTTTGTGTTATCACAGTTCCGGTATCTACTTTATTGGCTTTATTAATTGCAGTTTGTTTAAACTCAATCAAACCATTAAATAGATTATTGCAAACAATTTACTTCATTCCTTACGTAACTAACTCAATCGCTATTGGTATGGTCTTCGCAGCTATGTTCAATATCGTTGGTTCATTCTTCGGAACTCCAAACGAAATCGTTACTACTGCAGGTATCATCAACAATATCATTGAAGCGTTTGGTGGAACAAAAGTTAACTGGATCAACGCTGGTTCAACATATGCAGCTAACATGACAGTCATGGTTATCTACATTGTTTGGAACGCTCTTCCATTTAAGATCTTAATTCTCTTAGGTGGTCTTCAATCAGTTAATAAACAATATTATGACGCTGCAAAGATCGATGGAACTTCTAGAAGCAGAACATTCTGGAGAATCACAGTTCCTCTCTTATCTCCTATGATCGCATACGTCATCATTACTGGTTTCATTGGTGGATTTAAGGAATACTCAAGTATCATCGGTATCTTCGGTGAAACATTAGGTCCTGCAAGTGCACCTTATAGCTTAAACACAATGGTCGGTTACATCTATAGATCCTTATCTTTAGGAAATGAAGGTAAGGCAAGTGCTGCCGCAATCATCCTCTTTGGTATCATCTTAGTTGTTACACTCATTCAACTATATGTCCAAAAGAAGAGAGTACATTATTAGGAGGGCGTGAATATGGCAACAAGAACCATGAAAGAAAGAAACATGTCCGATATCAAGAATAGTCAACGTATTGTTAAAATCGTTATTACTACTCTTATCTATGTATTCTTAATTGCAGTCGCAATCAGTGTCTTATTCCCATTCTATTGGATGATCAACTCATCTCTTAAATCTCTTGGTGAATATAGACTTACAGTTCCTACATTTTTCCCAAAGAAAATCATTTGGGGGAACTATGCTGAAGCATTCAATGCTGCAAATTTAGGAACATTATTCCTCAACACATTATTCGTTGGTTTAGTATCAACTGCTTTATCTCTTGTTATTACAGTCTTATCTGCATTTGCATTTGCAAGACTTGAATTCAAAGGTAAGAACGCATTGTTCGCTGCATTACTTGCAACAATGATGATTCCAGGCGAATTATTCACAATTACAAACTATCAAACAGTCACTCACTTAGGCTGGTTAAACAGTTATACTGTCTTAATTATTCCTATGTTAGTTAGCGTCTTCTATATCTACTTATTAAGACAAAACTTCTTACAAATTCCTAACGAACTTTACTTAGCTGCAAAGGTCGACGGAACTAGTGACTTAAAATACTTATGGAAAGTTATGATTCCTTTAGCTCTTCCAACTTTAATCTCTATTACAATTTTAAAGATGATGGGCTCATGGAATGCTTATATTTGGCCACGTTTAGTCGCAAACGATGGCGCCCACAGCTTAATTACGAACGGATTACGTAATTCATTCACTGATACTTCAGGCGATGTTAATTACCCAGTTCAAATGGCTGCAGTTGCATTAGTTTCCCTTCCACTCTTCTTAGTGTTTATCTTCTTACGTAAGTACATTATGAAAGGTGTCAGTAGAAGCGGAATCAAAGGTTAATAACAATTTGTTTAGGAGGTTATATATGAACAAATTCAAGAAATTTGGTGCTAGTTTCGTCTCATTAGCAGCAATCTTCGGAATGGTCGCATGTGGTGCGGATGACTACAGCGGTGAAGATTTTATCTCAATTGAAGACGTTATTGCACACGCAAAAACTCTTTCTTCAGCATCAGGAAGCGGAGATTCAACTGAAAAGACAGCAACTCCAAACTTCAATGTCCCAGAAGAAGGATATGATGGAAGTGAAGTTGAAATCACATTCTATTCAACACAAGGTTCAAACTTAAAAGAAATTACAGACAAGTACATTGAAAAATTCAATGAAACTTATCCAAACATCAAAGTTACACACTCATCAATCGGCGGTTATGATGATGTTCGTGACCAAATCAAAACTGAAATCCCAGTTAAGAATCAACCAAACATTGCGTACTGCTACCCAGATCACGTTGCTCTTTATAACTTATCTAGAGCAGTTGTTCAACTTGATAACTTAATCGATTCAACAATCTCTGATGGTAATGGTGGCGTCCTTGGTCTAACAGCTGCACAAAAAGCAGACTTCATTCAAGGTTACTACGATGAAGGTAGACAATTTGGTGATGGCTTAATGTACTCTATGCCATATTCAAAATCTACTGAAGTTTTATACTATAACGTTGAAGCTTTTAATGATGCTGGCGTTACAGTTCCAACTCACTGGTTTACTGAAAGTGAAACAGACACAACTTCAATGGAATATGTCTGTGAAAAATTAAAAGAAAAATATCCAAATGATATTCCTCTTGGTTACGACTCAGAAGCTAACTGGATGATCACAATGGCTGAACAATGTGGTTCTGATTATACATCTGCAACAGGTAGTCACTTCACATTTGATAACACAACAAATAAAGCAATCGCAAAGAGATTTGCTGAATGGTATAACAAAGGTTGGGTCACAACTCAAACTTTATATGGTGCATATACATCAGGCTTATTCATTGCTGATGGTAGTGAAACTTCTCCAACAAGAAGCTTTATGTCTATCGGTTCTTCAGCTGGTGCTAACCACCAAGTTCCTGCAAAAGTTGATAACGCATATCCATTCACTGTCGGTATCACTTCAATCCCACAAATGTGTGAAAACAATAAGAAAGTTATTTCTCAAGGACCATCAGTTTGTGTCTTTAAGAAATCAAACCCTCAAGAAGTTGTTGCTTCATGGTTACTAGTTAAATATTTAACTACAAACGTTGCATATCAAGCTGAATTCGGTAAAGCTTCAGGTTATGTTCCAGTTTTAAAGAGTGTTGCAGAAGATGCAACTTATGCTGCACACATTGCTAATGCAACAAAAGGTAACGACTACGCTACAGCATTAGCTGCTAAGGTCTGTTTAGAACAAGAATCAGCTTACTACACATCACCAGCATTCAACGGTTCATCTATGGCTCGTGATCAAATTGGTAAAGCTCTTCCAAAGATTCTCTCTGGCTACTCTGGTAAGACTAACGAAGAAGTTAATAAGTTCATCAACCAAACATTCCACGAAGCAGTTGTTGAATGTGAACAATCAATCTAATTTATAAAAACGGGTAAGAATATGTTTAAAAAATTGAAAAAATTAATGTTCTTATTCCTCTCTATGAGTGTTTTGGGAGCTTGTGGTCCTACTGACGACCCTGCTCCTAATCCTAATGGAGGTAGTGCTTACGCAATCGAACTTGGTAAGCACGAAGCATATCTTGTACTTAACACATCAGAAAGATTATCTTACGATTTTATTCCTGATATCCCAGATAACTACGAAGTTTCATGGACATCAAGTAACACAGATATCGTTACTGTTACTAGCAGTGGTTACATGACTGCAATTGCAAAAGGTACAGCAACTGTTACAGCTACTATGGCTGAAGGTGGTGCTAAAGACTCTTGTACTGTCACAGTTGGTGACCCAGTTGACTATGCTTCTCAAGTAAAGTTGGACATGAATAGTAACACTAAAAAAGCAGAAGTTACATTCCATCTCCATGTTGATGGTGATACAACTCACTTCAACATCCCAGCAGATGCTGGATATGAACCTGCTGAAGAAACTGGCATTTTAAAAGCAAGATACCTTGGCGTTGATACTCCAGAATCTACTGGAAAAATTGACCCTTGGGGTAAAAAAGCTAGTAAATATACAAAAGAAAAAGTCTCAACTGCACATAAGATCATTATCGAAAGTGATGATGACAAATGGAATGTTGACTCAACAGGTGGTAGAGCTCTTGTTTGGGTTTGGTATCAAGAAAACGAAGGCGATGAATTCAAAAACTTGAACCTTGAACTCTTACAACAAGGTCTTGCAAAACCAAAAAATACAGCTGGCACACGTTATGGTGAAATTGGTACAAAAGCTCTTAATCAAGCTAAGGCAATGAAACTTTACGTCCATGGTACAGAAAAAGATCCAGACTACTATTATGGTAAATGCCAACTCACAACACTTAAGGAGTTAAGAACTCACTTATCTACTTATTTAAATACTTTTGTAGCATTCGATTGTACTGTTGCAAAAGTAATGGATCAAACTGTCTATGTAGAGGATTATGACGAAGAAACAGGCATCAACTTCGGTATGCAACTTTACTTAGGTTACACACAATATGTTGATGTTAAAGCTATGACATATCCTAACTATAGAATTAGAGTATCAGGTTCTCTTCAATATTACGAAGCCGGAGGAACTTACCAAATTTCTGACCCACAATGGGATTCCTACGCTGAAGAAGATTCACCAGATACTTTCCATCTCTACGCAGATGCAGATCACAACACTGATAAGAAAGCTAGATTTGATTTATACGAAGCTAATGACTTCCAAACAAAGAAAACTTTCACTATCACAGAGTATGTCGAAGAAGTTGATACAGGAGATTTCATCGAAACTACTCACGACAAAGAATTTAAATTAGGTGATCTTATTTGCTCATCTAGTGCTAAATTCCAAAATTTGACTGTAACCAGTGTTTATACAACTAACTCTGGTTCTAGTAAGGGCGCTATGTCATTAACCTGCAAAGACGCTCTTAATAACACCGTTACTGTAAGAACTGAGGTTCTTAAAGAGAACGGCGTAGTGGTCACTCAAGATCGCTACTTAAATAAAACTATCAATGTTAAAGGTATTGTTGATTACTTTAGTGGTTCATACCAATTAAGAGTATTCTCTACTAATGACATTGAAGTATTAGCTTAGGTTAAAATTTTTTCAGATTAGAGGAAGGAGATTATGATGAAAAAATTAAAGAATAAGTCCTTAATCGGCTTAGCTGTCTTAGCGATGGCTGGTGCTGGTTTAGTCGCTTGTGGTCCTAAAAAAGATGATGAACCAAAAGTTAAATCACCTTTAGAAGAAGCTGCATACTACATCGACCAAATCTACCAAAGCGATGAAGGAAAATTAAAAACAGCTGACTTCGATCGTATTTCTAAATACATCGATGATCAAAACCGCGAATTCACAATTGATTGGTCAGTAACAGTTGTTACTTCCGGTGCTCCAGCAACTTCAGTACAAGTTGTTCCAGGCAAAAACAAGAAAGGCGAAGATGACGCTAACTTATCAAAAATCGATATCGATGAAGAAAGTGAATTAGATGTCGACTTCACATTATCAGGTGTTATTCACTATGGTGAAGACTCACTCAACTTAGCAACTTTAAATTTAAAGATGCCAAAATTACACATCGCAACATGGGAAGAATACGTTGGAGCTTGTAAAAAATCAGGTAGCTCTGCTGGTGATTCTAAAAATACTGCATTATCAGTAGAAGGTATTGTTACTGCAATTATCGGTGCTGCTAATGGCAATACAACAAACGCTCTTTATGTACAAGACGTTTCAGGTAAGGGTTCTTACTATGCTTATAAGTTAGCAGACGATCCTGCAACAAAAGTTCAAAAAGGTACTAAAGTCCGTATTTCTGGTGAAACAGGTTTATACTCTGGCACTTACGAAATCTTAAATCCTTCAATTACTAAGGTTTTCGATGATACTCCAGCTCCAGTTGCTGCTGTCGATTACACTGCAAAATTTGCTGCTGCTACAGCATTAACAGATGCTGGTCTTACAGATGCTCAAGGTCTTTACGTAGAAATTAAAGATGTTGAAGTTACTGATGAAGATTTAAGCAACGGTTATTTCAATTTCAAAAAAGGGTCTTTAACTTCATACGTTAGAATTTCTTCTTCTGTATGTCCTATTTCTAAAGATGCTCAAACTAAATTAAAAGCAGATCACCTTGCTAAGAGAGGTTGGATTGCTGACGTTAAAGGTATCGTCAACTTATTCAATGGTGGCTTCTATTTAACACCAGTCGATGCTGAACCTTTCAACTTCAAATCATTACCTGAATTATCAGATACAGATCAAGTCGCTTTCGAAAAGAACAATTTAACATTACTTGCTAATGTTGAAGATAGCCAAGAAGTTACATTAAAGACTGCTGGTTCTTCATATACTGGCGTTAATATCGCTTGGTCATTCAAAGCAGATACTCCACATACAACAGCTGTTATCGATAACGGCAAAGTTACATTCACATGTGGTGAAGACGAAGAAACTGTCACATTAGTCGCAACTCTCACAAAGGGTAGCGCTACTGATACAAAAGAATTCGTTGTTAAAGTTGATGCTGCATCTTCTGATGAATTCCTCCCAAGCGTTGTTTCTGAAGCAAAAGTTGGTACTTACAAAATGGTCATGGAAATTGGCTCATTTGGTAACCCATTATACGCTACAGGCACAATCAACTCTAAAGGTGCTTTAGAAACTTCCGATAAAGCTGCAA
>JAKSHZ010000120.1 GCA_024399115.1 Bacilli bacterium
AAACTCCGTCAGGCTTGCAGAGAGCACAACATCCGAGATCCGGCATATTGTGACAAGCAAGACCACATCATTAAAGGTGGAGTCCATGAAATATGGATTGATATTCCGCCTAAGGTTGCTTACGAGCAAATCTTTGGAGAACCATTCAGGGAATACAACGGTAAGCAGACAAAAAAAGCAAGGCAGTTTGATTCCTATTACGACAAAGTAAAGAAATCACCCGTCCTTGTTCCCGTTCATGAAGCATTGGTAACCATAGGAAACTGTGAACAGATGCCAGACGAGGAAACGCAGAAAGCCATTTACAAGGCCTATGTTGAAGAATTCATAAAGCAGAACCCAAACATGAAGGTAATAGGTGCTTACTATCATGCAGACGAAATGCACGAAGACGACAACGGAAACCTTGTAAAAGGTGCTCCCCATCTCCATCTGGACTACATCCCCGTAGCCTACAAATGCAACAGAGGACAGAAAGTCCAGAACACCATGAACGGAGCATTGAAGGAACAAGGAATCGTGAACATCGAAATTGATGCAGAAACGGCATTGAAGATGTTCGGAATAAGAGACAAGTCCAGAAAGAAGAAGAAAAAAGTCTCAAAAGAAAACGAGACTGAAAACATTGCAGAAAGAATGCAGTGTCTTCCAAAACTTGAGGACAAGGAAAGTGAAGCAGAAACGGATCAGGAGGAAAAAAAAGAGACCCGAATCGTAACAAGCCTTGTTCAATGGACTCACAAACAGAGAAACCTTCTGATAAAGATTGCAACCGAACACGGCCTTACAATCGAGAACCCGAACGAGAAAAGGAAACATCAGTCCACAAGCGACTATATCCTTTCAAAGAGCGAGAACTTGCAAGGCAGTGTCTATTCAATGGCAGAAAAACTTGTAATCGGCCTTGAAGAATTGAAGGAAGACCAAAACGACCTGATTGAATGGGAAGACAATCTTGAAGGAAGGGAAGATTCCTTGAAACAAGGAAAAGAAGAACTTGAAACCGAGAAAAAGGAACACGCAAAGCAAGTCAAAAAAGACAACGAAATACGTGATTTCAAAGACAAGATTTCAAGACAAAAACAACAAGAAGCCCAGGAAGGACTTAAAAAAGTTGAAGAGAAAGAACAGAACCATGAAAAAGCAAAGGCTCATGTTTCTGAACGGCTTCACAAGTTCGTCAAATTCCTTAAAGGAAAGAAAAAGGAAATTGAAAAAAAGGAAAAGCAAGTAGACCAGAACCTTAACGAAAGTCTGGAAATTGCCAAAAAAGCCGAAAACCTGAGCGATTCAACCGCTTCCACCTACTACAAGTTTGCGGACGACATAAAGTTTGACGATGCCAGACTTATGGCGGCCAAAGGTGACGGAAAAGGCCTTTGCAGTTGGTTCAACGGACTAGGACATAAATTCGGAGCATGGCTTCACAAGGCAGAGTATTTTGCAAAACACTTCTGGAACAAAACCCCTGATGAAATCATCGGAGTAGCAGAAGACATGAGAAGCAGTTACTGCAACAGTCTTGGAGAATACATCGAAAAAGGAATGAAAGCCCAGACCCTGAGCCAGATAAAAGCAACCCGAGAAATCAAGGAAGATGTTTCTCAGGTTAAGAGAAAGATTCGTAGCCGAGACAACGGCATGGAATGGTAACAAGATATTTTCCAGATGCTTGAAGATGGAACTCCCAGCCATCCGAAAAGCATTCTGAGAAAAACATACAAGACAATTTTTACATCAGGAGGAA
>JAKSHZ010000121.1 GCA_024399115.1 Bacilli bacterium
CTAGAGTTTCCCACACCCTCAGAAGCAGCTGTAGTGAGGATTGACTCTTTAAAATTATATGTTAAACAATTAGCCTTTAGGTATTTCGCTCTTTCTGCTTAAAAAGCGTTAATCCCTAGGTCGATCTTTGAAATTTTGATTACATCTGAGAATGCATTCGAGGTCATGTCTCGTTTCTTTATCCGCCATTGCCCTCTCAAGCAGGTTATCCAGTGTGGAATCGAAGAGACGGGCAATCTTCTCAAGCAATTCTGCTATTATCTGGAGCAGACGCTCTATGAACGTTAGTTCCAGTAGTCCTTCTTTGATGTCACGGAATAGTTCACCAAAGGTTTCATAGTCGGAGAACCGCTTGTGGAGTGATATGACTGTGTAGCCGATGAATGTCAGAGTACAGTCGGCAATCTGTGCGTTGAGGTCTGTACTCTGGCATCTGCCGAGTTCAAGGTACTGCTTGCATTCGTAGAACAGCACTTCTATGTTCCAGCGTATCTGGTAGCGTTCAAAAACATCCTTGAATGATAGCTTCATGTCTGTTGTAACCATAACCTCATACTTGGAGCTTCTTCCATAGCGGATAATGAACAACTGGATGGGTATGCCGTTATACTCTGCCTTAACTTTGGTATAGAGACTCTTGTATTGTCTGCATGTCTTGAAACCAATGCGCTCCTGCTTCTGTATAAGCACCTTGGCAGAAATACACTTGCCACCTACTGTAAAGCCTGTGGTTTTATTCCTGAGCAGTGTAATGACGTGAATGGCACCATCCTTGATGCTTCTGACTTTCTTTATAAAGTCCTCACCGAAGAACCATTTGTCAACAAGAAGAAACTTGGCTATGTAACCGTTTTTTACGGCTCTGTGCAGCATTTCTATTGCTACGGTAGGCTTGTCCTTTAGAAGTTCATCAGCCCTTTTCTTCATGCAGTCATCATTGCTACGCTTCTTGGTGAATCTGTCCTTGAGCTGTTTCTTGGTAAGACCGAAGCTCTTCTTCTTTCCTGCTTCTGCATGCAAGGAGAATTCAAGCGGCAAAGTGCTCTTTGTGTCGGTAATGGCAAGCAAGAGTAGCTTGTATCCAAGTGTACTCTTCTGAGCGACATGGTCATAGACTCTGCTAATACCTTCCATGCTGATGCCGCTTTTCTCAACCATGGTATCATCAAGGATGAAGTATCTCTCCAGATTAGCATCAGTGGAATTCTCCTTCACCATGCGGAAGAAAGATTTAACAGTACGGTAAAGAAGTCTGCGCCAGTCCATTTTAGGACGTGTAAGGAAACGGTAGAACTGGTTCTTGCCTCCGTCGATGAATGGAGCAAACTGATGATGGAGCGATTGATGAATGTTTTGACCAAAGAGACGGAAAATAAGCAGGTACTTCAGCAAGTCCAATGCCGATGCACCTTTCTCCTTCTCCATTTTGAGCTTGCGAAGTGATTGTCCGAGCTTGAATCTGTCCAATAATGACAGAAAATCATTGCAGACAGTAGATTTTTTACTCAAAAAGTCGGATAATTCAGAAAAATGACTTAATTTTGCATTCATAACAGATTGTTTAATTTTTGTATAATATCTTGTTTTTTGGTCATTACAAAGATATAACAAATAATTGACAATCTGTTCTTTATCCTCAGATTTATTTCAATAATTTCAAAGAACGAAGTGCCTGTTCCCTATGAAAGAGAATAAAGGCTTAGTTGCAATTTCAACCATTCCTTTTAGGCGTGGGAAACTTCAG
>JAKSHZ010000122.1 GCA_024399115.1 Bacilli bacterium
GGTATAACGACCCGCAATTTTTGGAGGGTCGTCAACCAATACAAAAATTCTTGCATTTGAAGATAAATTCTATTCACAGGGAACAAGAAGTGAAGTCCTTGAAATGGCAGGTTTATCTCCAGCTGATATTGAAAAGGCAATAGAAGATTTATGCTAACTCTAACATTTGGATCAAAAAAGATTTCAACTGAATTACCAGCTTTTGTCATGGGAATTGTAAATGCAACTCCTGATTCAGTTTATGAAGACAGCAGAGGCGGAATTGAAAGATCATTTGAACTAATCAAACAAGGTGCAGATATTATTGATATAGGTGGAGAATCCACAAGACCAGGCTTTACAGAAATCTCATGTGCTGAAGAAATTAAACGTATTATTCCTGTAATCAATGCAATACGAAAAAAAAGCAATGTTGTTATTTCTGTGGACACAAGAAAATATGAAGTAATGAAAGCTGCATACGAAGCTGGAGCAGATGTTTTGAATGATGTTGCAGCTTTAGAGTTTGATGAACGACTTGCTGATTTTGTGGCATCAACAGAACTTTCAGTAATTCTAATGAACAATAATTTTTCAAAAGATAAAAATAAAAATCCGAATCTATATAATCAGAATTGTCCAGTAGATTGTCAAAACGGAACAAATGGAACAAAAAACATTGCTGCTATTGATTCTGCAATTGATTATTTAAAAAAACGCGTAAACTTTGCAAATATTCACGGAATATCAAATGATAAGATTATTCTTGATCCTGGAATTGGTTTTGGGACAACCTTTGAGAAAGATTTGAATCTTATAAAAAATACAGATAAACTTTGTGAACTAAATTATCCAGTTTTAATGGCATTGTCGCGAAAAAGATGTATCGGATTGATGACCGCTTCAGAAAATCAAGAAATGAAAACTGCAGATAAAAGGCTTGCCGGTACTTTGGCAGCAGGAATTGTTAGTGTTCAAAAAGGTGCAAAAATTTTACGGGTACATGATGTTGAAGAAAGTGTAGATACTTTGAAAGTGTTGAGATATACTATTTAAATCAACTTATTAATTACTTACAGGTATAAATACTTTGAGCGCATTTGATAAACTTTCATACATTTATAATTTTGTAAAACCATTTCTGGACATTGCTATCATGACATACCTGCTTTATAAAGCATATGATTTCATGTCAAAAACAAATAGTGTTCAGATTCTTAAGACTGTTGTAATTGTTGCAATTGCTTATGCCATTGCAGTAATCCTCGATTTAAAAACTTTACTTTGGGTTTTGAATATTATTGCTCCAGGTCTTGTAATTTCCCTTACAATTATTTTCCAACCTGAAATTCGTAAATTGTTTCTACGAATCGGGCAAAGTAAATGGTTTGCCTTTGGTTCCCGTTCAAAACATACATACGTAGACTCTGTTTTAATTGCTGCAGAAACTCTTTCCAAACAGAAACGAGGCATGCTTGCAGTTTTTCTTCGTCATACAAAACTTGATAATATTTTACAGAGCGGAACCAGACTGAATGCAGATGTTTCATCAGCCTTACTTGTAACAATTTTTGGAATGGATACTCCGTTACATGATGGAGCATGTTTTATACAGGGTGGCAAACTTGTTTCAGCCGGATGTTTTTTACCTTTGAGTGAAGTTTAGTATAACGACCCGCAATTTTTGGAGGGTCGTCAACCCAATTACAAAATAAATTACACTTGTCATTCTTAACTCAAACTTGTTTGTTCATAT
>JAKSHZ010000123.1 GCA_024399115.1 Bacilli bacterium
ACCCCAAACCCCAAACCCCAAACCCCAAACCCCAAACCCCAAACCCCTAATATTTCTTTTTTTAATTTTAGGATTAGGAAAAAAAATAAAATAATTTTTTTTAGAAAAAGGATCAGGATAAAAGGAAATATGCAAAATCAGAGATCTTCTTCTTTTTTTTCTTCTTATTTTTCTTCTTTCTTTTCTTCCTTGACGACTAATTTCTTGCCCATATGTTTTTCGAAGAACTTGATGAAGTCATCGTAGGTTCTGTCGCCGTCATAATCTATTGGTGTGGGGTCACCTTTCTTGTAGAATTTAACAGTGGGGAAGCCTTAGATGTTTATTCCTTCTACTTCGTTGGCTGTTCCGTCCATCTTTGTCAATACAAGATCTTCATTGCCTATTAAGTTCTTGGCTAACTTTTCGTAAGTTGGGTGGAGTTTCTTGCAGTGTCCGCACCATGGGGCGTAGATGAATAGCATGACATACTTTCCGCTTTCTGTTACCATTTACTTGAATGACTTTCCGACTACTACCTTAACTGGTTCTTTGTTTTCCTTTGGTATTTCTTCAGACTTGTAATAAGGTTAAATCTTGTTGTCCTTAAAGTCGTTCATGAACTTTTCGATGTCTTCTTAAGTGTACTTTTCTTATTCAAGAGCGAACTTCTTTAATTCACCTTAAGAGAATTGAATTATTCTGAGGGTGTCTTTCTTTTCTGTGATGCCGATAAATTCGCATAACTTTTCTCCTAAGTCCTTTGAGATTTTGGATCTAGTGAATACCATTTCTGAGCTTCTCTTAGCGGCGACAGCTTTGAAGGCCTTGTAGTTGTCTGTTTCTTTTTCGTCGTCAGTGAACAAAGCGATAAATGTTAATTCTTCGCCGAATATTCTTTCAGCAGCGGCTTGGTCGAATTCCATGACTAATGGGTACTTGTATTGCTTGACGAACTTCTAGATCTCGTCATTGGTGATGGGCTTGTCTGATTATAAGGTCTTCTTGCCGTCGTCGAAGTTTCTGTATAAAACGACGCAGAACTTCTTCTCGCAGATGTCATTGGCTATGAAGTAATAAAGTGAGATATCGTCAAATGCATAAGCAGCATTTCTGGCTTCAGCAATCTAAGTTTCGTTCTCTTCTTTAGCTGATATCAATATGGCTAATTTCTCCTTTTCTAATTTGTCGACCTCTTCCTTTGACTTTAATTTTTATACGGGGTCTTAAGTCTTCTTTTAAATGAAGGTGTACATGTCTTCCATCTTTCTCTATCCATTATAGTCAACTGGCTTCTTGTCTATTATTAACTTCAATGTTGGGAATCCCTCAATCTTGAACTCTTCACTTAATTTCTTTTGGGCGGTTGCATCTACTTGGACTATTGGTATGCCGTTCTCCTTGATCATCTTCTCGCTTAACTTAACATACTCTGGGGCCATTGCTTTGCAGTGTCCGCACCAGGGAGCGTAAAACTTCACAAAGAAGAACTTGTTCTTCTCGGCAAAGGCGTCAAATGTGTCGTCGGTCAACTCTAATATTCCGTCCTTCACATTCTCTCCCCATGGGTTCTTTATCTCCTCACAATAAAAGATACCTAATATTATTAATAATACTATCTATTATCTCATTTATTATTTTTTTCTAAAATTAAAATTTAGTTTATGGTGTTTTTAATACACGTAACGTTTTAGATCAAATATTTTAGGGGTTTGGGGTTTGGGGTTTGGGGTTTGGGGTTTGGGGTTTGGG
>JAKSHZ010000124.1 GCA_024399115.1 Bacilli bacterium
AAGCATAGTCGGTTTATAAGTTTCAATAAGTTTCTCTACCTGCATTCTCGTAAATACATCTATATAATTAAGGGGCTCATCCCAGATATATAGGTGTGCTGATGTGAGTAAACTTGCCGCTATTAAGACTTTTTTCTTCTGCCCCTCTGAATACTGTTCCATAGGCTTTGCAAACTGGACTCTCTCAAAACCCAATTGACGGAGTAATGACAAAAGAAGTGTGTAATCAAGACATTCTGATTCACAGTAATCCTTAAGAAAGCCCTTTAAGTAAGATGTATCCTGGTTAATATAAGAAATAATGAGGTTTCCGGGAATTTCAAGGATTCCTTCCCATTCATAATTCAAAGTCTCTTTTGCTGCTTTGCAACTCATATCCAAAATGGCTTTGATCAGACTTGATTTGCCGGATCCGTTCTCGCCATCAATAACCACACGATCGCCATTATTAATTTCAAACGTCAGACTATTAAATACACATTCATCTGCATCCTTATATTTAAGCGAATAATCCCGTCCAAATGCCAAACGTTCTTTGTGATACTTTAGTGGCATAAGTTTAAGGTCGGTCACTTCTTCGATATCATTAAGAAGTCCCTCTTTTTCCTCAATTTCCCTATTAATCCTTCCTTCGTAAGCCTTCACTCGCTTTTGCATTTTCTTGGTTTTGGCGCCAATAAAACATCTGGTATCCAAAAATCTGTCATGCTCTTTAATTGGATCAAATCCTATCTTGGTATTCTCATTTTTTTCTGCCCATCTACTCGCCCTGTCAGCTGCCGCCTCAAGTTTTCCAATTTCTTTAATGTGCTTTTCATTCTCGGCTCTGGCATTGATATCTGCCTTTTCTTTATTCTCCCACCAGGAACTGAAGTTACCTGCCTGAATTTCGATGGAAGCACGATTAAGAACCAGCACATGGTCAATGCATGCGTCAAGCACATCTCTGTCATGCGATACCAGAATAAAACCCTTCTTGGTTTTAAGATAATTTTTTACTATTTCTCTGGCCTCTTTATCCAAATGATTTGTGGGTTCATCAATCAACAAAAAATCATTTTCACCGGAAAATAGCACCGCCAGCATTATTTTAGTACGCTCTCCAAAACTCAAAGTATTAAAAGGACGATATAAAAGTTCTGCATCAACCGCCAGTTTTGGAAGTTCATACATGACCTTCCAATCCTCCAACCCAGGCTTCCAATTTTCCATAAGTTCATATGCAGGTTTTGCCATATCACCAGGTAAGGTAACATATGGGAAGTAATCAAATACAGTCGTAGTGCTGATACTTCCATTATACTCATACTTTCCCATTAGTAAATTGAGGAAGGTGGTTTTTCCCTTACCATTTCTTCCGATAAAGCCTAACCTCCAATTTGTATCAACCGTAAAAGATGTATTTTCAAAAACATTATCCAAACTTCCTTCATACGCGAAGGTGAGATTATTTACATTTATTTGTGCCATATATACCTCCTTCGCCTGCCAAACAAAAAAGGCCTATCCTGCATACGCAAAATAGACCCGCAAAAATAAACTCTATATATCTTAACGATAAAGTAGAGATAAAACGGATGCGATAATCTAATTTAAGCGTACACAACAGCCCACTATCAGCAGGACCTAAAAATCAACGTGTTAACTTAAACCAAACTATCTAATTTCCATTTCTCCACCTTACACTTAACGTGCTCTTTCTTTTTATTTATGTCTGTAATAATA
>JAKSHZ010000125.1 GCA_024399115.1 Bacilli bacterium
ATGAGACAATTCCGGCAAGACTTGAATTGCTTAACTCACAGATGGAAGTATTAGCTAGGCAAAAAGAGCAGATTGAAGAAACTATGGGTAGACTTTCATACAAGATTGAACGCTATGAAGAAGCAATCAAAACAGGTAAGCTTACCTGGACTAAGAAGGGAGAGATTTTGTAATGGCAGTTTTAGTGGCATTTTTTTCAAGAGCAGACGAGAACTATTTTGGTGGAGCAATGCGCTATATCGAAGTAGGTAATACTGAGGTTGTATGTGGAAAGATAAGCGAATTAATTGAGGCAGACACATTTAAGATTGAAATGAAGCAGCCTTATTCAGCACAGTATATGACTTGTATTGATGAGGCTAAGAAGGATTTAAAAGAAAACGCACGACCTGAGCTTGTAAGCATGCCAGATAGTATTAATCAGTATGACACAATTATTCTTGCATATCCTAACTACTGGGGAACTATTCCAATGGCGGTGGCTACCTTCCTTGAGGCTTATGATTTTACTGGAAAAACAATTCTTCCATTATGTACTAATGAAGGAAGTGGTATGGGTTCGAGTGAAAGCGATATTAGAAAATATGCAAAAGGTGCAAGTCTTAAGAAGGGACTACCTATAACAGGAAGTCAGGCAGCTAATTCGAAAGCTACTGTAGAGAAATGGCTTAAAAATAGCGGAATAATGTAAGGAGTGAGCACGATGGATTACGAAAAAGGATATGTATATGAACTTATGGATCAGGGTGGTCCTACAGATGTGAGAGAAGCATATTTTAAGGATGCAGTAGATGAGATGATGAGAGCCAGAACACTTTGTGCTAAAGCAAATGCCTGTATGCCAGATGATTCTACATATGTTTCATATCTTGAGGAATTGTTTGATAGAAAATTAGATAATGTAAGAATTCTTACTCCATTTATTTGTGATTTTGGAAATAGGGTGACATTTGGAAAAGGCGTATTTATTAATCATTCAGCCATTTTATCAGCATCTGGTGGAATTGAATTTGAAGACGGATGTATGGCAGCACCTGGTCTTAGAATAGCAACTATTAATCATGACATGAATGAAAGACATACCACCTACACATATGGAAAGGTAACTGTTGGAAAGAATGCATGGATTGGAATGAATGTTACGATATGTCCAGGCGTGACAATTGGAAAATATGCTGTAGTTGGAGCTGGGGCTGTTGTTACAAAGGATGTTCCTGATTATGCAGTTGTAGGTGGTGTACCTGCAAAGGTAATCAAGTATCTGGATCCAAGTGAGCAGAAGGAATAGCCTATGGATGAGCAATTAATCGAACAATTATACCGAGAATATTGGGACTGTATGATAAATAAAGATATACAAGGTATGAGTGAAATAATGATAGAAGATTATACGCTTATGCATATGACAGGAATGAGGCAGTCTAAGGAAAGCTTCTTCCAATCTGTTCAAAATGGAGAGTTGAATTATTTTTCTGCGGAGCATGATGAAATCATTGTGAAAATAGATGGTGATAGAGCTACTATGGTTGGAAAAAGTAGAGTGAATGCGGCTGTCTACGGTGGAGGCAGGCATACATGGAAGTTACGAGGAGATTTTACTCTTGTTAAAGAAAGCGGATACTGGAAATTAGAGAGTTCTGAGGCATCAACATATTAGGAGGAAAATAAGATGGAGACAATAAAACTCAATAACAATATTGATTGTCC
>JAKSHZ010000126.1 GCA_024399115.1 Bacilli bacterium
AGCAAAGAATATTTATGAAAAACAATATGTAGTTGCAGCGTCAAATTGAAACTTAATTGAAAAACCTAATGCTATTGTGGCATTAGGTTTTTCATTAGAAATGCTAACTCATCCGGTGGTTCTTGCATCCCGCTTTTCATCCATTCGTCTATACCCAGACTTAAAGAATAAAAATTTGGTTTTACTTTAACCTTAAAGAATTACGCCTGATTCACGATAAATTATTATACTTGAAATTATAATAATATGAAGTATAATGATATAAGAGGTGATTATATGGAGAAATTTGTCGATAGAACAAAAGAGCTAGAAACACTAGAGAAAGAATTTTGCCGTGAGGAATCCTCTTTCGTTGTGGTGTATGGACGTAGAAGAGTTGGGAAAACGGCACTTATTAACCATTTTTGCAAAGGGAAAAATGCTATTTATTTTTTGGCAACTGAAGAAGGCGAAAATGAAAATCGAGAAAATTTCAAAAATATTGTCGGAAATCATTTTGATAACACGCTTCTCTTGAATGCCTCCGTGAATAGATGGGAAGACATTTTTTCAGTGGTACAGAATAGAGAGAATCCTTCCGAACGTTTAATTCTGGTTATTGATGAGTTTCAGTATCTTGGTAAAGCGAATAAGTCTTTTCCGTCCGTAATGATGGGTATTTGGGACAAAATCTTGTGCAAAAGCAATGTAATGTTAATTCTCTGCGGTTCGCTTATCAATATGATGACTTCTCAGGTATTAAACTATGATAGCCCTTTGTATGGTAGAAGAACAGCTCAAATCAAGTTAAAGCAAATCGCGTTCAAGTATTATCACGAGTTTGACGAATCATACAGCGAAGAACAGCAGATAGAACGGTTCGCTGTAACCGGAGGTGTTCCAAAATACGTTGAACTTTTCGAATCAGATACAGACATCTATGAAGCAATCAGAAAAAATGTATTATCTCGTAATGCCTTTTTATACGCAGAGCCGGAGTTCTTATTGCAAAAGGAAGTATCCGAAATTGGAAGTTATTTTTCAATTCTGAAGGTAATTGCAGGCGGTCAGCATAAGCTTGGTAAAATCGCAACAGCACTTAATCAGCCGCAAACCAGTCTGAGCAAATATTTAAGTGTACTAACAGATCTGGATTTGTTGGAAAGACAGGTTCCAATCACTGAAGAAAATCCGGAAAAAAGTAAAATGGGACTATATTTCATAAAAGATAATTTCATTAAGTTTTGGTTTCAATTTGTTTATCCCTATAGAAGCTTATTGGAAGCAGACCGGGACGAGTTTGTTATTAGCAAAATCAAGCAGTCTTTTATTGAAAACCATGTTTCCTATGTATATGAAGATATATGTAGAGAAAAAATATGGGATTTTCTTGGAGATAAATGCACTTTTAACCGCGTCGGCAGATGGTGGGGAAATCGAGACATAGAAATAGATATTGTTGCCTATGATTCTGTTGGAACAGATATTTTGTTCGGGGAATGTAAATATTCAAAGAATCCAAAAGGAATGGACGTATTAGAAGCTCTAAAAGAAAAAGCAAATAGTGTTACTTGGAACAAAGAATTTCGAAAAGAATATTTCTGTATTTTCAGCAAAAACGGCTTTTCGCCTGCATTAGAAGAGTATGCAAAACAACACGAAAACATTATCTTGGCTTCATTGAAAATGCCACACGAAAACTGTTGAGAAGGAGCGATAATAATGAG
>JAKSHZ010000127.1 GCA_024399115.1 Bacilli bacterium
CGAGGTGTGGCATGTTTATAAAAATACTTACAAAAGAATATAACGGAGCGAAATATTATTATGCCAGCCTTGTTGAGAACAAACGTATTAACGGCAAGGTTGTACAGAAAGTTAAAGCGAATCTTGGTGCAGTAACAGAGGATCAGATTCCTTATCTTAAAGCAGCCTATGCTAAGAAGAAGCCTCGTCTTGTTTATGATGACGAGTGATTAATCTGGGAGGCCTGTAGTGAGAAAATCACAGAATCGTTTTCTGAAAGATCAAGCGAATATATTGTCAGATTCCTTTTTGGATGTATGCCGTAATGGAAATACCAATATACTTGTCAGAAGGAGAAAAATGCCTGTGGAAGATCTCATATATTCTATGATCAATAGAAAAGGTCTTACTCTTAAATTGGAGCTGCGAAATTATATGAAAATATCTCACCCGGGAATTGAAATATCAAAACCAGGATATTTAAAGCAACGAATGAAGTTGAATCCAGATGCTTTCAAATATCTTTATCAATCGCATAATAAAAATTTCTACTCTGATCCAGAAATTGAGCCATATACCTATGAAGGATATTTGGTTCTTGCAGCGGATGGATCTGATATAAATATACCTACAACTCCAGAAACGGTAGAAAAGTATGGTAATGCCTCTAAGCGTGGCGGAAAACTTCGCGCACAGATAGGTCTTGGCTGTTTGTATGATGTGTTAAATCGCTTCATATTAGATAGCAGTATAAATCAGGTGAAATTTGACGAAATGCGAATCGCTCAGGAACAGATTGCAAATGTACAGGAAACAATCGGTAATAGATATCCGTTTATGGTGATTATGGACCGTGGATATCCTTCAACTCCGGCATTTCTACAATTCATCGATACAGGAATCTACTTTGTTGCCCGTTTGAAATCCAGTGATTATAAAGCTGAACAACAAAAACTGAAATCCAGTGATGAGGACGTTAAAATCGAACTGACTAAATCCAGAAGAAGAAACTATATCGGCAAAAAAGAAGAAGCTATCATGATGAGCAGAGATTCATTTCTTTTGCGATTAGTAACGGTAACTCTCGAAGATGGTACATCCGAGGTGCTTGCTACAAATCTTCCACGCGATAAATTTCCGCAGGAGAAGTTTGGTGAAATATATCACATGCGCTGGGGAATTGAGACCGCTTATGAAGTACTAAAAGACAGGTTGAAAATCGAGAATTTTACAGGAGTAAAGCCAACGCTTCTGGAACAGGATATTAATAGTACGATTTATGTAAGTAATCTTGCAGAAGATATCATCTGTGATATAGAGGAACAAAACAGTGAACATCTGAAAAAAGATTATAAGCACACGATGCAACTTAATAGAAATATAAGCATCGGACTCTTGAAAAGTGATATGATATATATCCTTTTAGAACAAGATGCGTCCAAAAAGGCATCCCTGATGCAAGCGTTATATAATGAGATCAGTTCAAACGTGGTTCCAATAAGACCCGATCGGCATTATCATCGAACCAGGGGACAGTTAGCCAGTAATTTTTCAAACACACATAAAAGAAGTTTCTGACTGTGCCCTGTCCATATGGTGTTTATAAGCTAAAGGGGATACTGCGCCCATAAATAATGAATCTTATCAGCAAATAAAAAAATGGGTATGTTCACTCATGAATAACCATACCCATTTTTCTAAAGTTAATGACATTG
>JAKSHZ010000128.1 GCA_024399115.1 Bacilli bacterium
ATTGCCTCTGTTAAATTCATTGTGCACGCCTTTCTTATTAAATGTGTTAGTTTCTTCTAATTGTATTAGTTTTCTCTAATCTTGTTAGATGTTCCTAACTGTTGATAGTTTAGTATTTCTAACTTAGTTTGTCAATACTAATTATTAATTTTAGTTTGTCATATCAAACCAAAACTGTTATATTAATTAAGAGTAGCTATGCAATTCTTAATTAAATGAAGAAATCCGTTAGTTTTTTGAGTCCACTATAAAAAAGGAGCGTTCAATGAGTTATATAAAGCACAAATCAGAAGAGTCCATGGAAGATTATTTAGAAACTATTCTCATACTTAGCAGGAAGAAGGGTAAGGTACGTTCTATTGATGTAGTAGGAGAACTAGGATATACAAAGGCAAGCGTAAGCGTTGCAATGAAAGGACTTCGCGAAAAAAATCTTATTACTATGGATGAAGTTGGTTATATTGAGTTAACTGATTCTGGTCTTGAAAAAGCTGAAAAAGTATTAGAACGCCATACTTTGCTGGCTGAATGTCTAATTAAAATTGGTGTTAATGAAAAAGTTGCTATGGAAGATGCTTGCAGAATTGAACATGATATAAGCGAAGAAACTTTTGAAGCATTAAAAAGGCATTGCCTAAAATAATCTAAATGCAAAAGGCTGAGCCTAGGCTCAGCCTTCACTTTTTCATACACATTCAAGCAACAAAAGTACTACACATGCAATAACCACAATTGATACACCTTTTAATTTTCTTATAATTTTCCTGATAGAAACATCCATCCTTCTTACCTCTCTATGCACTAACTAACATGTCAACAAATTTTCTGCCAGCACCATAAACAGACATATACACATCTCTACAGTGTTTATATTTGCAAAATAAGCATTTTGCTGACTCTTCGTCTCCATATACTTTCCAGTCACCACATGCTATACAGTTTTTACCCTTTGTCTCTATAAAAGCTTTAACATCTGCCAAAGGATATCCTAACAGCAAACCTATTTCATGAGGAAAGTCTTCATTCGTTTTTAATCTCATCTTCAGAACACTTAGATATTTTTCTATATTGCATCTGACTGGATAGCCATACTCAGCTAGAAACATTTGGACATCAGTATCCTGTAGTTTCTTCTGCAAATGAGATTTTCTATATACATAGATCAGATAAAAATCTTCCGAATCCTTAAGAAGCTCAATATGTATGCCCTTAGGATTCATAAGAGAATTAAAATGTTGAATCGTCATTTTGCACTCTGCAACATTAGAGAATTTAAAGCTATACAAATTAGCAATTTTTATACTGGCCAAAGTAGGTGCCGCATGACATACTAAGCTTTCTTCGAAACTCATAACTTACAACTCCGCTAATTGTTTTCCTATATCTTTGCAACGTTCTATGTCATCATCTTGCGGCATTTCATGAGCAATTATTCCCTCGCCTCCAAAGATAATTGCACCTGCAGATTTCATTCTATCTTCCCAATCTCTCATCCATTGACCATCACCCCATCCATATGATCCAAATAAAACAATCTTTTTTTCCTTTATGATGCTTTCAACCTCTGAAACAAAAGGTTCCATTTCTGTTTCTTCAAGCACTTCACATCCCATTGCAGGGCATCCCATCGCAAATCCATTAAGTTCTGTAAGTTCTGATACCTTTGCCTCAGAAGGCG
>JAKSHZ010000129.1 GCA_024399115.1 Bacilli bacterium
CAATAACGTTAAGTTAAGGTTTTCGTGTTGATAAAAATTGACATAATACACTGAGAAAAAAATATTATTTCTACTTTTGAGTGGTTTAACATTGCAAAAACAGCAAAGAACTTTTTTTGAACACGCAAATAAGACAGATTTACATCTGCCTGAAAAAAATGTATAATAAAAGAGTTTATTTTATGCCCTGCTGTTTAATGGATTGTTTGATTGAGACCTTACTTTCCGGGGATGCTTTTGGTTTGTGGTTACTCTGGAAGTGTTCCTAAACAGCAGGTTTTTTATTTTTGCATCTGAAACCTGCTTTGTAAGGAACTCCTTTGTCACCGCAAACGCATTGTCAAAAGCCACTTTATACTCATGTTTTTTATCCTGGGATGGTCTGTACTCTTCCTGTGCACAGCTGTGTATCAGGGAAGTGAAATTATACATAACTAGTTTTGTATAGATTTCCTGCAGGATGTTCTCACGTTTTTTTGAATGCAGATATGACAGTGAAAGTGCATACTTCAGGCTTCGAAAGGAGGTTTCAATTCCCCATCTTAAATGATACAGTTCTTTAAGATCATTCGTGTCAAAGTCCTCACTGGGGAGATTGGTGACCAGATATTCATATTCCCCGCTTTCAAGCCTGATGCAGACACAGCGGAAATCCATGTAATAAACGCTTGTGGTGTCTGAATCCGGAATAAAATCAAAGGTCCTGTCCTTTTTGAGCTTTTTGTATTGCTGGGGATGCTCTGTATATATCTTGTTACGTGAATAGGTAACACCGAAATGAACCATCTTGTCAGTTTCACATCCGGGTTCAATAAGCCACTTGAGAAAACTACCGGATGAAGCCGGACTTTTGACACGTATCAGGAAAAACTGTTTGGCTTCAAGCACATGGGCAATGTTATTAAAGGTAGCATATCCTCTGTCCGCAATAAAGATACAAGGACCGGGAATGATATTTCTGTCAACCATTGTGCAAAAAGCCTTGTTTTCATTCATGCTGGGACGTGACTGGATGACCAGATCGGTGTAACGGTTCTCATTAATGTCAAACATGGCATTCAGGTGTGCCTGATAATAACAGTCGTCACTACGAGTCATTTTCATTCGGTATTCTGAATCTGACGAATCTGTAGGAAGGTTCTCGTCAGATCCGTCAACAGCAAGAAGATGATAACCATTAAAAACCTTTGTAAAGGGAAATTTCTGATTAAAACGGGTAAGGAAATCCTCAAAAAGAGAGATCTGAAGTTTGCCACGCTGTTGGGTAAGGGCTGAAGATGTGGGGATATGATCAGCATCAATCCCAAAAAACTCTATCAGCTCTGTTTTCAGTCTGTGGGAGGAAAAGCCCATCATTATGGAAAGAATGGTTTTTAAGTCAAACACACGGTGACGGGTCATATCCTTATCCGGGTTTTTGACATAATCTGAAATGTTTGAGCTGAGGAAGCTGATCACATCGAAGAGACCGCTCTTTACAGAGTTTGGTGTAATAGTAATTCTGGATTTTTTAGACATATCGGTGTACTCCTTGTAACGAAAAAATGATTTCTAATTACAAGGGCCGCCTTCCTGAAAACTTCGTTTTTTAGCATCAGGAAGGCGGCCGCACATTTTATGTCAGCTGTCAACTATTTTTTATTATTTTTT
>JAKSHZ010000013.1 GCA_024399115.1 Bacilli bacterium
TGGTGGAGCCGAGGAGAGTTGAACCCCTGTCCAGAGAAGGCCTTTCAATAACGTCTACAGCTTAGACAATATTTGAATTTAAGATAGCTTTAGTATATTGACTCACTTGCTATCCGAGACAAACTCAATTTCGCTATGCACTAGCATGCCTCCTGTACATAACTATCTTTCTGGTATGATACCTTACTCAAGCGTGGAAAGATTAGAACCTTGAGAGGCACTCTGTCCGACCCTGTGGCCGGTCCCTAACGTCGGGTAGACTATGCTAAACAGAGAGATTGAGCTCTAGGAGCTCTCATATAACTGTTGTCAGTTATTTTTGTTTTGGTTTATGGTTACCAACCGCTGCAGTTAAAGCCCGGTACGTCCCTGTCGAAACCAAGACGACCCCATTAATGCTCAAATATAATTACATATTTGCAAATATTTCTCAATAGTAAAATAAGAGGTTTAATAATTATTATTGAAAATAACCATTATTATAAGATAGAATAATACCCCGAGGTAAAAGTATGGCAAAAAAAGCAAAAAACGAATCAGTAAAAAGAGTATTTGGATCTTTAATTAATAACGCTTCTGCAATCGATGGAGCTAAGTTTTCACCATGGTGGATTGGCGTTGTCATGTTCGTCCTTGGTCTTTTACTTCCAATCGTTCCTCTTTTTGTCAATGCCGCAAAGACTAACGGCACTTCTTTCATGAAGACTGCTGAATATGGTCTTGGTTTAGACAAAACATTCGGTGCTGCTATTTATGATCTCAATGGCGCATTAACTTTTAATAATACTGAAAAGACAATTGATTGGTCTCCAAACACAGCATATTCTAGTGATGACGAAACATTAATTGGCGGTTATGTCGCTACTAGTGGCGTCACTAAAGACCAATACGATTTAAGAGTTTACTTCTCTAATCTCACTAACGAAGATGAAATCAACAAATTCATCACTGCTAAAGAATCAATCGTCTATAAGAAAGGTACAGTCGTTCCTGTAGGCGTTAACGAAGAAGGCTACACACCTTCATCAATTTATTTCTTCAAGAACACTTTCTTCCTTGATATCTACGCATCAAACTCAACTACTAAGAAAACATCAATGATGGTTTTAGCTGATATGAATTGCTTAGACTTAGCTGATGGAAACTTAAAAACATATTTATGTGGTTCTTCTTTCAGCAAAGACAACGCAGAAAATAGAATTACAGCTGTAAACAATTTAAAAACACTTATTGATGATACTTATGAAACTGCTAAATCTAAACAAATGTGGCTTGGTTCATTAATTTATTTAGGAGTTTACACTGCTGTTAACTTCTTCATGATGTTAATGATCTTCTTAATGTCTAGAGGCAAAAATAATCCAAACAACTACTTGAACTTCTGGACTTGCATGAAGATCGGTATGTGGACAAGCTTCTGTCCAGGTTTACTCGGATTAATCTTAGGCTTCATCTTCCCAGGTAACGCAATGATGTTATACGTCATGTTAATCGCTATGAGAACAATGTGGTTAACAATGAAGGAATTGAGACCTACATATTAATAATAAGGATATATAGTAGAAAGCCAGAAATTTCGTGTTTCTGGTTTTTTTATATTTTCGGTGCATTCTACTTTACAACGCTAAAGTGCTAAAGCATAATATATGCGTGTTAAATACTTTAGCGAACTAAAGTGAAGGAGAATGAAAATATGAAAAATACAAAAAGAATCGGCACACTCGTACTTAGCGCATTAATGCTTACTGCGTGTGGCAAAGACAATGGTATTGGAAAAGAAATAGTCTTATTAGATTATCAACTGGACTGTTTAACACAATTAAAGGCAGGAACAATCGATGTTGCTATCATCGACTCAATCATGGCGGGTTATTACACTTCAAAAGGAGATTACTCAAGCGATTTAGCAATCGCTCCTGACTTAACCTTAGCTACCGAGCAATATGGTATTGCAGGTAGAAAAAACGATATTGCTTTCATGGATAAAATCAATGAAGGTTTACTTGGCACATTTGCTAGCAACAAAATGACAGAAATTTCTAATTTCTTTGGAGTTACTTCATCACTAGCAATTAATTCCACTACTTCATACACTGCAAAAGGTACAGATAATAGTTGGAACTCAATTGTCAATTCAGGAAAAATTATTATCGGTTATACAGTATTCGCGCCTATTGCTTATGAAGATAGCGTCAACTATTCAGGCGAAAGATTTACTGGTTACGATATTGAATTAGCAAGAGCAGTTACTTCTTATTTGAATACTACTTACAACACTTCTCTTACATTAGAATTTAAAGAAATCGATTGGGATTCAAAAGAAGTCTTATTAACTAATGGCACAATCGATTTAATTTGGAATGGTTTAACAATTACAGAAGAAAGACAAGCTAACATGGCTATCTCTATTCCTTATTTAAATAACTCTCAAGTTGCTGTCGTTAAGAAAGCAGACATCAACAAATATAAAACAGTCGAATCATTAAAAGACGCAATCATCGGTGTCGAAGCTGGTTCTGCTGGTGAAGATGTAGCGATGGGTAAATAATGGGACCAACATTAGATATTCTTAGTCAATTAGGAAATGGGTTTTTATACACCATTTTACTTTTTGTCATAACTTTGGTGTTGTCTATTCCTTTAGGAATGATTATCTACCTTTTAGCAAAGTCTAAATTTAAGCCGCTTTCATATTTATTTAAGGGAATCATTTGGGTTATAAGAGGGACTCCACTTATGCTCCAAATATTGTTGGTTAGTTTTTTACCAATGCTTCTCTTTAATGCTATGAATAAAGAAATAGCAAGTTTCTTTAATATAACTATTTCGCAATTACTATTCGTATTCGTTTCAATTGCATTTGTTTTTAACTATGCTTGCTATTTTGCGGAAATCTATAGAGCGGGTTTTGAATCAATTAATAAAGGCCAATATGAAGCTGCAAAAGTCTTAAACTTAACTAAATCTGAGACTTTTTTCAAAATCATTTTGCCACAAGTTATTAAAAGAATTGTCCCTCCGATGAGTAACGAAGTAATTACTTTAGTAAAAGATACTTCACTTGCTCAAATCTTAGGTGTAGTTGAATTATTAAGTTCTGCAAATCACGCTGTTAATCAATATGTTGTTTTGACTCCACTTCTATATGCAGGTGCGTTCTATTTAATATTTACTTTCATTCTAACTGTCTTATTAACAAAGTTAGAAAAGAAGTTATCTTACTATGAGGTCTAATTATGAGTTACTTTGAAATTAAAAATCTAACTAAAAAATATGGAGACCAAATAGTTTTAGATGATCTCTCCATGGAAATGAATAAAGGTGAAATCTCAGTGATTATCGGAGAATCTGGTAATGGAAAAACCACATTATTAAGATGCTTAAATGGCTTAACCGATATCAATTCTGGTTTTGTAATTATTGATGGAAAAGAAATAGATTGTTCAAAGAATAACAACTTTGGTTTAATCTTTCAAAACTTCAATTTATTCCCACAATATACTGTCTTAGAAAACATAACAATTCCTCTAATGTCCATGTATAAAAGAAGCTTAAATAAATTAAGTTTTACAAAGAAACAAAAGGTGCTAAAATCAAAACAACAAGAATGTAATACTATTTCATTCGAACTCTTGGAAAAAATAGGCTTAAAAGATAAAGCTAATAACTATCCTTTTGAGCTTTCCGGAGGTCAATGTCAAAGAGTTGCAATTGCTAGAGCACTTGCACTCAAGCCGAGTATTTTATGCTTTGATGAACCGACTAGTGCGTTAGATCCAAAAACCACTATCGAAATTTCTAAGCTCATTAAGGAATTAAAACAAGAAGGCTACACAGTATTAATAATTACTCACGATATTAGCTTTGCTAAAGATGTCGCTGATAAAGTATATTTCTTGAAGAAAGGTAAAGTTCTAGATAACGGAAACGTAGAAGAAATTCTCATTAATCCAAAAAACGAGGACATTAAAAATTTCTTAGGTTCAAACAACAAGGAGAGTTGATATGGACAAAACTAAATTTAACGAATTGTACGAGCAAATCTTAAAACTCAAAGATCTTGATGAATGTGCGTTGTTCTTCGATGATTTATGCACACTAAAAGAATTAGAATCGATGGTCGCGAGAGTTAAAGCCGCTAAGATGCTTCTTGAAAATAAAACTTTCATCGAAGTCATTGAAAAAACAAACATTTCAAGTGCGACTTTATCAAGAGTCTCAAAATGCGTTAGATACGGTGAGGGCGGATATAAAACTATCCTTGAAAGAAAATCAAAAAAATAGGAATGCGATTGCATTCCTTTTTAATACTTAGTCTCCGTAATCACTACCACGTGATTTATCTTCCACGTAGATTTGGAGTGGGTCGGTAACGTCGGTAATTTCTAAGAAGATATAATCTTCTACCTCAGTTTGAGGGCATTCGAAGTTGCCAGTGAAAACCACTCTTTTATTTTTCTTAACGATAGCTTCAATTCTAGCTAAGATTTCTGGATATCTATCCTTATAGTGATCTCTAAAGCCATGAAGTTGAGTTAAGAAAACTGGTTCGATATAGAATGTTTCTCCGGTTGGATATGCGAACTTCGCACAGAATGGATTTTCTTTATCTTCGACTTTTGTTAAATTTGCAAATTCTTCATATTCAATCATTTGTGGTATACCTCGTTATTATTTATCTTAAATGCTCTATAGATTTGTTCAAGTAAAATTAATCTTGTCATCTGATGTAAAAAGGTCATATTGCTTAAACAAATTGTATCATTAGCTCGAGACTTAATCTCACTTGAGAGCCCATAACTTCCTCCAATAACGAAAGAAATTTGTGAGCCACCTTTCTCAAATCCCTTACTTAAGAAGTTTGCAAACTCCATTGAGTTAGGTTGATTTTTTGTTAAATCTAGGGTGACTAAATAGTCACTTGGCTTCAATAATTTTAAAACTTTTGCGCATTCCTTATCTTTAACAATCTCAATTTCTGCTTTTGATGGATTATCTTTTACTGGCTCATCCGCTACTTCAATAATTTCGATTTGAGAATAAGCAGAAATTCTTTTCTTATACTCTTCGATTCCTAATTTAAGGTAAGTTTCTTTAATTTTACCAATACAATAAATCTTAATTTTCATACTTACCTCCTGTTGTGGAGTGCCATTGATGTAAACATTTAATCGTTATATCAGGGCTAACATCGTGTTCTTTAAAAATATGTTCATATGCTTCAAGCGCTTTTTCAGGAGTGTTAGCTTCTTCACTAAGATGGGCTAAATAAATCTCTTTTGTCTTAGGTCCGATTATGTCTAATGAAGCATACGCACTATCTTCATTACATAAATGTCCATGTTCGGACATAATTCTATCTTTTAATAATTGTGGTCTATGTGTGAGCATAAGCATTTGAATATCGTGATTACTTTCAATAACTAAGTAGTCTGGATTCTTACAATAATTAAGATTTTCTTCCATAAACATACCAGTATCAGTCATATATACTAACTTTTCATCTCCGCTTTCAAGCATATATCCACATGGATTAGTTGCATCATGAGAAGTTAATAAAGGCGTAATCTTAATATCTTTAATCTCAAATGGTTCGAACAAATTACATACATTGCATAACGGAGTAAGTGTTCCTTCAAGAGCGTAACACTTCTTAGTTTTTAGGAATTTTAAACCTCTATAATGATCGCTATGATCGTGAGTAAAAATAGCTGCGTCAATCTCATTTGGAGTTAATCCAACTTCTTTCATACCCTCTTCTAGGGAGACAAAAGAAATACCCATATCAATGAGTATTACAGTTTTATTTGAAACAACTATTGTTGCGTTGCCTTTACTTCCGGATGCGATGTTATGAAAATACATTATTTTGAATTCATCTCGTCGTTGAGTTCTCTAATTTGTCTTTCCCACTCTTCACTTGGTGAGTCAAATCTACCAAAACTTCTATAGAAGAATAAACCACATTGACCAGTAGAACCATTACGGTTCTTAGCAACATTGATTTCTACATAAGAAATATTTGCAGTAGGATCGTTTTCGTTTTTTGGGTTCATACTCTTAATGACTTCAAATTTTTCACTATCTGTCATATCTTTTACTTTTTTATTTTGAGATGAGACGCCACCTTTTTGTCCTTTGTAATAGTCTTCACGATATAAGAGCATAACTAAGTCAGCATCTTGTTCGATGTTACCAGAATCTCTTAAGTCTGAAAGCATTGGACGTTTGTTATCACCACGTTTTTCAACATCACGAGATAATTGAGAAACAACGATGACAGGGAGTTTTAATTCTCTTGCTAAACCCTTGAGAGCAAGAGAAATCTTTCTAACTTCTTCTTGTCTTGAGTCAGGATTTTTTCCATTAGTAGCAGTTTGAACTAAACCTAAGTAGTCGATAATAATCATTCCTAAATCAGGAACGCTTGCTTGTAATTTTCTAGCTTTAGCGATAATATCCATTAACTTTAAGTTACTAGAGTCATCAATATAAATATTGCAGTTTGAAATTTCTTTAATTGCAGAAGAAACTTTCATTCTATCGTTACCCATAATATTTCCTGAAGAAACATTAGTTAAGTTAACGTTAGAAGCGACACCGATTAAACGTTTGATTAAAAGTTCAGCATCCATTTCGAGTGAGAAAATAGCTACTGGAATGTGGTAATCTCTTGCAGCATTAAATGCGAAATTTAAAGCAAGGGCAGTTTTACCAACGTTAGGTCTAGCAGCAACGATGTACATGCCACTTTTTTGGAAACCTTGAGTAATTGCATCAAGTTTTGGATAGCCAGAAGGAATACCGACTAAACTACCATTATTGTTATTCTTTGCAGCATAGATTTCTTTTTCTACAGTCTCTGCAACAGTTTTACTAGTTTTGAATGTATCAACTTTTGCTCTAGCGACAGCGTTTGCGATTTTTTCTTGGCTTCTTAAAATAAAGTCATTAACATCGTCGATATCTTCGCTTAAATATGAATCATTAATATCACGAACAGATAAAATTAACTTTCTTAAAACAGATTGATTTAAAACAATATCAACATAGCTTTCTAAAGCACTGATAGAAACAACAGACTCTGTACAAGTTTGTAAATAATTGACACCACCAGCAACTTCAAGTTCTTTCATATTTGTTAATTCTTCAGTAACAGTAAGAACATCAACTGGTGTATTTCTATTAAATAATGAAAGAATAGCTCTATAAATTAATTGGTGCTTTGCTTCAAAGAAATCTGACTCTTCTAAAGAAGAAAGGACATTATAAAGAGCGCTGTTAGAGACCATTGCTGATCCTAAAACAGCTTTTTCTGCAGTAGAGTTATATGGCAAATCAGCTTGATTCTTTTTTGTTGGCATATTACTCTCCTTTGCTCTTAATGTGTACGTTAACTTCTCCAATAACGCCTTTGTATAATTCAATCTTTAAATGATGGAATCCAAGAATATCTAATGGACCCTTGTCTAAGAATTTTCTCTTATCAATGGATAAGTGATAGTTATTTGCTAATTGATCAGAAACTTGTTTTAAAGAAATGTTTCCAAACATTTTTCCGTCTTTACCGCTTTGGACTGTGAATTCTAAAGTAATACTCTTGAGTTGTTCTGCGACAGCCTTTGCTTCTTCACGAAGTTGAGCTTGTCTTGCAGCTTCATCATCTTTTTGTTTTTGTAAGACTGCTTTACTAGTTGCTGAAACTGGAACTGCTAATTTTCTTGCGATAAGGAAGTTTTGAGCATATCCATCGCTAACTTCAATAATTTGGTCTTTTTTTCCGACTTTTTTAACGTCAGCTAATAAAATAACTTTCATAATTAATCCTGATTTCCTTTCTTATCTGAAATTTGAGCAGCATCAAGATTCTTCTTGATACAGTCTACGATTTTATCGAATGCTTCTTGAATTGAGATGTTTTCAAAGACAACAGCAGCTCTTTCGAAAGAACCACCGCCGCCTAAACGTTCAGAGATAAGTTGAACGTTAACGCTTCCATCACTTCTACAAGAAACTTTAATATCTTTGTTTGAAATTCTAGCGATTGAGAATACTGCATGAGTACCCTTGAATGTTAAAACTTCATTACATGCTTTTGCGATTGTTGATTGATCATAGATTCTATCTTCTTTTGGAGTAACGATAGCGATACCTTTAACTGGCATTTTTAATGAATCAACAAATTCGTTAATTTCTTTATGTTCTTCAATATCATCTTTTAAGAAGTCATCAGCCATTGCGTTGTCAGCAGCGTAATCTTTAAGAATTGCAGCAGCTTCAAATGTTCTTAAGCCTGTTGATTGAGCCTTGAAGTAAGTTGAATCAAGGAAAATACCACTCAACATAAATGTTGCATAGATTGATGGTAAGTTAACAACTGGGTTAATAGAACAGAACTTAATAAATTCAGCGACGATTTCACAAGCTGAACTAGCACTTGAGTCAATGTGACTGAAGAGAGTAGACTCGATATAATCTTTGCCTCTTCTATGGTGATCGATAACCATTGTATTGACTGATTTTTCAAGAAGTTCAGGCGCCATAACCATTGATGGTACGTGAACGTCAACAACGATAACAAGGGTATTTTGTTTAACTAAATCCAATGATTCTCTTGGGCCAATTAACAATTCTTGAAGTTCATTCTTATTAAATGAAGACATGATAGCGCTTCTAGTTTTGCTTTCAGTCATCTTTAAGTCAGCGACAATTTTCACTTCTTTTTGGACTCGGTCACAAATTGCTTTCATACCTAAACAAGCGCCGAAAGCATCCATATCCATTAATGTATGTCCCATGATGAGGACGTTAGATGAGTTTTTGATTAAAGAGAAAACTGAGTCTGATAAAGAACGAATCTTAACTCTATTAGTCTTTTCTGCTGAAACGGTTTTGCCGCCATAGAATTCGATTTGTCTACCATAAGGGAAGACAACGACTTGGTCACCACCACGAGACAACGCAACGTCTAATGCATCGAATGCATAGTCGTTAAGTTTCATTAAATCTGGGTAGTCATAAGCAAAACCAATAGAAAGAGAGAAGTTTGTATCTCTGAAGTTAAGTGCTCTAACCTTATCTACGATTGAGAAATTATCAGATTTCATTCTTGCATAGTTAAGATAGTTACAAATTAAGAAATATGAGTCTTCTTTAATCTTTCTAAAGACAACGTTGAAATCTTTGAAATAACCATGAATGAGTGATTTTAATCTATTTTCTGTATCGTTAACGATATCTTCCATAGTGACTGAATCGTAGTTATCGATATTTAAAATACCGAAGACAACTGCGTTTTGTTTTGAGTAAACGTAAGCAGTTTGATAATCAGTAACATCTTTAAAAATCCATAAATTACTTTCACGGATTAATTGAACATCATAAGTTCTATTATTGATTGTGAGCTTAGTTTCTTTAACTTGGTCTAAGCTTGTCATTAAGACTTCAAGTTGTGGCTTCCAAGCCAAAATATCTTGTCCAATGATGTCAATATGACGATATTGGAAAAGTTCGCTAGTCCAAATAACTCTATTTTCATCATCTGTGACAACCATAGCGATTTGACCGAAATTATATATTTCTTCAATATCACTACTTAATAATTCTTTTGTTTTAATATCACTTCTTAATTTTGAGTTAGCAATAACACCTACAACAACCCATATAGTTACGCAGCTTAGTAAAACTAAAATACCTGTAATCGTGATAATTAGGTCCTTGTTTAAGATCTCCTTTAAACCGAATAATCCAGTTAAGTAGAACACAACAAAAGTACCTGTTAAGATAATTTCTAACAAAACAGTTAAGAAAATGATAAGTTTAGCTTTTTCAATTTTGTTTCCCATAATTAGTATAATTATTATAAAGATATAGGCTCTAATAATAAATACTTTTTTGTAGCCTAAAAAGGATTTATATAAAAAAACCGGACTTCCGTCCAGTTTCTTTAAGTTTTAATTAGATTAAGCAGCTAATGAGCAAACACCAGCGCCGACATCTAAAACACAAACTAAGTAAGCACCGATTGCTGTGCTGTAGTATTCTGCAGCACTTTCACCAATTTCATTTGCAGAAACAAATGATGCTTTAGCTAAAGCGATTGCTAAGACACCAGCAACAACGAATGCGCCACATGCGACGAATTTAACAATGTTTTTATACTTTTTAGCAATGAAGTTTGAAAGAACAACAGCAACGACACCAACAACACTTAAGATTAATGAAATGATTGGGCCGAAAGAAGCTTTGACATTTGTATCAAAAGCATATTCAGTTGTCTTGTCTGTAACAGTGTTATAAGTAACGCCTTTAAGATTATCAGCACCTGCTAAAAGATTAAAACCTGAAATATTCACCTTGTTATATCCGCTTTGACCAAAGATAGTAACATCCACACGATATTGGATCATTGGAAGAGCAAACATAACGATTGCAAGAACACCAATGCAAGCAGCGATAGCAAAAGCGAATTTTTTTACATTTTTCTTTGCCATATGATTTCTCCTTTGTAATTAAATTATAGAATTAAGTAATTCTAATTTCATCTATTTTTTGAATGGATTTTCTGAAGCGTAAGGAACAGAAACTGGTTGATTATAGTCAATCTTTTCAGCGCCTAAATATTTAAACACTTCAAACAATGCTTTTCCATAGTGACCGAAAGCAACAGCACCATGATGTGGGAAGCCATTTTCAATCAATACGTGGCGATAGAATCTTTCCATTTCTTTAATTGCGAATACGCCAATACTTCCGAATGAATGAGTTGGAACATCAAGGACTTCACCTTCTGCAACGTAAGAATATAAGTGGTTATCAGAAGTTGATTGTAATCTATAGAAAGTAATTTTGCCTGGTTTAATGTCGCCCTCAAGAGTACCGTTAGTGACTTCTTCTGGTAAGCTTCTAGCCATGATCTTCTGGTTCTTCATTGTTGGGTTACATAATAAGCTTGAGCATGTGTTACCACAGTGGAAACCCATAAATGTGTCTCTGAATGAGTAATCGTATTTTCCTTTAATATCTGAATTATAAAGTTCTTTCGGAAGAGTGTTGTTGATATCAAGTAAAGTGACTGTTGAACCACTTACACAAGTGCCGATATATTCACTCAAACAGCCATATATATCGACTTCGCATGAAACTGGGATGCCCATTCCTGTTAATCTAGAGTTGACATAGCATGGGACAAAACCGAACATTGTTTGGAATGCTGGCCAACATTTTCCTGCAATAGCGACATATTTTTTACAGCCCTTATGACCGTTAACCCAGTCTAAAAGAGTTAATTCGTATTGAGCTAATTTTGGTAAGATACTTGGGATTTTGTTTCCTGTTCCAAGTTCATTTGCCATATCTTTTGCGACTTCTTCAATTCTTGGGTCGCCTTCATGTTTTTTGAATGATTCAAATAAATCGAGCTCACTATTTTCTTCGATTTCAACATCCATATTAAAGAGTTGTTTAATAGGAGCGTTACATGCCATGAAGTTTTGAGGTCTTGGACCGAAAGAAATGATTTTTAAATCTTTTAATCCAACAATAGCTTTAGCGATTGGGACAAATTTATGGATCATATCAGCGCATTCTTCTGCGTCACCGACTGGTGATTCAGGGATATATGCTTTAACATTTCTAAGTTTTAAGTTATATGATGCATTAAGCATGCCACAATATGCGTCGCCTCTATCACTAGAAAGAACACCAATGTTTTCTTCTTCTGCAGCACAGAACATAACTGGACCATCAAAATATTTTGCTAATAGAGTTTCAGAAATTTCAGGGCCAAAGTTACCTAAAAATACGCATAATGCGTTACATCCATTCTTTTTAATATCTTCTAATGATTCGACCATTTGTGTTTCGCTTTCAAAAATACAAACAGGGCATTCATAGATTTCTGCTGAGCCATATTTCTTTGTATATGCTTCAACTAACGCTTTTCTTCTTTTAATTGAAAGTTCAATTGGGAAACAGTCTCTACTAACAGCGACGATTCCAACTTTTACTTGAGGTATATTATTCATAATTAATCTCCGTTCACATACTATAATCTCATATTTCAATTAAATATGATATAGTTGCATAAAATAATTTTTAGGCAACAAAAAAGTGGCCGTAGCCACTGCAATTACAGAAAATATTATCTTTATCTTAAGAGCAATAATTTCTTGTTATTTTTAGAAACAGAAATCATTTCTTTAAGTTCACCAACAAATTCTCCATCAACATAAACACCGGTTTTGTTTTCGTAAGAGAAAGGTGAGTTAATTGAAATAACAGAACCACCACTTACAACTTTACTTGCATTATCTGTAAAGTGAGGGCAAATTGGAGTGACCGCAATCTTATCTTCATTAAGAGAGATTTTTGATCCTCCTGCACTTAATGAATATCCAGTACTTCCAAGAGGTGTAGCGATGATTAAACCATCACCTCTAAAGCTAATTGGATCATCGTAATCAACTTGATAAATTACTGAAATTGTTTTACCAAAATTTGTCTTTCCAATGACAACATCGTTGAATACATAGTGAGTTGAATGCTTAAAATGAAGGTTTAAGACACTCAATTCATTAACTGTCATTGAGCGGATTTTTGCTTCAGTTAAATCCTTAATATCTTCTTTTTTGATTGCGCATAAATAACCGAGTCTGCCAGCATTAATTCCTAATAAAGGTTTATCGTTTTTAAACGCAATCTGTGCAGTTTTAAGAACGCAAGCATCTCCTCCAAGAGAGATGATATAATCACATTCTTTTACATCAAATTTAAAAAACTCTTCGTTACCATAAACTTTTAAACTATCTTCTTTTGAAATAGACACATCATATTTAAGGTCATTGATTAAAATATCGAGGACCTCACGAGTTGTTCTAATTTGATCTAAAGATAATAAGTTTGGGTAAACGAAGAGTTTCATTTTAATTTAAATTACTTTGCTGAGAGAGCTTCGTGAATTGCTTTTGCAGCAACTTTACCAGCACCCATAGCACTAATAACTGTAGCAGCACCAGTAACAGCGTCACCACCAGCGTAAACGTTAGCACGGCTAGTTAAACCTGCTTCGTTAACGATGATACCACCGTGGCTGTTGACTTCTAAGCCTTCAGTTGTTGATTTGATGAGTGGGTTTGGAGATGTACCGATTGACATAACGACTGCGTCGACATCTAAAGCGAATTCACTGTTTGGAACAGCGACTGGTCTACGTCTGCCGTTAGCATCTGGTTCACCGAGTTCCATCTTAATGCATTTGATGCCTGTGACGAAACCATTCTTTGGATCACGGCGATCTTCTGGATTATCGTAACCTAAGATTTCGACTGGGTTTGTTAAGAGTTGGAAATCGATTCCTTCTTCCATAGCGTGTTCAACTTCTTCCTTACGAGCTGGAAGTTCATCCATTGAACGTCTATAGACGATGTATACCTTTTCAGCACCTAAACGTAAAGCTGTTCTAGCAGCATCCATTGCGACGTTACCGCCACCAACGACTGCGACTTTGCCACCTTTCATGATAGGTGTAACAGGATCGTCTAAGTAAGCTTTCATTAAGTTGCTTCTTGTTAAGAATTCGTTAGCTGAGTAAACACCTTTGTAAGCTTCACCTGGGATGTTCATGAAGTTTGGTAAACCTGCACCAGAACCAACGAATACAGCTTCATAGCCTTCTTCGAATAATTCATCAATTGTTAAAGTTCTACCGATAACAACGTTAGTTGCAATTTCAACACCTAAAGCTTTTAAAGTATCAACTTCTTTAGCAACGATAGCTTTTGGTAAACGGAATTCAGGAATACCGTAAACTAAAACGCCACCAGCTGTGTGTAATGCTTCGAAAACAGTAACTTTGTAACCTAATTTTGCAAGGTCACCAGCACATGTTAATCCTGAAGGGCCAGAACCGACGATAGCGACTCTATGACCATTTGATTCAGGAGCAACTGGAGCTACTTTGCTGTTTGCATTGTGGTAGTCAGCAACGAATCTTTCAAGACGGCCAATACCAACTGGTTCGAATCTAATGCCCATTGTACATTTAGATTCACATTGTGTTTCTTGAGGGCAAACACGGCCACAAACTGCTGGAAGAGCAGATGATAAAGAGATTTCTTGGTAAGCGCCTTCATAATCACCAGCTTTAATTTTTGAAATGAATTCTGGGATATGGACGTTAACAGGACATCCGCTGACGCATGGTCTATTTTTACAGTTAATGCAACGTGCTGCTTCAGCAAGTGCGATTTCTTCTGTATAGCCTAATGCAACTTCTTTAAAGTTATGTGCACGAACTTCAGGTTCTTGAGTAGGCATTTCATGTTTTTTTGGTTCAAGTGCCATGATTATTTAGCCTCCTTTTTGAATAAGTTACAGACTTTTTCGTGTGCATGTCTTTCGAAGTCAGAATACATTCTGCCTCTTGACATAGCTTCGTCGAAGTCGATTTCGTAACCGTTGAAGTCTGGACCGTCAACGCATGCGAATTTAGTAACTTTCTTACCGTCAACGTTTAATGTTAAACGGCATCCGCCACACATACCAGTACCATCGATCATGATTGGGTTCATAGAAGCTGTAACTGGAACGTTGTATGGTTTAGCAGCTGCAACAACGAACTTCATCATAATGAGTGGTCCGATTGTAATAATTTCATCAAATGTTTCTCCTGCAGAGAGCATTTCGTTTAATGGAACACAAACGTTACCTTGTCTTGCGTAAGAACCATCATCAGTCATAACGTGAAGAACGTCTGAACATGCTTTGAATTCATCTTCAAGAATAACGATATCTTTGCTTCTGAAACCGATGATTGAAGTAACGTGAGTACCTTGTGCATGTAATGCTTGAGCGATTGGCATTGCAATAGCGCAACCAACACCACCACCTACAACACAAACTTTTTTCTTACCACTGATGTGAGTTGGAACACCTAAAGGACCAACGAAGTCAGTAATTGATTCACCTTCGTTAACGTGGTTGAGTAATTCTGTTGTACCACCAACGATTTGGAAAATGATTTTAACTGTACCTTCTTCTGGATTTGTTCCAGCAACAGTTAATGGAATTCTTTCACCTTCTTCATTAACACGGAGGATAATGAATTGACCAGGTTTTGCTTTCTTAGCAACTAATGGAGCTAAGATTTCCATTTGTGTGACTGTAGGATTTAAAACTTTTTTTCTAACGACTTTATACATTTTTAAATCTCCTTTGTCTTTATATAAATTTTTTAAAAATTATAAACAATTTTGGTGGGCAAATATCGTTTGCCTAATAATAATAAATCTTGGCGGACTTAGAAAATCCGCCAAGAATTTAACTTTTTTTGTATCTTTTTTCAAAGACTACATGCAAGTGTAACCACCATCAACTGGGATGATGACACCGTTGACATATGAGCTAGCTTTTGATGCTAAGAAGAGAGCTGTTGTATCGAGTTCGCCTTCATTACCATAACGAGCAAGTGGGATCATTGTCTTTGCATATTGTTTGAAGAAGTCACTGTTAAGAGTATCAACAGTTAATGGTGTGTAGAAGTAGCCAGGGCAGATTGCGTTGACTGTAATTCCTCTTTCACCCCATTCAGCAGCAAGAGCACGTGTTAAGTTAACAACACCACCTTTTGCAGCGTGGTAGCAAGCTGTTGGAGCGATCTTGTTTCCAACTAAGCCATACATAGAAGCGATGTTAATGATACGGCCATAGCCTTGTGGTAACATTGCTTTTTTAGCGACTGCTCTAGCAACTTTGAATGTGCCGAATAAGTCGATTTGTGTTTCGTGTTCGAATGTTTCATCAGGCATATCTTCAGCTGGAACAACACCACCTGTACCTGCGTTATTAATACAAACGTCGATACGACCGAATTTTGCTAAAACTGTGTCAACCATAGCTTCAACTTGGTCTGTTTTAGTAATATCGCAAGCGACGCCGATTGCTGGAACGCCGTATTCTGCAGTAATTGATGCTGCGACTTCATCAATTAAGTTTTGTCTTCTAGCAACTGCAATGATTGTTGCACCGTTGTTAGCAAGAGCTTTAGCCATTTGAACGCCTAAACCAGTTGAACAACCAGTAACGATAGCGACTTGGCCTTTAAAATCAAAATAATTTTTCATTATTTGTTTCTCCTTACGAAAGTATTTTATTACATAAATATATATTTATCAAGCACACAAAAGAGAAAAAAATTACTTTTCTCAATTTAGATTTTTCCAATCAATATTCAACACATTAAAAAAATTGATGGTTTTTACTATTTATAATTGAAATTATAATTGACTAATATACGCGGTTTACTATCATAATACAATTGTAATCAGGAGGATTTATAATGAATTACAAAAAAGTTGTAGTTGCTGGTGGCGGTGTTTTAGGTAGTCAAATCGCATTCCAAGCAGCTTACTGTGGTTTCGATGTCACAATTTGGTTAAGAAGTGAAGGATCTGTAAAAAGATGCCAAGCTAAAATTGATGATTTAAAAGAAACTTACATTAAAGATATTAAAGAAATGGCTAAAGACAACGGCTTCTGGGCACGTGGCTTAGCTGACAAAGATTCATTTGATAAAGATGAATGTTTAAAGAAAGTCGAAAAAGCTTATGAAACACTTAAATTAGTTGTTGATAAGAAAGAAGCTTATGCAGGTGCTGACTTAGTCATTGAATCAATGGCTGAAATCACTGAAGAAAAAATCGCTTACTATAAGGATTTAGGTCAATACTTAGATGAAAAGACAGTTATTGTTACTAACTCTTCAACTCTTCTCCCATCTACATTCGCAAAATATACAGGTAGACCAGAAAAATTCTTATCTCTCCACTTTGCAAACCATATTTGGAAACAAAATACTGCTGAAGTCATGGCTCAAGCAAAAACAGATTCTAAATACTTTGCAGAATTAGTCGAATTCGCTAACGCAATTAGAATGGTTGCTCTCCCAGTCTTAAAAGAAAAGAACGGTTACTTACTCAACTCTATGTTAGTTCCATTCTTATTGAGTGGTATGGACTTAGTTGCTGGTGGCGTTTCTGATCCAGTTTCAGTTGATAAAGCTTGGACATTAGGTACAGGCTCACCACGTGGTCCTTTCCAAATCGTTGACGTAGTTGGTGTTCAAACAGCATACAACATCGTTCTTCAATTCCAAAAAGTTCCAGGTTTATTAAGCCCACTTCTTAAGAAGATGATGATGCCATACAACTTCAAAGCAATGCTCGCTATGTTAAAAGCAAAACTCGATGCTGGTGAAACAGGTGTTGCTGCTGGTAAAGGCTTCTACGATTACACAAAATAAATTAAAAAATGGTTCACATTATTGTGAGCCATTTCTTTTTTTATAAAAGAAAATATGCTTCAAACGAAGCATATTTTTTAATTTTATTTTGTTTAGAAATCTACGTCTAAGTCGTAATATACGCAATCTAATAATTTTTCCATTTCTTCAACAGATGGTTGGCGAGGGTTTGAGCCTGTGCATGCATCTCCTAAAGCATTGACTGCAATATCATGACGTCTTGCTAAATAGACTTCTTCTGGAACGAATCCATTTTCTGTTGGATAAGAATCAGCTCCATAATTCTTAATGCAGTGAGGAATATTTAAATCGTCGTTCATTTTACGTAAATAGTTAATTAAAGCTTCTACTTTTTCATCTAAAGAAGCGCTCTTATCAACGATTCCCATATAATCAACTAATACACCATATCTAGCTTTTGCTGTTTCATCTTTAGCGTTGAAAGCAATTACTTTTGGTAAATACATAGCATTTGCAGCACCATGGATAATATGAGCACCATAGTCAGCGAAAGCAGCACCTGTCTTGTGTGCCATTGAGTGGACGATGCCGAGTAAAGCATTAGAGAATGCCATACCTGCTAAACATTGAGCGTCATGCATTCTTGCTCTAGCACTCATATCGCCATTATAAGATGGAACTAAATCATTCATGATCATTTCAACAGCGTGAATTGCAAGTGGATCTGAATAGTTACAATTTGCAGTAGAAACATAAGCTTCAACAGCGTGTGTCATAGCGTCCATACCTGTGTGAGCAACCAATTTCTTAGGCATTGTTTCAGCTAATTCAGGATCGACAATAGCGACATCTGGAGTGATTTCAAAATCTGCGATTGGGTATTTAATACCTTTTGAATAATCAGTAATAATTGAGAAAGCAGTAACTTCTGTTGCTGTACCTGATGTTGAAGAAACTGCACAGAAATGAGCTTTTTTTCTTAATGTTGGAATGCCGAAAATTTTGCACATATCTTCAAATGTACATTGTGGATATTCATACTTAATCCACATAGCTTTTGCAGCATCAATTGGTGAACCACCACCGATTGCAACAATCCAGTCTGGTTCAAAAGCTAACATTGCTTCTGCACCCTTCATAACTGTTTCGACTGATGGATCTGGTTCGATACCATCAAAAATCTTAACTTCCATTCCAGCTTCTTCAAGATAAGCTTGAGCTCTATCTAAGAAACCGAATTTTTTCATTGAACCGCCACCGACACAGATCATAGCTTTTTTACCTTTGAAAGTTTTTAAGGCTTCAAGGGCGTTTTTTCCATGATAGATATCACGTGGTAATGTAAATCTTCCCATATTTTCTCCTTTTAAATTGCTCGATATAATTTTATCGATATTTTTTTATCGTTTTAATATTAGTTCTATATTTTTCTCTTGTCAACACATCTTTATATTTTTAAAAATTATGATATTATAGTTATAATTTATCGATAAACACTATCGATACTAAGTATTGATTAACACGGAGTTTTATGGAAAAGAAAAACATCTCAAAAGCCACATTAGAAAGGCTTCCTCAATATCTTCATTATTTAGAGAATATAGAAGATAAAGACGCTTACATTTCTTCAAGACAAATCGCAGAAAGTTTGGGCTTTGTTGAAATTAAAGTTAGAAAAGATATTGCGTTAGTTTGTGATAAAGGAAAACCTAAAAAGGGGTTCCTTGTTAGTGATTTAATAAAGGATATTGGATCATATTTAGGATGTGACGAAATCTATAACGCTGTTATTGTTGGACCAGGCAAAATTGGACGCGCAATTCTTGGCTATCAAGGTTTTTCAAGATACGGGATTAACATCTTAGCGGCATTCACACATCATGGAAATAAAACAATCGATTACCCTGCTACAAAACCTATTTTAGACTTATCTGAGTTCAATGATTTCTGTTCAAAAAATAACGTAAAAATAGGAATCATCACTGTTCCTGTTCAATATGCTCAAGAAATCTGTGACATGATGGTTAAACAAGGAATCAAAGCTATTTGGAACTTCGCTAGAATTAATTTAGTTGTTCCAGATGATGTTATAGTGAGACAAGAAGACTTAGCTGCTGGAATTTCAATTTTGGTTAGCCAAATTAAAAATAAATAAGGAGAAGAACATGAATATTGCAATTATTACTGGTGCTTCTAGCGGATTCGGAAAAGAATTCGTTAAGCAAATTAATAAAAAATATGAATTAGACGAGATTTGGGTTGTCGCTAGAAGAATAGACAGACTTGAAGAACTCAAAAAAGAATATAAAACTCCAATTAAGTGTTTCGGATTAGATTTAACTGTAAAAGAATCACTAACAGTTATTGAAAACGCAGTTAAAGAAGCAGGCGCTAATGTTAAAGTTTTAGTAAATAACGCAGGCTTTGGGTTATTTGCAGCTTTTCAAGATGGCGATCTTAATACTTGGTTAAAGATGGTCGATCTAAACGACAAAGCTTTAGTAGGACTTACATACTTAATGCTTCCATATATGTCAGAAGGTAGTGAGATTATAAACCTCGCATCTATGGCTGCGTATCAACCAATTCCTTATATCGGTATCTATGGCGCAACTAAAGCATTCGTTCTCTCATTTACAAGAGCACTCAATGTTGAATTAAAACCACGTAAGATCAAAGCTATTGCAGTATGTCCTTTCTGGACTAAGACAGAATTCTTCGATGTAGCAGTCAAAGATGATAGCGTGATCACATATTATTCTCACTACAACACAATCGAAAAAGTAGTTACTCTTGCTCTTAAGAACATTAAAAAGGGTAAAGATGTTTCGATTTCAGACTTTGCCGTTAAGTTCCAAAGATTCTTAGTCAAGGTTCTTCCAACCAAGATGGTTATGAAGGTCTGGTGCAAACAACAAAAGAAACAAATTAAATAGAGTAAAAGCTGGGCGATCACCCAGCTTAATTCTCTATTAATAAAGATATAAGAAATTATTTTTCTATATTTAAATAGCTAAGACTGAAATTATCAAAAGGAATCAAAATTGTAACTCTATTTCCGTATTTTTGATGTAACTCTTCGTATTTTTGTTTTAATTGTTTTTTAGTCTCTTTAAATCCAACATCGTTAACTGATTTAACAATCCAAAGAATGAATTCTTTAGTTTGTGGATGCATTAAATATCTTTCTGAATGACGTTTAAAATAATTGTAAACAGTCATATATGAGAATTCTTTAGGGTGATAGACCCTCGAAGCACTCATAATATCACATGCATATTCAACCGCCCTTTTGAATGGAATCTCTCTAATAATAAACCCATCTCTAAGGTAGTCTACCCAATAGTGCCAATGGTGCTTATTTCTTCCAACATGATGGACACAAATATTACTCCAATTATCATTATCCATTCTTTCAGTAGTTGTAGGAGATTTAACTCCAGAAAAATACTTAGAACTTAAATGAAATTCAGTATAGGAAAACTTAGATAAATCATGGACAAAGCCCAAAAATGGAATGCCTAATTTACGTGCATACTTGAATACATAATGCTTATGTTTAATAACGACGTTTAAGTGTTTAAAAAAGCTCATATGAGTATCATATCACATCTTCATTGAAACCGAATAAAGTAATCTATTTTTAATGAACAAGAGATAAATATGTGCCGATATATAGCGATTTTAACGAAATATTGAATATAAAAAAATCTGGAGCTCGATTAAGCCCCAGAATTTTTTACTTCTTAGTTGTTTTTGATGTTCCACTGCTCTTCTTCGTAGTTGAACTTGTTGTGGATTTTTTAGTAGTTGAAGGCTTCTTAGTTGTTGAAGAAGTCTTTGTTGTTTTAGGAACAGGAATGCCTAAATCTTTAGCGACATTTTTTGCCCCTTTAATCATTTTCTTTTTTGTCTTCTTTTTACCAAATTTATAAACCATAAAGGCAGCAACTAATAAAACTGCGACTGTAACAATACAAATGATATAGAAGACTTTAGGAGTAAAGAGTCCAAAGACTAAACCATTTTCATCTGAAATTTCATCAATAAATGTCTTTTGTAAGATCTTAAAGCTAATTGTTTTACTTTGAGATTCATATTTTTCAAAGTTAATAGAAGTAGCTTTTACATAGTAAGTACCTGGTTCAGTAGGAACATTTTCAGTAAAGACGCCATCTATCTTATCAGAATATGTGAACTTGATGCTTTCAGGAGCTCCTGCTTTAGAAGAAGCGACTGGTTTAATTGTCTTTCCTTCTTTTACATCATCAAGTTTTAACTCAAGAATTTCATTTGGTTCACCACGAACTCTGAATGATTTAATTTCAGAAGTTGATTTGTATTCATCGTTTGCAATTGAAGTAGCTTTTACAAAGTAAACACCAGCGTTTGTAGGTTTACTTGCGACGAATGGACCGTTCTTATTGTCAGCATAAGTGAATGTAACACTACCAACATCTGCAGTAGCAACTGGGTCGAATTCATCGCCATATTCGCAATCTTCAATTACAAAACTCTTAATAGTATTTGGTGTACGTGGATCAGCATCATTTAATGCGTCTGTTAATGGGTTAGCTGAAACAGCTGAATCTCCCCAAATTACATCAGCCCATTCAGGGAAATCGATAAATGGGTTTCTATTGTTAGTAAAGTTTTTAAATAAAAGATTGTTACGGTGAATTTCGTATTCATCAACAGGATCTAATTTGTTCCACTCAAGAAGATCCTTCATAACAGCCATATATCCTGGCTTTGTTTTAGTTGATGAGAATCCTGATTTTTCCCACTTAGTTAAATCATTAGTGAGCATTAAATTAGGGTTGTCCATGCAAATAGTATCATCATCGCCAGCAACGTCGTTATAACGAGCGACCATATAGAACATAGCTCTTGCGATGTCGCCTTTATCTTCATCTTGTGGCTCGAAAACTTTAATTCCTTCTGTTGGGAATGATTTTGATTCACCAAGTAAATTATGTCCAACTGATGAGTATTTAGTGCTGCAGTCAACATAAGATTTTGTCTTATCAACATAGCCATAGAAATTGTTGTTGTGTTGATTGTTTGCCCATCCATTAGCTGCGACTAAATGCATTGGGTCTCCACGAGCACCTGCACCACCTTTATCAGATGCTGCTTCTGTACCGAATCCTTCTGATTTTGGCCATAAGTGCTCACGGTTAATTCCATATCCATCTTGATTATGATTACCCCAAGCTTTTACTTGATTAGGTTGAGAATAATCCATGTAGTATGACTTTACGTATGGGTTAATTACTCCGTCAGCTTGGTATGTACTGTTAGTAAGGTATTGGTAGCCAGTAATAACATTGGTGCTTGGATTATATTTAGATCCAAGTTCTGTGGCTGGTGATTTTGCCCAGTCTCTATCTGTAATTTCATACATTTGCCAGACTCTAACACCACTACTAATATCGTAGCTATAGTACTTTTGGTTGTTAGACAAAATAGGTTTCAAAAATTTAAGTAAGTTTTGTCCTTTTCTATCGCTTTCTGATTTGCTATTTAAGTCTGAATAATAGTTTCTAATTTCGGTTTCTGTATTGTCATTAAGGTCAATTGTTGTTGGTAAGTTGCTATTAACATATAAATCGCCATCAGCAGCTTCAACCTTAACAGTAGAAACGCTTCCGATAGATCCAACGAATGCAGATACAATTGCCATTAAAGATATTATCTTTAGTGTCTTTTTCATAAAAGGCCTCCTAATTATACAGAATACACTATAATCTATTTGATATAAAAAATCAAAGATTTTTTATTATATATTTATTTATTTCATCAAAAAACCCACTTCATCGAAATGGGTATTTATTGATTACTTCGCTTTGATTAATGAAGCGAGTTTTTTGATTTGGTCGTCTTTATCTCCGCCTAAAACGATAATATGGTCGCCTTTTGCGAATTCATAATGAGGGTGAGCCATAACTGTTTCATGATCACATTTTTTGATAGCTAAAATGTTGAGTTGATATTTCTTACGAATATCTAAGTCAACGATTGTTTTTCCAACCCACTTGTCATCAATACCTGTTTCATAAACAACAAGGTTTTGAGCAATTTCAATGTAATTGAAGACATTACTTAAGTTAAATCTTTGAGCTAAACGTTCAGCCATATCGTGTTCAGGGAAAATAACTTCGTTAGCACCGAGTTTCATTAAGAATTTAACTTGCATATCATCGCTAGCTTTTGAAGCAATGTATTTAGCCCCATTCTCATATAGAAGGGATGTAATTTCTAATGATGATTGGAAGTTTTCACCAGTTGCAACGAAGCATGCATCGTAATTTTGAACACCAAGAGATTTAACAATATTTGGATTTGTACAATCTCCTTGGACTGCATCTGTAAATTCGTCTGCTAGGCTATTGATGATTTCAGCATCTCTATCAACTACCGCGACATCATTTCCTAATTTGCTTAGTGATCTTGCGAGATGGCGTCCATAATAACCCATACCAATAACTAAAAAAGATTTCATAAAAATGTCTCCTTCTATCCAATCAAGATTTTTTCTTCAGGTCTACCTAATTTATCTGCGTCTCTTCTTGAAGTACCAGAAATAAACAAGATAATTGATAAGGCGCCTAATCTACCTATAAACATTAAAATTATAATAATAATTTGGGAAGCAATTGATAATGTTGGAGTTCCAACCATAGAAAGACCAACAGTGCCAATCGCACTACTAACCTCAAACATAACACCTCTAAATGTCCAAACATCAGCTCTATGTTCAACCATCATAATAATACTAGAAGCAAGAATTACTAAAGTAATATAGAAAATCATAATTGCACTAGCTTGTGTCATAACATTTGGTTCAAGTTTTCTTTTGCCAATTACGATTTCATTTTTCTTTCTACCAACCGCAATGATGCTAAGGAACAAGACAGCAAAAGTAGTAGTCTTAATACCACCAGCAGTTGATCCTGGTGAACCACCAATAATCATTAAAACAATAGAAATCATTGATGAACTATCGCTTAAGCTTGCCATATCAACAGTGTTCATACCACATGTTCTACATGTTATTGATTGGAACAAAGCATTAATGATTTTGTTTCCAAAACTAAGATCTTTAAAAGCCCCGTCGTTTTCAAAGACAAAGAATAAAATAGCAGGACCAACAATTAAAACCAATGTTGTCGCTAAAACAATCTTTGAATGTAACGAAATCTTTTTAAGATTAAACTTCTTATCGAATAAATCTGTCCAAACAATAAAGCCTAAACCGCCAACAACCACTAAAACCATTATTGTTATGCATATAAGTGGATTTTCAGCATAAGCAGTTAAAGAAGCAAAACCACCGATTAAATCAAAGCCAGCATTGCAGAATGCAGAAATAGAATGGAAAATACCAAAATAAATACCTTTTAGTACTCCATAATCTTTAGCAAATGCAAAAGATAAGATCACCGCGCCAATTCCTTCACAGACAAATGTGATAATGATGATTTTCTTAATTAAGTCTAAAGCTCCAGTTGAAGACTTTGCACTAGCGGCATCACCGATAAGCTTACGTTCACCGATATTAATTTTCTTTTTTAAAGCAATCCAAATGATAGAAAGGATTGTCATGAATCCAATACCCCCGATTTGGATCAATAAAAGAATAATAATTTGGCCAAATATAGACCAATAAGTTCCTGTATCAACAACAACAAGTCCTGTAACACATGTAGCGCTCGCAGAAGTAAAAAGAGCTGTAATTGGATTAGTCCAACTTCTTGATACACTACTTAATGGAGTCGCTAGTAAAAATGCTCCTACTAATATTACAAATAGGAATCCTAAAACTAAGGCACTTGATGAAGATATGTTTCGTTTAGTTTTTTCTTTCGTAAAAAGTATCCTCGAATAGGAATTAAAGTAATTCCTGAAAAAGATTATACCCTTATTTTAGAAAATCACCAAATTTCCATAACGATGCTTGACCATTGAATATGCTTTTTTCTTATTTTATTATTAAAATATCTGAAGCGAGAAAGATGCGCCAATTTTAAAGAATTTGACCATTCAATCAAGTATGCGAGGCACTATTTTAGATTATGAACAACAATTTTACTAAACCAGGAAATACAAAATTAGTCGAATTAAAAGAAATTGAGAAAAAATATTCCTTATCATCAAAAGTCTTTGCAAAAGTTGAAAATTCAAATCCAACTGGATCTATAAAAGATAGAACCGTTTTTAATATGCTTTCTGCATATACAAAAAAGTTCGGAGATTTAAAAGGATACACTATTGTTGAAGCTACAAGTGGAAACACCGGTATCGCTCTTGCATATTTTTCTAAATACTTTGAGTACACTTGTAAGATTGTTATGCCCACTAGCGTATCTGTCCAAAGAAGGGAAATCATTTCTAAATACGGAGGCGAAGTAGTTTTGGTTCAAGGCGGAATGAAAGAATGTAACGAAAAAGCTCAAGAGATATTAAATTCAACACTAAACAGCTTCATCTTTGATCAATTTAATCAACCATCTAACTTTGAGGCACATTTTGAGACCGCGAAAGAAATTGTTTCTCAAAATAAAACAGCAAAATATTTGTTTGCAGGAATTGGAACAGGCGGAACATCAACTGGACTAGCAACGTATTTTAAAAATAACAATATTGGAATAGACGTTATTGGAATCGAACCTGAAGAAAGCCCTCTAATAACAAAAGGAAAAGCAGGTCCACATCTAATTCAAGGCATAGGCGCCAACTTTATCCCATCAATTTTAAATCTCGACGTTATGAAAGAAGTAATTAGCGTTAAGGGCCAAGAATCAATCAGTATGGCAAGAGAAATTAGAGCTTTAGAAGGACTAGATATCGGTATTTCAAGTGGCGCTGCCCTTCTTGGCGCAGTAAACTATATTAAAGAAAACAATATAACAGACGATGTTATTGTCATTTTCCCAGATAGAGGAGATAGATACACATGGTAGTAAAAACAAATTGTCTAGCATTGATTGAATCGGTTCAAAATTATTTAAATGGGGATGCTAAATTATCTATTGAAACTGTAAGAAATGTTCTCAAAGAAGAAGACGTTCAAAAGTTTATTACTAAATTAGACGAGACTAAAGAAATCTTAGAAGACGATCTCAATTTCTTCCTTGAATGTGACCCAGCTTGTAACTCAAAAGAGGAAATCATCTCGGCATATCCTGGGTTTAAAGCCATTTTGACATATAGAACTTCAAACATTTTATTCAATCTTGGTTATAGAGTTGAAGCCAGAATTATTAGTGAAAATGCACATACATTAACTGGCATAGATATCCATCCAGGTGCAACTATTTCCCACCCATTCTTTATTGATCACGGAACTGGTATTGTCATTGGAGAAACAGCAATTGTCGGTAAATATGTTCGAATTTATCAAGGTGTAACTTTAGGTGCTTTATCTTTAGGAAAAGGAAAACTTCTTAAAGGCACAAAAAGGCATCCAACAATTTTGGATAACGTAATTATTTATTCTAATGCTTCAATATTAGGTGATATTACTATAGGTAATAACGTAACAATCGGTAGTAACGTATTCCTATTAGAATCAATCCCTGACAATATGAAAGTTGTAATTCAAAAACCGGACTTAATCATCAAAAACAAGTAAAAAATGTACCCTTTTCTTTTTCATAGAATTCAAAATTGGGTACATTTTTATTTTTCTAAAATATCTAACAAATGTGAACTAGCTCCTAATAAATCAGCTCTTTCACAAATTGATAAATGATACTTAATGTAGGTGTTGAAGTCTTCCTCTGATAGTCTTGTAATAGCTGTTCTTATATAATCAGAAGCGCCATCTTGAGACACAATTTTAATTCTTTTTAAACCATTCAACTCGTTATATCTAGCTATATCTTCGGTTCTAACCATCGAATAAAGGTCATCTTCTTTTGCTACAACATGGAAGTTTTCGTCGAGTCTTCCTTCTTCTAACGCATCTTTGATATGACCCTTAACAAATGCATATTGGATTAACGAATATTCATTCATGTAGTAACTGACAAAAATTGTTCCGCCTTTTTTGGTAACTCTTTTTGCTTCTCCAAGAGCTTTTACTTTTTCTTCTTCTTTTAATAAGTGGTACATAGGTCCAAATAGTAAAGTTACATCAAAAGAATCGTTCTCGAACATAGATAAGTCCAAAGCATTTCCTTGTAAAATTTTTACATTTGAACTCTTAGATTTAAAAACATCAATATTATGAGGAACAAGTTCAACTGCCGTTACATCATATCCTTGTTTATCAAAATAACAGCTATACTTACCAGTACCAGCCCCAATATCTAAAATCTTCTTACTTTTGTCATTATTTAAAGCGTCTTCAATATATTTAATTGCAGTAGTAAATTCGACTCTACCATGTCTAGTATCAAGTCTGTTTTCTTCATCAAAATGATTGTAATAATCTTCAATTAAAGATATCGATTTGTCTGTTTGTTTGAAGTTCATATGCGTATATATTAGTACTTATTGCTTAAAATCATGAATTAAAGTGTTTCAGTCTTAACGATTTGCTTGTACACAAGTTTAGATACAGTATCAGTATCATAACCTTTTACTTTTTCTATCCATCTAAAGAGAATTACAAGGATTCCACTATTTCTATAGATAACTTGTAAGCGTTTTTCAAAATCATTTATATGATATTTTTGAATCTCATATTCACACTGTAAATGAATAATTAATGATTTAAAACGGTGAGATTCTTTTGAATTAATTAATTTAATTAACACTGCATTATTTGCAAAGTTTTCCATGTATTTCTTTACAGTTTCTGGTCCAGTGAAGTTTTCAATATAGAAACGGTCATAGATTGATTTGTTAACTTTCGAAATAGCAACAACTTGATCCTTAATAACCTGCTCAATTAATTCATCTAAACAAGAATAGTACTCATAAAAAGTAGATCTATTAATTTCGCTTTTCTTACAGATTTCAGAAATAGTAATCTCTAATGGAGTATTTTCAAGCAATAGATCACAATATGCTCTTTTAATTTTTGACTTAGTTTTATTTCTTTTATGTATGTACATAATCTTATAATACCATATATTTTTTATTTCCGACACTTGTTGGCATTTTATTTTACAGGAATATTTTTATTTACTGCTTTTTCTAAGAAATAAATCACTAGAGAAAGTACAGCTATTACAATTATTCCTATTAAGGAATATGCAAAAATTGGAACCATATTCGTTGGATCGCTTTTCTGGCAAGCTGAAATAATGCTGCCTAATCCATCAACTGTTGTTCCCGAAATAACTTCAGCCATAATTTCTATTTTAAAAGATAACGAAAAGGACGATGCTACTCCGGCAAATATATATGGAGACATTAAAGGAATATAAATTCTAAATATCCTTCTTAAAAGACTACTTCCATCAACCTTAGATGCATTAAGAACGTCTATATCAATATTTTCAAACCCTCTAACCACTGACTCATAGATAATTGGAAGACAAATAACTTCCACCATAATAATTGGAGCGTTTTTCGCACCAACAAGAACTAAAAATAAGAAAACTATTGTTGCAGTTGGAATTGATTTTAAAACTGAAAACAATGGAGATATCACCTTTTTAAATGATTCGGATAATCCCGAAACAATACCTAAAACTAAAGCAGCAATAAACGATCCTAAGAAACCCAAAAACGTTCTCAATAAGGATTGTCCGACGCATCTATAAGTAAACGATTTTTCTAATAACTTGAAAGTTTCCTTTATAGTCACAAAAGGATTAGGGAATATCATGCTATTGTTTGATATTGATGAGGATGTAATAATCCATATTAAAAATATCAAAACAATTCCTAATAGGGTCAATAATAAGTCTTTAAATGACGTAGTCTTCATTAATACCTTCCAAACCAAAAATGTTAATAAAGTTATTTATATCAGCGAGGTTATCTCTCGCTTTTTTGAATCCTAATCCAAGACCATTATTGTTTGCTACAACAGCTTTCATAATTCTTGCTGGAACGCCATATTTTGCTTTGACTTCATCTTCATCAACTGAGCCAAGTGCAGTTTCTACTTCAGTTGGAAAATCTAGGAGTGTTTCAATATCTGACTTCAATATTTCTAAATATTCATCACAATTAGATCCATTTTTTACAAATACAGAAGCTTGAACAATTGACTTGTTATTTGTCTTATTTTTGTATAACTCTTGAATGTTTGCGGCGATTGCAGACTTGCCATATGTTGGGGCATTTGTGTTATTTAATGTAGAAAATAAAGCTGGTTGAGCAATGAAAACATAATCAACATCACTTCCAGTTAATACGTTCTTTCCTGATGCTAAACAACTTGCTGCATCTGTTACTGCATTTACATATTCAATTGCATCATCATATTGATTCCCATAAATATAATGGAACAATAAATCTGGAGTTTGGTTTTTCCCGAATAAGACGATTTTATCGTCACTACTCATAGTTTCATCTTCATCGTTTCCAGTAGATGCAATAAAGAAATTACCAAAAGTAATTGTGCTATGCATTTTATAAGGAGCACCATTTTTAATAGCTTTTAAACCACTTACAGTGTCAATAACTACCACATCATAGGGAGATGAAGCATTTAAAAAGGAAAGAATATTTGCTGGAGCGCCATTGGTTTCGAAGTTTTCATCGCTTGCATGATTATAGAAAGCGACTGCTGGAGCACCTGTTGGGCAAATAACTTTTACTGTAGACTCAATAAATTCTACTCTTGAACAGCCTGTAGATAATAAACTGATTGTTGCTAATACTAATAACTTGTTTTTCATAAATACCTCTATCCTTTGTATTATATATACAATGTGCTAAAATAATTGTGATGTACATCACACTATGAAAACTTTTATAAGCATCTTAGAAAATCATCCAAAGAAAATTAAAACTTATAACAAAAATCAGGTCATTTCATTTGAAGGAGACTTATGCAATTACGTAAGAATTATCGTCTCCGGAAGGATCTTAATTTCATCAATCACAATATCTGGACAAGAAATTGTATATAAGGAACTAAAACAAAACGATATGTTCGGTCATAACTTATTATTCTCAAACAATCCTCGTTATAGAGGAAACGTTGTTTGCTTGGAAAGTACCGATGTATACGAGTTTAACAAGAAAGAATTCATTGAATTACTCACCAACTATGAAGGGTTTGCAGAAGCGTTCCTTCAATATCAATCAGAAGATAGTAAGAAGCTAAATCAACAAATAAAAGTTCAATCATTACCTTCAGCAGAAGAAAAAATTTTCTACCTCCTACAGATAAACAAACAAGAACTAAAATTTAAATCTATAACCGAACTATCAAGAAGACTTTATATATCTAGAGAAGCAACTTCAAGAGCAGTTAGTAAAATGATAAAAGAAGGCAAAATAAAAATAGTTAATAAAACTATTCTTAAGAACGAATAAAGGCTCACCTTACGATGAGCCTTTATCTGTAAGAAGAACTATTTTAAATTGTGGCCTCTGTCGTTGTAAGTTGTATGTAACAACTCATGAGCTTTATGAGAGCCAGGTTTTTCTAAATATTCATCATATAAAGCTTTAACTTGTGTGTTCTCGTGAGAACGTCTGACTGTTTGTCTTTCGTCTTCACTATAGAGAGCAGCGGCACGTTTTGCTCTATAAGTATCTTCAATATCAATATCTTCGTTTGGAAGCATACAGCTTCTGATGTATGGTTGACCGCCACCATTGATACATCCGCCAGGGCAACCCATAACTTCAATGAATGTGTATGGTGATTTGCCTGCTCTGATGTCATCTAAGATAGGTTTTGCAGCCTTCATAGAAGAAACAACAGCAACTTTGATTTCTTTACCAGCGATTGTGAATGAAGCTTCCTTAACGCCTTCCTGACCACGGACTGGTTCACATTTTAATAATGAATCAGCGTTTTCACCTGTTAACCAGTAGTAAGCAGTTCTTAAAGCAGCTTCCATAACACCACCAGTAGCACCGAAGATAACACCAGCACCAGTGTATTCACCAAGAATGTCTTGATCGAATTCACTGTTTGGTAATCTGTTAAATTCAATACCAGCACGTCTAATGTATGTTGCAAGTTCTCTAGTTGTTAAAACTGCATCAACATCAGCTAAACCATTAACGCCACGGCATTCAGGTCTTTCTTTTTCGAATTTCTTTGCTGTACAAGGCATAATTGAAACTACAAAGATGTCTTCTGGTTTAATGTTGTTCTTTTCAGCAAAGAAAGACTTAATGACAGCGCCTTCCATTTCGTGTGGAGATTTACAGCTTGATAAGTGACCAATGAGATCTCCATAGAATTGTTCTGCATAGTTGACCCAACCAGGAGAACATGAAGTAATCATTGGGAGAGCACCACCGTTATTGATTCTTTCGAGAAGTTCGTTTGCTTCTTCCATAATTGTTAAGTCAGCAGCAAAGTTTGTGTCGTAAACTCTGTAGAAGCCTAATCTCTTAAGAGCTGTAACCATCTTACCAGTAACTGGAGTACCAACAGGCATACCGAATTCTTCGCCTAATGCTGCTCTAACAGCTGGAGCAGTTTGAACGATAACGTATTTACCTGCTTTGAATGCTTCATCGACTTTGTCGATTTCGCCTTTTTCCATTAATGCACCAGTTGGACAAACTGTGACACATTGGCCACATTGTAAACATGGAACATCTTTGAATGATTTGTTATATGCTGGGCCAACGATAGTTTTGAAACCTCTATTTTCGAAGCCTAAGATACCGATGCCTTGAGCATATTTACATTGTTCAATACATCTACCACATAAGACACATTTTGAAGTATCTCTAATTAATGCTGGAGATAAATCATCATATGTTGTAGGTGTTTTTTCACCTCTGAACATGCCTTCTCTTGCACCAACTAATTGAGCGACTCTTAAGAGTTCACAATTTTGGTTTTTTCTACAAGATTGGCAATCATGGTTGTGGTTTGAGAGTAATAATTCAACTGAAACTCTTCTTGCTTCAGTTGCTTTTTGTGAGTTAATTGAGATTTCCATTCCTTCGTTAACAGGATAGACGCAAGAAGCAACTAAACCTCTTGCACCTTTAACTTCAACTAAACATACACGGCAAGATGCCTTTGAACATCTACCATGATTGAAACTACATAAAGAAGGAATGTTATATCCACATTGTTTAGCAGCTTCTAAGACTGTAAGTGATGAATCTACTTGGTAAGAAATACCATCGATTTTAATATTTACTAATGCCATATTTTTCCCTCCTATTACTTCTTATAAATTGCATGGAATGGACATGCAGATAAGCATGTACCACATCTTACACATGCAGTTGTGTCAATTTTATATGTCTCTTTACCAGGAACACCTGTAATACAGTTGACAGGACAGTTTCTAGCACACTTAGAACATTTCTTACAAAGATCTGGATCAACGTGATAAGAGATTAAGTTCTTACAAACGTGAGCTGGACATGTCTTATTAACGATGTGTTCAACATATTCATCTCTAAATCTCTTTAATGTTGAGATAATTGGGTTAGCAGCAGTTTGACCTAAAGCACAGAGCGAACCATTCTTAGTAACTTCTGCTAATTCTTCTAATCTATCTAAATCACTTAATTCGCCTTCGCCATTAGTGATCTTTGTTAAGATTTCGAGAATACGTTTTGTACCGATACGGCATGGAGTACATTTACCACATGATTCGTCGCAAATGAATTCCATATAGAATTTAGCAACGTCGACCATACAGTTGTCTTCATCCATGACGATTGCACCACCTGAACCCATCATTGAGCCAAGTGCGACTAAGTTATCAAAGTCGATAGGTGTATCTAAGTGTTCTTCTGTTAAACATCCACCTGAAGGACCACCTGTTTGAATAGCTTTGAAATTCTTATTTCCTGGGATACCTCCAGCAATGTCATAAACGAGTTCTCTAATTGTTGTACCCATTGGGATTTCAACAAGACCAACGTTATTGACTTTACCACCTAAAGCGAATACCTTAGTTCCTTTAGATTTTTCAGTACCATATTTTGTAAATGCTTCAACACCTTCTCTAACGATATAAGGAACACATGCAAGTGTTTCAACGTTATTGACGATTGTTGGTTTTCCCCATAAGCCTTTAACAGCTGGGAATGGAGGTCTTGGACGTGGCATACCACGTTGGCCTTCGATTGAGTTAAGTAATGCTGTTTCTTCACCACAAACGAATGCACCAGCACCAAGTCTTAAGTGAACGTCGAAGCAGAAATCAGTACCTAAAATGTTATTACCTAATAAGCCAACTTCTCTAGCTTGCTTAATTGCGATATTTAAACGATTAACAGCGACTGGATACTCAGCACGGACGTAGAAGTAACCTTCTTTTGCGCCGATTGCGTAACCAGCAATCATCATACCTTCGATAACTGATAATGGATTACCTTCTAAGATAGAACGATCCATGAATGCGCCTGGGTCACCTTCATCACCATTACAGACAACATATTTTTCATCGCTTTCTTGGTTATAAGCAAATTGCCATTTTCTACCAGTAGGGAAGCCACCACCGCCTCTACCTCTTAAACCTGAATCAAGAATCATGTTGATGACTTCTTGACGGTCCATATGAAGAGCTTTGTCTAAAGCTTGGAATGAACCATAGCCAATTGCTTCTTCAATATTTTCTGGATCGATAACTGAACAACCATATAAAGCAATTCTCTTTTGCTTTTTATAGAAGTTGATATCTTCCATTTTCTTAATCTTTTCATGTGTAATTGGATCTACATAAAGTAAATCTTCGACAATGCCATGATTGATAAAGTCTTCTTCGATGATTTTTTCAACATCGGAAACTTTAACTTTACGATATAAAGTATCTTCTGGATAAACCTTAACGAATGGACCTTGTGAACAGAATCCGAAACAGCCAACCATATTGACTGAGATAATTCCGTCGAGTCCTTTGTCTTTCAATACTTTTTCAAATCTTTCTTTTAATACTGTTGAGTCACTAGATAAACATCCAGTACCACCACAGATAACAATAGCTCTTTTGCCAGTTTTTGAATTGAATTTATCGTCTAATTGTTTCTTGAAAGCTGCATGAGCAACCATCAACATCTCTGGATTAGTTACCTTTTTCATTTTTTTCAGCCTCCATCTTTTCACAAGCATCGATGATCTTTTCAACATCTTCGACTCTGACTTGTGGATAAACTTTTTCATTAACTCTAACTGCTGGAGCTAATGCGCAGGCGCCGATACATCTGAGTGCATCGATTGTAAACATACCATCAGCGGTTGTTTCACCTGGTTGAATTCCAAGTAATTGACAGAACTTATCAATAACTTGTTGTGAGTTTTTGACATAACAAGCAGTACCTAAACAAACACCAATGATGTATTTTCCTTTTGGTTTGAGCGAGAAAAAACTATAGAAGGTAACAACGCCATAGATCTCAGCAACGCTAATTCCTGTTTCTTCGGAAATAAGTTCTTGAGCTTCCATAGGGATGTAACCAAATTTAGTTTGAACCGCAGAAAGGATCATCATTAAAGGAGTTGGTTCATTGATAAATTGAGCAACAATTTCTTTGATTTCTTTAATTGCGTGTTCTTGTAGTTTCATAAAGATCCCCTTTTAAACTATTTGATTTGATTATAGGCGTGCATTCGTATACGTGTAAACGAGACCTTGAAAGTTTAAGAAAAAGTTGAAGGAAGAACCAACATAATGCAACAAGTGTCGGATTTTCAAATGTAAAAACCATAAGAAAAACACCGTGTTTCCACGATGTGCTTACTGATTTTTTATATCTTTATTTATTTTTAAAAAGAACAAACTTTTCTAATGGGAACAGGACTAACATTTGGAAAGTTCCTGCAGCCATAGCAGCAATTGTAGGAGCCAAACTATTTAAGAACTTAACAGAAACGCTCAACAAAGCGTTCGCAACTATTCCTTGTAAAAATGTCGAAACAAAGATAAGGACTAAGACAATAAAAATGTATATAACTACGTATGTCTTTGGGCTATTTGACTTAAATGTTGTTTTTCTATTTTGGAAAAAGCCATAAACATTAGCGATTAAGTTTGATAAAAAGAAAGGCAAAATATAACCCCAGTTTGTATGCCCTTCTCCCATAACTTGCTCGGTGAAGATTTTTCCTAAGAAACTAGGCAATGGGTTTGTAATTCCCTTCATCAGTAAAAACAAAACGTTAACTAAAACAAGTTGAATTACTGTAACTATGCAACTTACCAAAATAAATTTAATAATTTCCCAAAGTGTCTTTTTCTTTTCCATTTAAGACTTTTTATTATGCTAAATAAATCAATTAATTGACCTTTTGGTCACAATAAATGCATCTAATAACTTTATTTTCTTTATCAGTTACTCTTGCGATGTGGTCTAATTCTTGCTCTGTTTGGCAGATACATTTAGGGTTCTTACAAACATATTGATTTACGAGTAAATTTGATTCATCGATATTACTTTCAGAGTCTTTTTCTGCAAGTAATTTCAAGATTAAAGCCATTCTAATAAATTTACCGTTTAAGGCTTGTTTAAAATATAAAGCTCTTGGGTCTTTATCAACTTTAACCGAGATTTCATTAACTCTTGGTAATGGATGTAAAACAATCATCTTACTTGGAGCTTTTTTCATTTTCTCTACATCTAAAACGTAAGAGTTTTTCAATTTTTCGTATTCTTCAGGATCAGTGAATCTCTCTCTTTGAATTCTTGTCATATATAAGACATCTAAGTCCTCTAAATTATCTTCGAGATTTGTAACTTCGACGTAATCCATGTTGTTTGCTTTAATTACATCTTCTTTAATGTGAGAAGGTAATTTTAATTCTTCTGGAGAAATTAAAACGAGCTTAATTCCTGTGTATCTAGATAAAGCGGCAATCAATGAATGGACCGTTCTTCCATACTTTAAGTCGCCACACATACCGACTTTAAGGTTATTAAAGCCACCTTTTTCACGGTAGATAGTTAATAAATCTGTGAGAGTTTGAGTTGGGTGACAATGTCCACCATCACCAGCATTAATAACTGGAACAGTGGCATTAAGAGCAGAGACTAAAGCAGCACCTTCTTTTGGTGATCTAATAGCAATAATATCTGCATAGTTAGATACGATTTTTGCTGTATCAGCGACTGATTCGCCTTTTGCAGCAGATGAGCTAGAAGCTTCAGAGAAGCCAATTACGTTTCCTCCTAGTTCCATCATTGCAGCTTCAAAAGACAATCTAGTTCTTGTTGAAGGTTCAAAAAACAATGTAGCCAATTTCTTATGTCTACATTTTTCTTGATAAGCCTCAGGATTATTGATGATATCTAATGCCTTATCAAACAATTCCTTTAATTCATCTATAGAAAAGTCTGTGATGTCAATTAAATGCTTCATAATTAACGAATCCAACTTTCATCACTTGGATTGTTTCTAAATTGGATTAATCTTTCGACTGCTTCTTCTTCGATATATTTTTCTTCAGCAGCGATTTTTGCGATTAAGTCGAAGTTAGTTAAAGAAACGTTTTTAACGTTAGCTTCAGCAAGTCTGTCTAAGCCTTTTTTCATGCCATAAGTGAAGATAGAAACAACTCCTAAAACTTCAGCGCCTGCTTCTCTTAAAACGTTAACAACTTCAATGACTGAGCCACCTGTTGAAATCAAATCTTCAACGACGACTACTTTTTGACCTTTTTCGAGTTTACCTTCGATTTGGTTTTGACGTCCGTGGTCTTTGCTTCCACTTCTAACATAACCCATAGGTAATGAAAGGAGGTGACCTGTGATAGCTGCGTGAGCGATACCTGCTGTTGAAGTACCCATTAATACTTCTACTTCTGGATATTCTTTCTTAATTGTTTCTGCTAAAGCAGATTCAACATCAGTTCTAACTTTTACATTAGTCAAAGTTAATCTATTGTCACAATAGACTGGTGACTTAATACCACTAGCCCATGTGAATGGTTCGTTTGGTCTAAAAAATACTGCTTTGATTGAAAGTAAATCTTTTGCAATTAATTCTGAAATGTTTTCCATTGATTATTCTCCTAAAAATTCTTTAACGCATCTCTTATAAGCGGCGACTGGGTCTGCTGCTTGAGTAATTGGTCTACCGACTACGATGAAGTCAGAACCAATCTTTCTTGCTTCTTCTGGAGTCATGACACGTTTTTGGTCACATTTATCTCCATCAGCAAATCTAACACCTGGAGTCACTGTTAAGAAGTCTTTGCCACATCTATTATGTACAACTTCTGACTCTAAAGGCGAACATACAACGCCATCAAGACCAGATTCTTTAGCGTTTTGAGCGTAATGCATAACGACTTCTGGAAGTGGTTCTTTAATTAATAAGTCGGTTTCCATAGATTCTTGGTTAGTAGATGTTAATTGAGTAACAGCGATTAATAATGGTCTAGATCCATCTGGTCTAGTTAAGCCTTCTAAAGCTGCTTTCATCATTTCTTTAGTTCCACCAGCGTGTAAGTTAGTCATATCAACATCTAATCTTGATAAAACCGCCATAGCCTTTTTAACAGTGTTTGGGATGTCGTGTAATTTTAAATCTAAGAAGATCTTGTGACCTCTATTTTTAATTTCCTTAACAATTGATGGTCCTTCAGCATAGAAGAGTTCCATACCAATCTTTACGAAAGGTTTGCAATCAACGAATTTGTCTAAAAATTCTAAAGTTTTTGCACCGCTTTCAAAGTCACAAGCGATAATGACGTCTTTTTCCATTTTAGTTCACTCCTTTAATAATATCTTTTAAAGATGTAATGTTGTATTTTTCCATTACTCTTGGTAAATCTTCGATAATTTCTTTGCATGCAAACGGATTAATTAAGTTTGCTGCGCCTACTTGAACAGCTGTTGCGCCTGCTAGCATCATTTCAATAACGTCTTCAGCAGAATCAACACCACCCATACCAATAACAGGAATATTAACAGCATGTGCGACTTGATAAACCATTCTAACTGCTACTGGGAAGATTGCACTTCCAGAAAAACCTCCCATCTTATTAGCGATAACTGGTCTTCTAGTCTTAAGATCGATTCTCATTCCTAATAATGTGTTAATTAATGAGATACCGTCTGCTCCACCTTCTTCGCAAGCTTTAGCGATTGCAACAATATCTGTTACATTAGGGCTTAATTTTACGAATACAGGTTTAGTAGTTACTTCTTTAACGGCTTTAGTAACAGCTTTTGCCATTTCTGGAGATGTGCCAAATGCCATGCCTCCGCCATGAACGTTTGGACATGAGATATTTACTTCAATCCAGCCTACTTCATCAAGCTTATCTACTTTTTTACATGTTTCTACATACTCTTCAATAGAGAATCCAGAAACATTAGCCATTACTTTTTTATTGAATACCTTTTTAAGTTTAGGTAGTTCGACACTAATTACTTTATCTACACCTGGATTTTGAAGTCCGACAGCGTTAATCATGCCGTTTTTACATTCAGCAATTCTAGGTGTTGGGTTTCCAAATCTTGGATTAAGTGTTGTTCCCTTCCAAGAAAAAGTCCCAAGAATATTAATGTCATATAATTCTGCAAATTCATAACCAAAACCAAATGTTCCACTAGCTGGAATAACTGGATTATCTAATTCAATTCCACAAAGAGTTACTTTTGTATCTACTTTTCCCATACAATTTCCTCCTTATAGAATACTGGTCCTTCTTTACAGACTCTCTTATATCCTGTTGTAGTTTTTTGGCTGCACCCCATACAAGCACCAAAGCCACATCCCATTCTTTCTTCAAAAGAGAATTGACCAGATGTTGTAGTTTTATTGTAAACAGATTTTAACATTGGAAGAGGTCCACATGTGTAGAAATAGTCATAATCAAATTCCATAGCGTCAGTTACAAAACCTTTAACTCCATAACTTCCATCTACAGTTGTGACAACTGTCTCTACTCCGAGTTTCTTAAACTCTTCTTCAAAGAAGATTTCTTCTTTTGTGTTAAAGCCTAAAACGACTCTAACTTTTTTGCCTTCTTCTACGAGCTTTTTACATAATCCATATAAAGGTGGAATACCAACGCCACCACCTAAAACTAAAGCGTTGTTCTCGGTATATGTTGTGACATATCCAGTTCCAAGACCGATTAAGCAATCTAAATCTTCGCCTTCTTTTACCTTTGATAAAGCTTCCGTTCCAGTACCTACAACCTTATAAATAATTGTGATTGTGTTGCTAGAAAAATCGCAGATTGAAATAGGTCTACGTAAGTATAATCCTTCTAATTTAATGTTGATGAATTGTCCACAAGAAACATTAACTGGTTCCTCGCTTTCAATAACCATCTTAAAAACATTAGAAGTTAAAGGTATGTTTGATAAGACTTTGTACAAACCTTTTTGCATATTATTCTCCGTCGATTGTTGAGATTGTGATGACTGTTTCTTCTAAGACATCGAGAACGACTCTAACAGTATCAAGAGAAGTAAACATTGTTACGTTAGATTCGATTGCGTAGTTTCTAATTAAAACGCCATCTGATTGCTCTTTGTTTGATCCAACGTTATTTGTGTTGATAACGTAAGCGATGTGACCTTGTCTTAATGCATCTTTAATTTCATCACTTTCATATAATTTCTTTAATGTTCTAGTTCTAATACCGTGGCTCTTTAAGAAGCTTGCAGTACCTGAAGTAGCTTCGATATTAAATCCTAAATTATAGAATCTTCTGAGCAATGGTAATGCTTCTTCTTTATCTGAATCAGCGATAGTTGCAAATACAGTACCATAACCTTTCATCTTGATACCTGCAGCTTGTAATGCCTTATATAAAGCACGGTTAAGTTTCTTATCATAACCGATTGCTTCACCAGTTGATTTCATTTCTGGTGAGAGGTAAGCATCTAAGCCTTGGATTTTATTGAATGAGAATACTGGAACCTTAACATAGTATCTATTCTTTTCTTCTGGATAGATTCCAAAGATTCCTTGTTCTTTTAATGATTTACCTAAGATAACTTCAGTAGCGATATCTGCTAATGAGTAACCAGTTGATTTAGAAAGGAATGGAACAGTTCTTGATGAACGAGGGTTAACTTCGATGATATAAACTTTTTCTTCTTTATCAACGATGAATTGAATGTTGAATAAACCCTTAATACCAATACCTAAGCCTAATTTCTTAGCGTATTGGAGGATAGTTCCTTTAACTTTATTTGAGATTGAGAATGATGGGTAAACAGAAATTGAGTCACCTGAGTGAATGCCTGTTCTTTCAACAAGTTCCATGATACCTGGGACAAAGACATCAACACCATCACAGATAGCATCAACTTCAACTTCTTTACCGACGATATATTTATCAACTAAGACTGGACGTTTTTCATCGATTTCAACAGCAGTCTTTAAATAGTGACGTAATGCTTTTTCATCTCCAACGATTTGCATAGCTCTACCACCAAGAACGAATGATGGACGGACTAAAACTGGATAGCCAATTTTTTCTGCTGCTTTAACACCATCTTCGATATTAGTAACAGCACAGCCATTTGGTTGAGGAATATCTAAGTCTTTACAGATCTTTTCGAAGAGATCTCTATCTTCTGCTTTATTGATTGCGTCGCAATCTGTACCGATAATCTTAACACCACGTTCAACAAGAGGTTCTGCTAAGTTAATAGCTGTTTGACCACCTAATGAAGCAACAATAGCTTCTGCCTTTTCGTAGTTAATAATTGCCATAACATCTTCTGGTGTTAATGGTTCGAAATAGAGCTTATCTGCTGTTGTATAGTCAGTTGAAACTGTTTCTGGGTTGTTATTGATGATGATTGCTTCATAGCCTTCACGCTTAATTGTTTGAACTGCGTGGACTGTAGAATAGTCGAACTCAACACCTTGTCCAATTCTAATTGGACCAGCGCCAAGAACGATAATTTTGTTCTTGTCTGTCAATCTTGATTCCATCTTGTAATCAGGATTGACGAGGTTTTGATATGTTGAATATAAGTAAGCAATGTACTTACCTGTGTGTAATGTATCAACCATCTTGAATATAGGAGTTAAATTGTTTTCAATTCTTAAGTTGTAAACTTCGAGTTCTTTACACTTCCAAAGTTTTGCGATGAATGCATCACTGAAGCCCATGACCTTTGCATCTTTTAAGATGTCAACATTCTTAGGGTTATTAGCGATTACTTTTTCCATATCAGTAATCTTCTTGAATGATTCTAAGAATAATGTTGTAATCTTGGTGATCTTGTAAAGTTCTTCAACTTCAACGCCTCTTCTTAATAATTCGAAGATTGCGAATACTGAGTCTGAAGTATAATCCTTAATATATTCTTTTAATTCTTCAGTTGAAGAGTCATTGAATTTTGCTAAGTAAGTATGTGTTGTACCAATTTCGAGAGATCTTACTGATTTTAAGATACATTCTTCTAATGTAGTACCGATACCCATAACTTCACCAGTAGCTTTCATTTGAGTACCTAATTTATTGCTTGCTGATGTAAATTTATCGAATGGGAATCTTGGGAATTTAGCGACAACATAATCAAGGGATGGTTCTTTATCTGCTGTACCACCTGCGACTGGAATATCTTTAAGCTCCATACCGACAGCAATTTTTGCAGTAACTCTTGCAATAGGATAGCCTGATGCTTTAGATGCTAATGCTGAAGATCTAGAAACACGTGGATTAACTTCGATTAAGAAATATTCGCTTGAGTTAGGATTTAATGCGAATTGGACGTTACATCCACCTTCAATTTTTAATTCTCTAATGATTTTGATTGCTGCATCATTGAGCATTTTTAAATCATGGTCATTTAAAGACATGATTGGTGCGACGACCATTGAGTCACCTGTATGGACACCAACAGGATCAATGTTTTCCATACCGCAAATTGTGATTGCAGTGTCTGCTGAGTCTCTCATGACTTCGAATTCAATTTCTTTATAACCTTTAATTGATTTTTCAACTAAGATTTGATGAACTGGGGATAATGCAAAACCGTTTCTTGCGACTTCAACTAATTCTTCTTGGTTGTAAGCGAAACCACCACCAGTTCCACCTAATGTGAAAGCTGGTCTTAAGACTACTGGGTAGCCGATTCTTTCAGCTGCAGCAATAGCCTCTTCAATACTATATGTAATTTCTGATGGGATAACTGGTTCACCAATCTTTAAGCACATTTCCTTGAATAACTCACGGTCTTCTGCTCTTTCAATTGATTCACTGTTAGTTCCGAAAAGTTTAACACCACATTCTTTAAGGATGCCTTTCTTTTCGAGTTGCATTGCAAGGTTTAAACCTGTTTGACCACCGATACCTGGAACGATAGCGTCTGGTCTTTCATATCTTAAAATCTTTGCAACATAGTCTAATGTAAGTGGTTCCATGTAAACTTTATCTGCAATTTGTGTATCAGTCATGATAGTTGCAGGGTTAGAGTTTACTAAGACTACTTCATATCCTTCTTCTTTAAGTGCTAAGCAAGCTTGTGTACCTGCATAGTCGAATTCAGCTGCTTGTCCAATAACGATTGGGCCTGATCCGATGATTAAAATCTTTTTAATGTCTGTTCTTTTTGCCATAATTATCCCTCTTTCTTATAAACAACTTTGTTGTGTGACACCGTTAAGTAATTCACACCATATATTTTAAATCCCTCAAATGGAGTAGATTTTCCTTTGGAAAGAAAGTCTTTGCTATCAATGATGCTTTCTTCCTCTAAACACCAGATAGAGTATCCATTGTAAGGAATGTTAAACCTTTCTCTTGGGTTCTTAACTAGTAGATCGATAAGTTTTTCTAAAGTTATAACCCCTGTCTTAACTAAGTATGTGTAGAGTAATGGGAACGCTGTCTCAATACCTACAATACCGAATGGGGATTTCTCTAATCCCCTGCTTTTTTCTTCCTCTGTATGAGGAGCATGGTCAGTTGCAATCATATCGATTGTGCCATCTTTAATGCCTTCAATAAGAGCTTCTTTATCTTCTTTTGATCTAAGTGGAGGATTCATTTTAAATCTTCCTTCTTCTCTAAGATCGTTTTCATCAAGGATTAAGTAATGTGGAGCGGTTTCACAAGTGACGTTAACTCCCTCAGCTTTTGCTTTTCTAATAAGTCCGACACTTTCTTTTGTAGAAATATGACATACGTGATAAGCGCATCCTGTTTCTTTAGAAAGCTTTAAGTCTCTCTCAATTTGCTTATATTCGCTTTCAGAACATATGCCTTTATGATTATGTTGTTTTGCGTATGTACCCGCATGTATGTACCCGCCGTGTAATAAATCATTAACTTCACAATGAGCCACAATCATCTTATTAACACTCTTCGCTTTGAGCATAGCTTGTCTCATAAGGTCTTCTTCTTGAATGCCACGACCATCATCACTAAACGCAATTACATGATCTTTTAATTCATCAACATTTGATAGCTTCTCGCCTTTTTCCTCAATTGTGATTGAACCATATGGGAAGATATCAATGACTGAATCGCGTTCGATAATATCTAATTGAACTTTTAAGTGCTCGTAGCTATCTGGAACCGGGTTTAAGTTCGGCATTGTGCAAACTGAAGTATATCCGCCTCTTGCAGAAGCCTTGCTTCCAGTGAGGATTGTTTCTTTCATAAAAAAACCCGGTTCGCGAAGATGAACATGTACATCAGCGAAACCGGGAATTAAAAAATACATGTTACTATTGAGGGGTTCGAAACCTTGAACCTCAAAAGAAGAAAAATCTAGACACTTATCACTTGGAATGGAACCCGTAATTATGTTTAGATTTACTCGTTTCATCGTAACTCCCTAAATTTTCTTTTAATATTAAAGCAAATATTAACAATATATTTCAATACAAATGTTTTCTTTTTTTAAGCAAGAACAAAAATACCTCTAAAATATTCGTTTTTAAATGATTTGTGTCACTATTCTTCCCAAATTAAAGTTTCTGGGTGCGAAAAATTAAATTTTATATTTTTCTTAGGATTAATTAAGAGGTTTAGAACGCCTTCTTCTTTTGTGCCCGTTCTTGTATCAAAAGTCATCTTTCTATAAGGTTTAAATCCAAGCTTTTCTTGGACTCTTTTTGATTGATTGTTCTTATTAAAATGTCCACAAATTAAGAAATCATACTCTAGCTCATTAAATAAATAATCCATGACGCCTAGACACGCTTCAGCCATTAAGCCTTTACCCCAGTAATCTTTACTTAAGACAAAACCAAGTTCTCTTCCTTTATAGCCATCGAATTCAGTAAGTTTATCTTCTAGACCATATTCTTCTACACCTAATGAGCCAATTACTTTATTAGTCTTCTTATCTACAAGGGCGAATGTTTTATCGCCATTGATAAAAATATTTAGTATTTCTTTTGATATTTCTTCATTCTCATGGTGCTTCCATCCAGCCATTTCACCAACGCCTGGAACTCTTGCATATTCAAAAAAATCTCTTAAATCATTTTGATTAAAAGCTCTTAATATTAACCTATCAGTTTCAATAACTTTACCATTAATAGCAAATACAGCATTCATTAGATGTCACTCCTTTTGTGATTTTAACACTTTCTTATACAAATCTTATAAACCCTAATCAATTAGAGCCAAAAATTATTTCGTGATTTTAGCAAAAACCTTAACAACAAATTTATTTCCAAATAAAACCACTATTCCAATACTTAAAGCTAAAGAAATTAGAATATTTACAGCTTGATTGAATTTAAACAAGTTTAGTGTCTCAAGATACTTAACAATGAATCCGTGTAATAAATATATAAGCATCGTATCTTGTCCGATAACACTAATAAATGGAATCCTTTTATTAGGAATGATTAAGCAAAGTAAAGTAATCCAAGATAGAGAAACAATATAAAGAAGTAATCTAATCCAAATAGAGCCATTAGTTGAAGAGTAAGCATACGATCCATATAAAGCGTGTTTAGGCACATCTATTATTAATAGAACTGTTGTAATACTTATAATTAAAACGATGGAAACAATCAAACCTATTAACTTAGGACGCTTGATAATCTTTTCAATATCTTGCGAAATATCCTTCGAATAATAGCCAATCAAGAACATAGGAAAAAATACTAATACTCTAGATAAAGATAAATAATAACCGATAGTTTTTTCAAAGCCTGCAAGCAAGCCTACAATAAAAGCTAAACCAATAACGAGATATTTAAGTTTGCTTTCTTTCTTTGGTAAAACAGGTATCAAGAGATAATAAAATATGATTGCTAGCAAGAACCATAATAACCAATATGGTGTAGTGAATTGAACTGATAAATCGGTATGCTTTAGTACTAAATCAGAAAATACCTCATAACCAATTTGAAAAATGATATATGGAACTATCAAACGCTTACCTATCTTCTTTATATCGAATTTTGCAAATCTCCCTGCTAAAAATACAAAGACAGGCATATGAAACATATAAATGATTTTATATATATTTAAAGCTACAGAGCCTGAAACCAATTCTAAAAAGTGACCGAAAACAACAAAAAATATAAGAATTAGTCTTAAATTATCGAACCTAAAATCTCTTTCTTGTTCCATTGTTGCGCCTCAAATCAATTTTATAAATTGAATATACTTATAATAGTTTTACTTACTATTTAAGACAAGAAAATATTCGCCTTTATATGAGCACTCAATCAATGCATCTTGTATATGCTGAAACTATGCCATTAAGATACGATAAAAATACTTATCCACTTATTCATGCATAAAAATTAGATAAGCAAAGTCAAGTCAAAAAATCAAAGCATAACAAAAACA
>JAKSHZ010000130.1 GCA_024399115.1 Bacilli bacterium
AGGGGGCTTAGTTTTTCTCTGCGAGCCCGGCTCGCGGCTTCAGTCGTTTCATTCCGTGACGCCTTTCCTTCTGAGAATCGCGTTGTCCGCCTCGCGCTTGAACTCCGGTCCGAGCAGCGACGGGTCGAGAGTCACGAACTCGGGATTGACGCGGCGGATGTTGAGCTTGTCGAGGAACTCGCGTCCGCGCTCCCCGTGGAACGAGACGAACTCGTCGTAGGGCGTCTTCCCGTCGAGGGACGGGCGCGGATAGCTGTTGACGTGGGAGAGCATCCTGTCGACGTCGTCCTGGCGGAGCATGTCGAACGACGCGCCCTTGCGGAGGACTCGGCGGATCTCCTCGTGGTTGCGCTCGACGTGGGGCTTCTGCGACGAGCAGTAGGGGTCGCAGAAGAACACGTGCGTGCGCCTTTCGAGCTTGTACGGGTTGTGCCTGGGATCGACGCGGAAGAACTCGATCATCTTCGGGTCTGAGAACTCGGGCCCGTTGTCGCAGAGGACGACGGGGAAGAGCCTCGTGAAGAACTCGAGGCCCGCGAGGTCCTGCAGCATGTTGAAGATGCGCGTCGTGGTCTGCGACGTCTTCGCGTCCCGGAGGAACGCGAGCATGAGGCCGCAGGGGAACATCATCGTGAAGAGGACCTTGCCCCCGACGGAGCCGAGCACGGTGTCGATCTCGACCGGCTGGATGCCGAAGTTGAGCCCGAGGAACGACAGGTAGTCGTCGTAGGTCCTTCCGACGCGGCACTTCGCGTCGGTCTTCGTGACGGACCTGTCCTCCTTCGGCGGCTTGCGGCGGCAGGTGTAGGGCATGTCCCCGCGCGTGACGTCGAAGAGCTTCGAGTTCGAGTAGTTGTAGACGCTCCTCTCGCTGAAGCCGTGGAAGGCCTCCGGCCTCGCGGTCATCACGGCGCGGATCGACTGGCCCCTGCGGCGGATCGGGTCGACGAGCGCGGCGTTCATGTCGGCGAGCGTCCCGGCGTCGGCCTGGGTCCCGCGCCTTGCGTCCGAGAGGATGCCGCGGTAGTTCTTCTGCGCGGCTTCCGCGTCGTAGTAGCGCTTGCGGAGCGGGCAGGTCGACTGCCTGTCGCAACCGTTGCAGACGTAGGGTGCGCGGCCGAGCTTCTCGCAGGTGCGCCTCCTGTAGTCCTCGCACATCTCGAAGCACCTCTTCTGCCTCTTGAACGGCGTCTTCCTCCCGTCGGCGTTGCGGTAGACCTTCGAGCAGGTCTCGAAGTGTTCGCAGACGTCGTTGGTGCAGCCGTAGTTCCGGTTGCTCCAGATCATCCTGTTCCTGACCTCGTTGGCGATCGTCGACTCCGCCCGGGAGAACATCCCCGACAGTTCGGCGAACGTAAGCCCGCAGTCGAGACCGTGGGCGATTCCTTTCCTTGTGTCCAACGTCATGTGTTTGGCCATAACGTCATTCCTTTCGTTTGAGTCTGCCTCTTGCCAGGGACCGGACCACCCGGCCTCTTGGAGAGGGCTCGGGTAGTCTATCTCATGCCCCGAAGCGGGGACTAAACGAAATTGAAATAGTAAACACTGGTTCATCCCATGGGATGAAGGGATCGGTAGAATCTCCTATTTGTCGATAAACGCCATGAGATTCCCTTTTGCAAGAGTAAACCACTCCCA
>JAKSHZ010000131.1 GCA_024399115.1 Bacilli bacterium
CCCAAACCCCAAACCCCAAACCCCAAACCCCAAACCCCAAGAAATTAGTATTAATTTAGCTAGGATTTAAATTAATTTTTTAAATCCCTTATCAAAAATTTTTAAAGAAAATACAAAAATAAAAAAAAACATTTCTTTCTGTTATATCACTCAGCAGCTGGTTCAGCTTCTCCTTCAGCTTCACCTTCTCCTTCAGCAGCTTCAGCTTCTTCATCACCTTCAGCTTCGTCTTCAGCTGTAGCTTCTTAATATTATTGATATTCGCTGACTAAGTCATTCATGTTTGATTCGGCTTCACTGAATTCCATTTCGTCCATACCTTCACCAGTATACCAGTGTAAGAAGGCCTTTCTTCTGAACATAGCAGAGAATTAATCAGCAACTCTCTTAAACATTTCTTAGATGGAGGTTGAGTTACCAATGAAAGTAACTGACATCTTTAATCCTCTTGGTGGTATATCACAGATAGCTGATTTGATGTTGTTTGGAATCCATTCTACGAAATAAGAAGAGTTCTTATTTTATAAGTTCAACATTTATTCATCAACTTCTTTGGTTGATAATCTTCCTCTGAACATGGCAGAAGCAGTTAAATATCTTCCGTGTCTTGGGTCAGAAGCGCACATCATATTCTTAGAGTCGAACATTTATTATGTTAATTCTGGAACTGTTAAGTTTCTGTATACTTAGCTTCCTCTGCTGGTTAATGGGGCGAAACCAATCATGAAGAAGTGTAATCTTGGGAATGGAACTAAGTTAGTAGCTAACTTTCTTAAGTCAGAGTTTAATTAACCTGGGAATCTTAAGCAGCAAGTTACACCGCTCATAGCAGCAGATACTAAATGGTTTAAGTCACCATAAGTTGGGGTCTTTAACTTTAAAGTCTTGAAGCAGATGTCATAAAGAGCTTCGTTATCGATAACTTATACTTCATCGGTGTTTTCTACTAATTAGTGGACTGATAAGGTGGCGTTGTAAGGTTCAACAACTGTATCAGATACCTTTGGAGATGGGAAAACAGAGAAAGTTTCCATTATTCTATCTGGGTATTCTTCTCTGATCTTGGTGATTAATAAAGTACCCATACCAGATCCAGTACCACCACCTAATGAGTGGCATACTTAGAATCCTTATAGGCAGTCACATCCTTCAGCTTCTTTTCTGACTACATCTAATACACCATCAATTAATTCAGCACCTTCAGTGTAATGTCCTTTGGCCCAGTTGTTACCAGCACCGCTTTATCCGAAGATCAAGTTGTCAGGCTTGAATAATTATCCGTATGGTCCAGCTCTAACACTGTCAATTGTGCCTGGTTCTAAGTCTAATAGGATAGCTCTTGGTACATATCTTCCACCAGTAGCTTCATTGAAGTAAACTTCAATTCTTTCTAATTATAGATCTGAATCACCGTGATAAGCTCCGGTTGGGTCAATACCGTGTTCATCGGAAATGACTTCCCAGAACTTGGAACCAATTTGGTTACCACATTAACCTGCTTATATGTGAACTATTTCTCTCATTTTATTATATTTTCTCTCTCTTTTATTGGACGATTTTTGACAGGGTTTTTAAAATAAAAATATAAGGGGTTTGGGGTTTGGGGTTTGGGGTTTGGGGTTTGGGGTTTGG
>JAKSHZ010000132.1 GCA_024399115.1 Bacilli bacterium
GTCCCTCTCTCCCTTTATTGGTATAAATTCAGTCAACAATTATACTTGAGCCATTGCCTTTTTTATTTTCAGCAGGATTTTTAGTAAGGATTTTCAGCAAGATTTTGAATTTTAGAACCGTAGATTACACGGATTACATTGATTTTCAACAAACTACAGATTTTGCAGATTATACAGATGAATTTTTGAATGCGCAAGCGCATAAATTCCACAGATTGGCTGGCGCATGAAAAAATTCACTCTAATTTATTGGTCAAAATTCCTCCGCATTTATTGTCTCCCGCCAAAGGCGAATTTTACAGAAATAAAGATTTATGAATAACTATCCGTAATTTGCGTTGGAAAGATACTTAGAACAGCAATCCCGAATTGGATGGTCCATTATCGTCATCATCGTAAAACACGACCTTAATGGTGAAATCCTGCTCAATACCGCAAAGCGTTGCCAATTTTGCCTGATTCAATGCCAGTTCCAAGTAGCCGTGTGTCCCGAAAATGGCCACAAGTTCCGCCACATCGACATCCAAATAACTATCGGATATTCGATCAATGGTATAAAGTTCTCCTTTCACTTTGATAGAGAAACGACGTCCACGACGCTCATTTTCAAACACTTCCTTCGAAATATTCGTAATCAGGTCGCCATACGAATCAATATGCCTTACCACACCTTCGATAGCATTGCCTTTGACAACAGGGCAAAAACCACCGCCAAGATTAAGGTTTTCGCGTTGCGCGCCAATATTCGACAAAGGCTCGCCTTGGGCAATCATGGCAGCCACTTTTGCGAAACGGTCACGGGTGGCAAAGGTGAAGAAATCAGTGTCTTGCGGAACATCAATACAAACGGCCTCATCAAATATCCCATCGAGAATATGGCTGAAAATGCCATTATCGGTGGAAATGAAATAATGTCCATTGGCTTTCACCACAACATGAGGCTGCTCATCCGATTCAATGGTCTCAACACCAATGATATGGATGGAACCTTCGGGAAAACTTTTGTAACAGTTTTTCAACGTAAAACCAGCCTGAGCGATACTGAATGGCTCAATATTATGCGTCACATCAACAATAGTAGCATTTGGCAAATACGACAAAATCCTGCCTTTTACTGCCGCAACGTAATAATCGGAAGTTCCCCAATCGCTTGTTAGTGTGATAATAGCCATCTCTCGAAATGTTTTGTGAAATTGCAAAAATATACTTTTTCAAAGATTTCAAGGACGAAAAACCACTTTTTTTTCAATAATTTCAAAATTAGCATCACAATAGCATCCTAAAGTCTTTAAAGTACAAAAATTAAGGCAAATAAGTAAGTGGTCAAAATTATACTACAGCATAGATTGGTTATCAGTTGTCGGTTATCAGTTATCAGTTGTCGGTTATCAGTTATCAGTTGTCGGTTATCAGTTATCAGTTGTTGGTCATCGGTTATCAGTCAGTAAATTGTACAAATACCCAAAAGTCTAAAAGTTCAAAAGTTCAAAAGTCTAAAAGTTCAAAAGTTCAAAAGTCTAAAAGTTCAAAAGTTCAAAAGTCTAAAAGTTCAAAAGTCTAAAAGTTCAAAAGTCTAAAAGTCTAAAAGTCTAAAAGTCTAAAAGTCTAAAAGTCTAAAAGTC
>JAKSHZ010000133.1 GCA_024399115.1 Bacilli bacterium
ATTCTTTCATGGAAGTTATGAATCATATTGACCTAAACAGATATATTGTAGAGAAGGACTACAATACAGGTCGTCCAGGATATGATTCAGAAAAGCTTCTGAAGATTACACTGTTCGCTTTTATGGAAAACGGATATATTTCATTGAGAGAAATTGAAAAACTCTGCAAAACCGACATTAGATTCATGTGGATACTTGATGATATGAATGTTCCAAGTTATGTTTCAATTGGTAACTTCATAAACAACAGCCTTAAGTGCAGTATTGAAGAGATTTTTGCAGAGATAAACGAATATATTTTTTCTGTTGATGAAGTCGATCTTAATCATATATATATTGACGGTTCAAAGATTGAAGCAAATGCAAATAAATATACGTGGGTATGGAAAAAATCCTGCATTAAAAGCAGAGATAAGACTTTTCTGAAGGTTACTGATCTCATTAATACTATCAATGAAGATATTATGTCATCTTACAGAATCAGATTCGGTACCCGTACAGAGTATGCTCCGGAATATCTTGAAATGATAAGGTTGAATTACCTTGAGAAAACCTGCCTGAATCCTGAAGATTTTGTTTATGGCAAAGGTAAGAGAAAAACTCCGGAGCAAAGATATTATGATATGCTTGTTGAATATACAGAGAAAATCATAAGTTATGGTAAGCATATTGAAACCTGCGGCGAATCCAGAGGCAGTTATTCAAAGACTGATCATGATGCGACTTTTATGAGAGTAAAAAAAGACTATATGGGCAATGATCAGCTTCTTCCTGCCTACAATTTTCAGTTAGGAATCTGTGACGGATATATCGCTGTGTTCAAAGCTTTTCAGTTTGCTTCTGATATGGACTGTTTCCAGCCGGTGATGCAGGCTTTTCATGACATATACGGTTTCTGGCCCGAATATCCTGTGGCTGATGCCGGATACGGCAGCTACAATAACTATCTTTTCTGTGAACAGCATGGTATGAAAAAATACATGAAATTTACTATGTTCAATAAAGAAACAAAAGATTTGAAATATCATCTTAATCCATACCGTTCCGTAAACTTTAAAACTGATGAAAACGGAAATATGATTTGTCCTGCCGGAAAAAGATTCTTTTTTCAAAGAAATTCTCCTGTTAAAGATAATAAATATGGCAGAACCGAAGAATTCTACCAGTGTGAGAGCTGTGAAGGCTGTGAACTTAGAAGTCAGTGTCATAAAGGCAAGGGCAATCGTGTAATCAGGGTTAATGAGGAACTTACAGGATTTCATAAAGAAGTTATTGATAACTTGAACAGCATCCAGGGGGCGTTACTTCGTATGAACAGAAGTATACAGTCTGAAGGTGCTTTCGGTACAATCAAATGGAATCGTGACTACAAAAGACTTAGAAGAAGAGGATTTGACGGTGTTATGCTTGAATTCGGGCTTATTTGCTGTGGTTTTAATCTTCATAAGTTTCATCTTCGTAGAATGAAAATGCTCAAAGCTGCTTAACCATTCTCAATTTAATACCATATTTTGTGCGAAAAAATTTTGAATTTCTTCGTACAGCTTTTTTGCACCCTATTTTCCGCATTTATATAGCTTTGATGTTGATTTCTTGTTGAAATCATATATGTTAAAATGAG
>JAKSHZ010000134.1 GCA_024399115.1 Bacilli bacterium
AAAATCTTGTCTGCAAATACCGCATCTGGCACCTGCTCTAATAAAACTGCCGTTCCGTTCACAGGTGAAACAATTGTAATCGCTCGTTCATTCATACTTCCCCCCCTTTTTCTTTTACGAAATTTCCTGCAACTTTATGCAACCGTTTGCATGTATTATAATACCTTTTGCACATCTTTTGCAACCCTATTTTCTCATTTTTTTCCATTTTGTAACTTTTGCACAACTCTTCTCGTTTCTACCATCTCTATACAATCCCATTTCTCATCACTTTGCACAATGCAATAAGTTGCACACCACAATGCAAACCCTTCATAGATTTGCACTCCATTTGCATAATTACATTGACTTTTTTCACATTTTACTTACAATTATACTAATTATTAATATAGAAACCACATGTTAAGCAACTTAGTCTATTAAGTATCATTATATTCACATAACAAACACGGAGGTCAATCATGGCAGTTACAATCAAAGATGTTGCACAATTAGCAGGTGTTTCCCCTTCCACCGTTTCTAGAACCTGTAAGGATAATCCTTCTATCAGTGAAGAAACAAAGGAACGAGTACGCCGTGCTATGATAGAATTAGGATATGAACCGAATTTTCAAGCTAGCAATCTAGCTAGCCAGAACTCTAGGGCTATCGGAATCATTCTTCCACCATCCCAAAAAGAGACCTTTGAAAATGCCTTTTTCTTAGAAGCCATTCGAGGTATCAGTTCATTTTGTAACGAAAAGCAATATATCAATACCGTAATTACTGGTAATACAGAAGAGGAACTACTATCTGTTATTAAATCCATGACCAGAAGCGGCCAAGTGGACGGATTTATTGTCCTTTATTCCAAAGTAGACGATCCAGTGATTAATTTTCTATATAATGAAGGTTTTCTTTACGTTCTAATCGGCAAGGCAAACCAAAACGCAAACCAAACCATCTACGTAGATAATGATAACTTATTAGCAGGCAGGGACGCAACGGAACACTTAATCCAACTAGGGCACAAAAAAATCGCCTACTTAGGTGGCGATAACAGTACTATTTTCTCTTCAGACCGTAGAGCTGGTTATCAATTGGCTTTAACACAACATCAGATTCCTATTGTTCCAGAATACTGCATCGAATTACCTTTCAAAGCAGAAGAACAAATAGAAGTGATGACCAATCTATTAAAATTAAAGGACAAGCCTACTGCAGTTGTGGTTTGCGATGACATTTTAGCTTTAACCCTCGAAAACATTTGTCGAGAATTAGAACTATCTTTACCAGAGGATTTGTCAATCGTATCATTTAACAACTCTCTCGTTGCAAGGTTAACCACTCCAAAACTTTCCTCTGTAGATATTAATTCTTTCCAACTAGGAATTGAAGCAGCTTCACAGATGATTAATCATATCGAGAATCCGAATCTTGTAGCAACCAAAATCATTGTACCTCATTATTTGGTTGAACGAGAAAGCTGTGTTGCAATTAACTCAGTAATAAATGCCGAGTCAGAACCTACCAGGGCAACAAAAAAACAGTAAAAAGTCTTAATAATAATCAAGAATACATAGAAAAACTAATATACATAGAGAAACCTTACTGTTTTCACTTT
>JAKSHZ010000135.1 GCA_024399115.1 Bacilli bacterium
TCTCCAAAGTTTTCGTTGCAAAAACGAAAATAGCCCGACTAATGTCAGGCTTTAATTGTTTGATTACGATTTATTCGCAATCCTCTTTTTTTTCATCATCATCTTCAGGAAGAAGTTTAACTTCTGCATCAATAATCTCTGAATTTTCTTTGTCAAATCCAAGAATTGGAAGTAACAGTTTTTCTTCTGTAGCACGAAGTTTTTCCAGTGCTCTTTCCTGTTCCATGTGTGCTGCATAGTGATCAAGCATTGCTTCAGTTTTGTGTCCTGAACTTGTCATAAGAACACGTTTATCAGCAATTTCATCACTCATACGGCTGCACCACAAATGTCGCCATGCATGGAAGGTGATTTTGTCTGGCTCAGAATAACCGATATTTTCCAGAACTCGTCTAAGGAACTTAAGCCAGTTTTTAGGATCAGTTGGATGTTCTTCTGTTAAACCCCAGAAAACAAATCCTTTCATTCCCTGATTCCAAGGATTAGCTTTTGCCTGTGCAATCAATAAATCACGCAATTGTGGAGGAATAAGAACTTCTCGTTCTTCACCGTTTTTACATTCCTTAATTCCTTCGCTAAGTCTCCAAGAATGTCTTACATAAAGTCGGTCCACACCAATATCTTCAAAGCGAAGAGCTGCAACTTCACCTGCACGCATGCCAGTGTAGAAGGCAACTGCATTTGCAAGTTTTGCAGTATCGTTATCCCATTCAGAAGCAAAAACTGCTGCAGCCTGTTCCATTGTCAGGATTTCTCGTTTTTTAGATTTCTGTGAACATTTGATAATACCGTCAAAACAGTTGATTTCTGTAAGCTTATGAAAATATGCCCATTTCAAAGGAATTGTCACTGAACTTACAACAGAGTTGATTGTTTTTGGAGCAAGTTTAAGAACTTCTTCATCATCGAATAGGGCAGTTACATCTTCATGAGTAATACAACCAACTGGCTTTCCAGAAACATGTGGCAACCAGTATTTAGTTGCTCTCATAAGCATTGCTTCACAATAATCCCGGTGAATTGATTGTCCTTTAAGCTTCTTTTCTTTGATGTAAGGAGATGTTTCAAAAGCCCAGAACTCACTGATGTATTCATCAATTGGTTTACTTTCTGGACTTGCCATTAAGACTGCAGAATGAATGAAGTTACGTTCCTTCAGGACCTTGATGATTGTCTGTACATCTTCACGATCCATTTCCATTGTTCTAAGAGAATTAAGGACCGTCATTTTATCCAGTCGTAATTTCTTCTGATTCTCTTCTGCGGAATTGATTCTGCTTGGAATGTTGTTGTTTACAACCCAGCCCATAGCAACACGTTCAGCGGATGCTCTGTCTCTGCATCCTGTCGATTTGTTGTTTGTCTGAGTGCCATCGGAAAGCTGCAATCTGGCATACCAAATACCAGAAGGCATTTTAAATAAAAAATAAGGCTTAGCCATAGAACCTCACTTTGCAACAAAAACCTTGGTTTAAAACCGTAGTTTAAATTAGATGTGATTTCTACGCTAAGCCTTACTTTGATTAGGTTTAGTAGTAGTGTAAATCCTTATACCATAAGGATTTAGCAGTATAGCGGGGGCAGGACTCGAACCTG
>JAKSHZ010000136.1 GCA_024399115.1 Bacilli bacterium
ATAAAAACCTGCTAAGAAAAATCAAGTACTAAATTGATTTTCTTGCAGGTTTTTCTATGATTTATTTTTTTGCCCACGACAAATAGACTGATTTTTCAATCAGTCTGCTACTTCGGTAACTATCATAAATATATCTAGATTGCTTTATACACTTCGCTAACTCTAGCGTAATAGATTCTCAGAAACTTATTTAATCCAGCGATTTTCGCTTGCTTCTTACACTTACCCTCAGCCTCTTTTTTTAGTATGTAATTATAGACAGCAGCATCATCTGGTTCACTATGACTTTTCAGCACTCTCATAACTTCATAGCCGACTTTTCTAAGGGTAGATGATCCTTTCTTGGTTATTCGCCGATTTGAACCAATAAACTGTCCCGATTCATATGGAGGTGGATCAATACCTGCCCAAGCAATAAGAGCTTTAGCGCTGTGAAATTTACGCACATCGCCTATCTCAGCAATCAGTTTTGGCGCAAGCACTTCACCAACACCACCCATAGAACGAACTGTTGAATATTCAGGTAATGACTTAGCAAGTTCTTGCATTCGTGATAAAATACTATACAGAGAACTGTCAATTGTTCTCAATACTTTAACAGCTTCCTCTACTAACATTTTGGTCGATGGAGTACCGGAAGATAAAGTAGGAATACCATTAGTAGCTAAATCAAAGACTTCTTCAGCCTTAGATTTGCTCTGATGGTATTTCTTTTCTTTTGCCCAGTTCAAATATTCTTCTACAAATTTCTCCTTACCTATGCTTGTAATTAAATCAAAATGCCAAAAGGTTTCTACGAAATCACTTAGCTTGTCCTTTCCATTCGCCTCATTCCAACTATTGAAAACTTTCTTAATTCCAGGCATTGTGTAATCTAATATATGTGTCAATTCCTGAAGAGCCTTTACATGAAGTTCCATGTAATAGCGATAACGTCGCCCAAGCAGTTTCAATTCAGCATAAGTAGCCTCATCACCTTCATATTTTTGGAGCTTAAACCATTTTTCAATTCCATAATTAGCAATCATTATTGAATCTAAACGGTCTGTCTTTGCTCCTCTGATGTTGTTGTCCTTAGAAAACTTTTTCATTACATATGGATTAATCACACTTACAAAATATTCCTTATCCTGTAAATATGAAAGAATTGGAAGATGATATATTCCAGTCGCCTCCATCACTATTCTGATTTCTCCATCAATCTTTGACAGTAAGTCATGTAAAGAATTCAATTCCTTATCAGTATGCTGCACTTCAAAGGGGCTACAGACTATTTCCCCATATGGTTTAAGAATACATACCGTACTTTTACCTTTCGAAATATCAATACCTACACTTATCATTTTGAACCTCCTCAACTAATTGTAGTAATTGTTCCATCCTCACTTATTACACTCAGTTTAGTTGGTTACGCGGGAGCTAATCCCTACCTGCTTAATCGAATGATTATAATAAGGGGTTGGTTGACAGTTTTTATGACGGATGTTTAATCCAAAAAGAGCCTCGTCAAACCAATTACTCCCTCTTATTATAAAAAAATAAGTGCAGATGTCAGAGTTAATTACTCTCTAACAACTACACTTTTAT
>JAKSHZ010000137.1 GCA_024399115.1 Bacilli bacterium
CGGCCAGAAGTGACTGCAAGTTTCCAGAGGTAAAGTAGAGTTTATCGGCTCTAAGGTTGGATTCGCAGTCGGTCTCGTTGTGTTCTTCGCCGCAGAGTGGGCGCAGAGAGGCGCAAAGCCAGGTGTTTCGGTCGGTTTCCCACCGACGTCCTGGATTTTGATACAATGAGGCCACGCCCCGGGGCCGAGACGAACTTGCGGTTGGTGCACGGCGTCGGGTTGCGGCTTAGGCCTTCGCAAGAGGGCCTATCTTACTTTTGCCGCGTCACCCCGTTCTTCCTCAGCACGGCCCTGTCGGCCTGGCGTTGGAACTTCTGGCCGAGGAGGAACGGATGGAGCGTGACCTCGTTGGCGGGGATCCTGACGATCCCGAGCTTGCCGAGGAACTCGCGGCCCTCGTCCCCGAACTTCTCGACGAACGCGTCGTAGGGCGTCCTTCCCCCGAGCGACTCGCGCGGGTAGCTGTCGATGTGCGAGATCACCAGGTTGACCTGCTCCTGCGTGAGCGGATTGAAGGACGTGCCTTTCTGCAGGATCCTCCTGAGCTCCAGGTGGAAGCGCTCGACGTGCGGCTTCTGCGAGGAGCAGTAGGGGTCGCAGTAGAACACGCGGATGCCGCGGGGCTCGAGCCTGTACGGGTTGTGGATCGGGTCGGGCCTGTAGTTCTCGATCATCTCCGGGTCGCTGAACTCGGTGCCGTTGTCGAGGACGAGGCAGCGGAACATGCGCCTGAAGAGGCTCGGCCCCGCGAGCTCCCAGAGCATGTTGTACACGCGCGTGCAGGTCTGCGAGGTCTTCGCGTCCCTCAGGAACGCCAGCGGCAGCATGTTGTGCACGGTCATCGTGAAGAGGACCTTTCCGCTGACGGATCCGACGACGGTGTCGCCTTCGGTCGGCACGACGTCCGGATGCTCGGCGAGCCATGCGATCCTGTCGGCCTGCGTCCTGCCGACGCGGCATCTGGCGTTCGTCTTGGTCTCGGGCCTCTTGTGCGGCCTCCTGCGCGTTCCGGCGAAGGGGAGGTCGTGCCTCTTCGCGCTGAACAGCCCGTCGTCGATCCAGCCGTAGACCGTGCTTTTCGCGTATCCTGCGAAGAGCTCGGGGTTGCCGCGCATCACGGCGACGACGGACTGCCCGTTCCTGACGGATGGCGACAGCACGGCGTTCATCCTGGCGACGGTCTCGTCGTCGGGGCGGACTCCTGAGCGCGAGGCGCGGAGCGTGCCCTCGTAGTTCGCCTGCGCGGCGGATGCGATGTAGTAGCGCTTCGGCAGCGGGCAGTTGCGCTCGTGCTCGCACCCGTTGCAGACGTACGGCGACTTCGCGAGCCTGTGGCACGCGGCCTCGCGGAAGTCGGGGCATGACTCGAAGCACTTCGGCGCGTTCTTCCGGAGCCTCTTCGTGTCGAACCCGTTGAAGAGCGTCCGCGAGCATTCGTCGAAATGCGCGCAGAGCCTGTTCGAGCATCCGTAGCGCTTGTCGCTCTCGATGCGCCTGTTCAGCAGCTCGCGGGCGATCGTCGACTCGTTTCTCCCGAGGTCCTTCGCGATCCTCGCGACGGGCCATCCGCATCCGG
>JAKSHZ010000138.1 GCA_024399115.1 Bacilli bacterium
CCCAAACCCCAAACCCCAAACCCCAAACCCCAAACCCCAAACCCCAAACCCCAAAATAAAGATTGAAAATAATTTTTGGGGAAATAATTTTTTCTTTAAAATAAAAAAAATAAGGATCATAAAAAGTATTTATTTTATTTCAATTTTTGTTATTAGCTGGTTCAGCGGGTTTAGCATCTTCTACTTTGGGGGTGGCGGGTTCAACTTTTGGAGCTGGAGTTTTATTTTATAAGGCTTATAATCTTTCGAATCTAGGTTATAGATAGTATTTGGTTAAGCAGAAGGAGAGGCCGGATTGGATGATGATGGCTGCTTCTTTGAAGGTGACCATGAAGTTCATGGCTAATTCGCCGATGCCTTCAGTCTTGCTCTTGAAGCCGATGCAGTTGTTGTAGTTGTTAGAATAAATCCAAGTCATGTTGAAGCCCATTAAGAAGGTGCACACTTATAATACCACCATCTATGTCTTGTATACTAATGAGCATACTATGAACCAGGCTGTGAAGCAGATCTATATGAACATCAAGAAGTTGGTGTTCTTAACCTCTACCTTAGCTATTAAAGTGGATGATATGGTGCCTCCGACCATTGATAATAAATATAAGTTCTCATAGCCGGCGTTCTTCTCGTCGAAGTCTGAAGCGTTTTGGACGGCCCACTTCAAAAAGTTAGTGTAAACTGCATTAGAGAATAAGAATAGTAAGAATAATGTGGCGAAATATTTCTAATATTCGTAGATCATGGTGCCGAAGTTTTACAATGTTAATGGAAGGTTGACCTTCTTCTTAGCATCAGCTGGCTTGCTCTCACTTCCTGTATTTACTTTGGCCATTTCAGCTTAGAACTTGTCCTTTAATGATAATAGAATGGTGAATAGGAAGAATTAGAATAAGTATAATGGGGTCATAGAGATGAAAACTATCTTAGTGCTTAAGTTCAATCTGCTCATGATGTAAGAGTAGAAGGCGCCGAATAAGCCTCCGACGTTTTGTCCGAAGTTATAACCACCGAAGGATTTCTTTGGTAATAGCTTGAAGAAGCCGTACATGACTGCATCTGAGAAAGCCTTACCTATGCCGAAGACTTAGATACCAATGATGCAGAATATCATTTAGGTGGACACAATAGAGAAGATAATGAAGCACACACCAGCGGTCAAAATGATTTAACCAAAGAAGTATCTGATCTTGTGGTCTATTCCTAAGAGGAATCTGGTGTTGACTAACTTGGCTATAATTGAAAAGGCTACTAATAAACCACTAAATAATGGCATTAACTCTGGGTGTCCGAATTATTTTGATAGGTTCTTTGATGTTGATTATTATATGATTGGTCCCATATGGGTTATGAAACCTATGAAGAATAACATTATGTTTATATATACCTTGTACTTGTTTGCGGCTATCAATGCTACTTTCTTTACATTCTCATCCATCAACTACTCTGTTGCTTAGTCTGTCATTTCCTTTATTATTTTTTTATTTATGGATATCTGAGGCCTAAATTTAAAGCTCTAAAATTATTATTTTTAAGGGGTTTGGGGTTTGGGGTTTGGGGTTTGGGGTTTGGGGTTTGG
>JAKSHZ010000139.1 GCA_024399115.1 Bacilli bacterium
TAAACTGTACCCCATATGGTAGACACATTTAGAAGAAGGGAACCATAAAAGTAGACACTTTAGTAGAAGGTAAAAACCTAAAAAGTGGACACTGAATTGATCCAGAAGGTATATAATGTATCTACACTGGAGGTGCTGCGATGGTACGAGAATACACCGCAGAAGAAAAAGAAAAACTGGAATCAAATCCATACACACTAAAAGTTTCAAAAAACAAATTCTATGTAACAGTAAAATTTAAAGAAGATTTTTGGATTCGTTACCAAGCCGGAGTTTCTCCGAGAAAAATCATCAAGGATTTTGGTTATGACCTCTCCCTGTTTACACAAAAGCAGATAGATGGAATCGTTCAGAAAATACGAAAGCAGGCCTTGTCAGGGAATGGCTTTACAGAAGGCGAAAATCGAGACCGACGACCAGGCATAAAAGCGCCAGAACAAACAGATAGTCCACAAACAATGTTCCAGATGCAGGCAGAACTTATGTACCTGAGGCAGGAAGTGGAGTTCTTAAAAAAAATTATTGCAGCGGACAATTCAAAAAAGAAGCGATAATAGTGGATGCTTCTTCCAACAAATTTGAAATTATCCAGGAAGTAGTTTCACAAGATAATAACAAGCTGTCCGTGAAAATGCTTTGTGAAATAGCCGGAGTATCAAGATCTGGATACTACAAATGGATAAATTCAATTGAACAACGAAAGATTCAGGAGGAAAAAGACCGGAACGACTTTGAAATAATACTTACCGCTTACAAGCATCGAGGCTATGATAAAGGCGCAAAAGGAATTCATATGAATTTGTTGCATCAGGAACCACCTGTTGTAATGAATATAAAGAAAATCCGAAGGCTTATGAGTAAATACAATCTTATCTGCCCGATAAGAACAGCCAATCCATACAGAAGATTAGCAAAGGCACTTAAAACGAATCATGTAGCTAAAAATCTGGTAAACAGGGAATTTACGAAACATGGTCCAAGAAAAGTATTGCTTACAGATATCACATACATTCCTTACAATGGTGTATTTTGTTATCTTTCTACAATACTGGATGCTTTTACTAGACAGGTACTGTCATATGTGTTGAGCGATTCTCTTGAAGTTGATTTTGTTTTGGAAACAGTAAATGGCCTTGTCGAAAAACATGGGATTTCACTTACAACAGAAACAATGATACATAGCGACCAAGGATGTCATTATACAAGCTGTAGTTTTATTCAGATTATTAGAGATAAAAAATTAAGACAATCAATGTCTAGAAAAGGAAATTGCTGGGATAACGCACCTCAAGAAAGTTTCTTTGGGCATATGAAGGATGAAGTAAATTTTTCAGAATGCAGGACTTTTGAGGAAGTAAAAATAGTAATTGATGATTGGATCGATTATTACAACAATGAGCGTTATCAATGGAAATTGGCAAAGCTATCTCCAAATGAATTTTACCAGTATTATACAACCGGTAAATATCCTTTGAAAGAAAGCTAAAAATAACCACTGGATTAAAATCCCTACCTCTTGTGTGTCCTTGACATGGGGTACATTTCA
>JAKSHZ010000014.1 GCA_024399115.1 Bacilli bacterium
TAGTCGCTAAAGAAGTTAGAAGATTAATTACTGATGAAAAAATTAGACCAGATGGCCGTAAAGTTGACGAAATCCGTCCATTAGACGCTCAAGTTGACTTATTACCAAGAGTCCATGGTTCTGCTATGTTCACTCGTGGTCAAACACAAGTTATTTCAATTACAACATTAGGTGCTAAATCTGATGAACAAATCATTGATAACTTAACTCCAGAAGAAACACGTCACTGGATGCATCATTACAATTTCCCACCTTACTCAGTTGGTGAAGTTGGTAGAATGGGTAGCCCAGGCCGTAGAGAAATCGGACACGGTGCTTTAGGTGAAAGAGCTTTAAGCTATGTCATTCCTTCTGAAGAAGAATTCCCATACACAATCAGAACTGTTGCTGAAGTTTGTGAATCAAACGGTTCATCATCACAAGCATCTATCTGTGCATCATGTATGTCATTAATGGCTGCTGGTGTTCCAATCAAAGCAATGGTTAGTGGTATCGCAATGGGCTTAATTAGTAGTGGTCCATTAGACGGCAAACACCCATACACAATCTTAACTGATATCCAAGGTTTAGAAGATCACTTCGGTGATATGGACTTCAAAGTCGCTGGTACTGAAAAAGGTATCACAGCTTTACAAATGGATATCAAAATCAAAGGTGTCACTCGTGAAGTTTTAAAAGAAGCTCTTGCTCAAGCTCATGTTGCTCGTGCTGAAATTAGAGCTGCTATGGCTAAAGCTATTTCTGAACCACGTAGTGATGTCGGTAAATACGCTCCAAAAATGGACACATTCTTCATCGATGTCGATAAGATTAGAGAAGTTATCGGTACTGGCGGTAAAGTCATTAACGAAATCATCGCTAATAACGACAACGTTAAGATTGACATCAACGACAATGGCCAAGTTACCATCTACCACATGGATAGAGAAGTCATCAATAACACAAAACAAACAATTTTAGATATCGTTAGAGAAGCTAAAGTTGGTGAAGTTTTCGAAGGTGAAGTCACTAGAATCGAAGATTATGGCGCATTTGTCCACTTATTCGGTAATGTCGATGGTTTATGCCACGTCTCATCATTAGGTTGGGGCTTCATTAACAAAGCTAGCGACGTCGTTAAACTCGGAGACAAGATTAAAGTTAGAGTCACTGAAATTGATGACAAAGGCAAAGTTAAAGTTTCTCACAAAGAATTTGCTGAAAAGCCTGAGAATTATGATCCAGAAGCTGAGAAGAATGCAAGAATGCAACATTCTCACAAACCTGATAACTCATTCAAAGGTCCAAGAAAATTCAAAAAGTAGTTTAAATTGAACTAATTAAGGGAGTTATTAACTCCCTTTTTTGTTGCTCTTTTAGATTTAGAGGCATAAAAAAAGAGGCGGAATTTTCCGCCTCAAATTGATTTAAAATCAATTAGCTAATTAATGAAGTGAGATATTCAACTTCTTCAGAAGAAATTGTTTCATTACATGCTGCTAAACAAACAAGTACGAATACGATTTCTGTTTTGTCATCGTTAGAGAGTGTATTAACGAAATCTTTTACACTTTCTCTTAATTTTGCTGAGTTTTGATCTTTAACAATTTCATTAAAGTCATCATATGATAAGTCTTGTTCAAAAATTGCGTTATAGAATTCATGTTCTTTTCTATTGACTACGCCATCGACGCAGATGAGTGAAGAGATAATTGCGTTTACAAGTTGAACTCCCTTCTCATCGTCGTCTGGGCAAACGTTGAAACAAATATGTAACATTCTACCAGCGTGTGGTTTACATTGACTTACCAAATCCTCAAATGATAAGTCAACAACGTTTTGAAAAAATTCCCTAATTTCCATGTTAGTGTTCTCCTTATGTGGTTTTGATTTCTCTTTAGTATATTGCGAGAATGATATTTAGGCAATAAGTAGGCATAAATTTGCGCTACCCACATTTAATCATTAAGTGGTAAAGTAAAATTATCAAAAGAAACATAAAATACATATAATTCTTATCTATACAGGAGGATACTTATGAGAAAAGTAACTTTAACCGCAAGTGATGGATATAAGCTTGATGTAAATGCTTATGAAGTAAACGAACCAAAAGGTTATGTTCAAATCGCACACGGTATGGAAGAACACCAAGAAAGATATGAACCATTCGCTTTGGAATTAAATAAAGCGGGATATACAGTTATAACCGCTAATATGAGAGGACATGGTGAATCTGCTCCTACTCTTGGATATTTTGCAGATAAATATGGTTGGAAATTATTAATAGAAGATGAAAGAATCATCACTAAATGGATCAAAGAAGAATATAAAACTTCTGAAGTAATATTATTTGCTCACTCCATGGGTACAATTATTACAAGAAACTTAATGATGGAAGATTCTAAGGAATACAAAAAAGTTATTCTCTCAGGCTATCCAAATCCACAACCAGGTGCAGGATTAGGAATCGTTTTAACGGAAATTCATAAAAAACTAAATGGTACCAAAAAATCCTCTAAGATGTTAGAAGATATCGCAATTGGAAGCTTTAATAAAAGTGTCAAGAATCCAAAAACTGATTATGACTGGTTAAGTTTTAACGAAGAAAATGTCAAAAACTATATGGCAGATCCATATTGCGGACACGGTTTTAAATCAAGTGCCCTCCAAGATTTATTCGTTCTAGTTAAAAGAATGGGAGATTTCAAAAACTATAAGGACGTAAACGCAGATCTTCCAATACTTCTTTTAAGAGGTGATTCAGATCCATGTACAGGACTAGACAAGGGTTCAAAAACTTCTATTGATATTCTTAAAAACGCTGGATTTAAAGACATTAAAGATATTAAATACGATCACATGGGACATGAAATTCTAAATGAGGTCGGAAAAGAAAAAGTCTATCAAGACGTAATTGAATTTATTGCATAAGAAAAAAGACACTTCATATTGAAGTGTCTTTTACTTTATAATTTCTAAATCCGCCATCGCTAATTGAGCGGTATCTAATCGTCTAATTTTGATTGCGTTTCTATTAAGGAAATAATAGTCAACAGACTCCCAAATTAAGAACGTAGCGGCAATTGAGAAAATCTCATTGAATACCAGATTAATTCCTTCAACGAATTGAAAGATAAAATACAAACTCAATAAAACTGCTCCAGTTAAGAACAATATCAATGAAATGATTCCATTGTTTTTTAGATCGTCATCTTGGTCCGCTAATTGTTTCCAATAATGTTCTTTTAGTTTTCTAGATATTAATTCCTGATCAAGCTCTTTTTCACTATGGATTCTTATATTTATCGGATATGTAACAGGAATGTAATGAGCCTGTGATTCAATATAATCTATTAACTCATTAGATATTTCTGGGTCATTTGGATTAGAAAAATCATTAAATACTGACTTTTCATTCGTATATACATCGATATTAGCAACATCATTTTCATCGATATATTTTTCTTTAGCGAATTCTTTTAATGTTTTATGGTTTGCTTTTAAAACCTTGATATCTTCAATAATACTTTTTCTTGTTTTCATATTCTCACCTACAAATATTATACATTTTTCTAAAAAAGATATATTGCAACAATACTCAAAGGGGTAGAGGAAAAAGGCAAGAAACGGATTTTACAAAATAGAACCCTCATTTCTGGATCGAAAATTACTACATTCTTTAATAGAATATGCGACTGATATGATGCTAAAATACTCTTATAGCAAAAGTAGATGGAACTTAATCCACCTACCTTAATGAAACGCTATCCATAATTTTTAGCAAAAAAATCTCAATTTTCGATAATTATTTGAAATATCAATATATTGTTTTACAATATAGATAACAGATGGAAAATTTAAAGAATTTGCACGATGTTTTAATTATCGGCGGAGGTATTATAGGTACTTTTGTCGCCCGTGAACTTTCAAAATATGATTTGGAAGTTGGTTTAATTGAGGCCAAAAATGATGTTGGCGATGGTTGTAGCGGTGCAAATAGTGCAATTATTCATAGCGGTTATGACCCTCTTCCTGGTACCTTAAAAGCTAAGTTTAATGTTTTAGGCAATCTGATGTGGGATGAAATCGCAGAAGAACTCGACGTTCATTTCTATCGTATTGGTTCTTTAACTATCGCATTAGAAGATAATCAACTAGAAGTACTTAATTCTCTTGCTCATAGAGCAAAAGAAAATGGTGTGGAAGTTAAATTACTTAATGCTAAAGAAGTAAAAGAACTTGAACCAAATATTAATCCAAATGTTAAGGGTGCTTTACTCGCTCCAACTGCGGGAATTGTAGATCCTTTTCTTGCTGTAGTTAAAGCAATGGAAAATGCGATGGATAATGGAGTTAAACTCTACCTTAATAATCGTGTTGAAAAAATAACAAAAGAAGAAAACATTTATATTGTTAAAACAAATAAAGGTGAATATAAGTCAAGAGTCGTAATAAACGCTGCTGGAGTGCATTCTGGAGAGATTGCGAATATGATTGAGCCAATTGACTGGAAAGTTATTCCAAGAAAAGGCGAGTATTTCTTACTTGATCACTTTATGTATGGGTTTGTTAATCATACAATTTTCCCTTTGCCTAGCGAAAAAGGAAAAGGTGTTTTATTTACTTTAACAACTTCGGGAAATTTGATGTTTGGTCCTAGTAGCGAAGAAATTGAAGATTTAGATGATGTATCTACAGATAAATTAACTCTTGACAGTGTTAAGTCACAAGCGCTTAACTTAATTCCAAATATTCCAATGCATAAAGTCATTAGAGTGTTCTCTGGTAATAGACCTACAACTACTAGACATGATTTTATTATTGAACCTGCAAAAAGTGATAAAAATTTCATTAATGTTGCAGGTATAGAATCTCCTGGATTTGCTAGCGCTCCTGCAATTGCAAAATATGTAGTTGATGAGTTGGTAAATGATGTAATTTCTCTAAAAGAGAAAAATAATTACATTTCGCATGTTAGAAAACATCCTAATCTATACGATATGGGGCTAGAAAATAGGGCTAAATTCGTTGAAAATAATCCTGAATTTGGAGAAGTTATTTGTAACTGCGAAAAGATATCTTTAGGCGAAATAAAAGACACTTTGAATCGCAACTGCGCTCCTACGTCAATTAAAGGAATTAAGAAAAGATGTAGAGCAGGTTTTGGAAGTTGCCAAGGTGGATTCTGTCAAAGCAGAATTATTGAAATTTTAGCGGAGCATTATAACCTTTCTCCACTTGACGTTTTATATGATAAAGAAGGTAGTAATATTCTTATCGACACCATCAAGGAGGGCAAATAATTATGAAGACGGTTGACTTAGTAATTATTGGTGGCGGTTCAGCAGGAATGGCTGCAGCTCTTCAAGCGAAAAAAGAAGGCATTTCAGATATTTTAATCTTGGAAAAAGATGAGTGTTTAGGTGGTATTTTAAATCAATGCATCCATAACGGTTTTGGACTTACAGAATTTAAAGAAGAACTCACTGGACCTGAATATTTATGGAGATTCGTAGATCAAATTCACGAAGAAAAAATCCCATATATTTGCAACGCTCAAGTGATAGATTTATCTAAAGATAAAATTATTAAATATTCTAAATATGGACTCGTTGAAACAATAAAAGCTAAAGCAATTGTAATGGCTACTGGATGCTATGAAAGATCCGCTGGCGCAATTCAACTTCCTGGAGATAGGTGCACTGGAGTTATTACCGCAGGACTTGCTCAAAAATATCTAAATATTAAAGGCTATATGGTAGGAAAACGTGTTGTCATTCTTGGAAGTGGCGACATCGGTTTAATTATGGCTAGAAGACTTACATTAGAAGGTGCAAAAGTCATCTGTGTAAGTGAAATTATGCCTTATAGCGCTGGTCTAAACCGTAATATTCAACAATGTTTAAAAGATTACGATATTCCTCTTTATTTATCTCGTACTGTAAGTAAAGTAGTTGGAAAAAATAGACTAGAGAAAGTAACACTTTCTAGCGTTGACGAAAATATGAACTTTATTCCAGGAACAGAAATGGAAATTGAATGTGATACACTCGTTCTTTCTGTAGGTTTGGTTCCTTATATATCCTTATTAAATTATATAGGATGTCCAATTGGTCCTACTAAAGGCGCGATTGTAAATAACTATATGGAAACTAAAATTGATGGCGTATTTGCGTGTGGCAACTGTTTACATGTTCATGACGTAGTCGACTTTGTAACTGAAGAAGGTAGAAACGCAGGACATGGTGCTGCTTTATATATTAAAAATCTCATCAAAAACGATGGAGAAATTAGCGTTATTCCAGGAAGAGAAATAAGCTACGTTGTCCCCCAATTTATTGATAAGAAAACTAACGAAAATGTCACTTTAAAATTAAGAGTTCGTAAGCCTCTTAAAGATCAATTTGTCGTGGTCAAAAGTGGAGATAGAATCATCTCAAAAACTTATAAATTAGGTGTGGTACCTAGCGAGATGATTTTATTAAATTTATCTATAGATAAAATTAATGAGATTAATGAAGAATTAACAGTAGAATTGGAGGGCAAATAAATGAAAGAATTCACATGCATAATTTGTCCTAGAGGTTGTCAACTTATTATAGACAAAAATAATAACGTCACTGGTAACGCTTGTCCTCGTGGAAAAGAGTATGCGATTAACGAAATTACTAATCCAACTAGAACGATAACCACTTCAATTCGAGTAAGCAATAGAATAGACACATTAGTTAGCGTAAAAACTAACTTAGCAATACCTAAAAATTTGGTCTTTGAAGCAATGGAAATTATTAATAAATTAAGCATAGGAGCACCTACAAAAATAGGCCAAATTGTATTAAAAAATATCCTTGATACTGGCGCAGATATTATCATCACAAAAAATATAGATTAAATATTGATATTTAAGTTTTTTTGCATATAATAGAGGTAAGAAATTTGACATAGTCAATATTTTAGAGATTTAAAGCGAGGTTATATGGCTGACGTTATTAAGATTTTGCCTTTAAGTGGGCTTGATGAAAAAGGAAGAGATTGCTACGTTGTTGAGATTAACAACGATATTTTTGTTTTAGATTGTGGAACTGTTGCTCCTGATAAAACAATTCCTGGTGTCGATTTTCTTTTACCTAACGCTCAATATCTCTATGAAAACAAAGATCGTGTAAGAGGCTATTTCATTTCACACGGCCATGACGAAAACATGGCAGCTTTAAAATATTTCTATAAGAAGGCACCTGCTCCTGTTTTCTGTAGCAAAGCAACACGTATGATAATGGAAAAACAAGCTGAAATCAATGGTGTTAATGTCGATTTCCATTTCTATGAAATTCAACCTTCTGATGAAATAGTGGTCGCAAATAGAAAGATCATTTTCTTCCAAACAACTCATAACTGTTGTTACTCTTCTGGTATCGCTATCGATACTGATAAAGGTTACATTGTTTACACAGGTGACTTTATCGTTGACTATTCATTAAAGAATAAAGCTTTTCAATTCGATCTTAAATCATTATCAAAAATTTCCGAAAAAGAGACATTCCTTTTAATGGCAGAATCAAAAACTGCTGATAAACCTGGATATTGTTCTCCAAAACACGAAGTTACTTCAAAAATCGAAAGATATTTTAAGCAAGATAGACGAATTTACGTTAACTGTTTCTGGCAAAATATCTTCAGAATTTATGAAATTGTCGATTTATGTAAGAAATATAGAAAGAAGATCTATTGTTACAATCGCTACACATACGATATTTTCAATATGATTTTAGATATCGAACCTAATTTATATTCAAAGAGTGATTTAGTCACAAAAGATAATCTTTTAAGAAATAGAAAAGAAGACACAGTTATCTTAATCTTTGGTAAAGGTGAAGAATTATATACAGAAATTAGCAAAATCGTTAACAAAACTAATGAAGATAAGAGAATTTTCTTTGAAAAGGGCGATATTTTCTTAAACTGCGCTCTTCCAACTCCTACATTAGAAGTCATCGCAACTAGATGTATTGATTCAATCTATAGAACTGATGCAGATGTTGTCTGGATTAAAGGCAAAGACGTTTCATCAATGCACGCTAGACAAGATGACTTAAAATTCTTCTTATCAGTTTTAAAACCAAAATATTATCTCCCTGTTAGAGGTACATATGTTGAACTTATGGGTAACGCAAAACTTGCAGTTACAATGAACATCGGTCTAACACATAATTCAGTATTTATTTTGGATAATGGTATGGAATTAATTTTCGGAAATGAACCAAGACCAAGAATTGTTCCTAATGAAGTTAACAATATTAAGATCGAGCCATTCATCGTCGATGGTAAGGGTATTTCAAACATTGGTACAGAAGTCATCGAAGATAGAAGAAGACTTGGTAGAGATGGTGTTGTAATCATCGCATCAACTGTATCAATTCCAAAACAAAGAATTATTTGTGGACCAGATTGCCAAATGAGAGGCTTTGTTTATGTCAAAGAAGCTGAACCAATTGTTAAAGCAATCACAAATATCTATATTGATGAAGTAAATAAAGCACTCGCTGCTAATAAAACAGAATTCGCTGAAACTGAAGCTACTATCAAAGATAGAGTTAAGAAATTCATTAAACGTGAAAATGGTAGAGAACCATTAGTTCACCCAATTGTTATCATTGGTGATAAATAGACCTTTTTATGAAGGTCTTTTTATTTACATATAATGTATGTGCAGGTATAATTTAAGATATGGAATCTAGAAATATCAAAGAAATTTCTAATAAAGCATATCAGAACGTTATAGGCATTCTTTTATGTTTGCTAAGCGCTGTTTTATGCATTAACGCTGGATATGTTGCAAAAGGACTATCCTTCTCATTTTCTTATGCTTTAGGCATGGGAAGCTATTTATTCTACGCTTTCTTATTTATCGAAGGATGCTTCTTATTATTCACTCATAAGCCATTATCAATTAAATCAAGCATCTATTTTTGGTTTGGAATTATTCTCGCTTTAGGTGTGTTTGGATTAATTACTTATATCTCAGTAGATCAAACAAGTGCCTACTTATCCTTTGTTAATGGTGATGGACAAGTTGGCATCATCGAAAAGATTAGTGGAGTTTTTGGGAATATTTCTTATGGTGATAAGGTAGCAAACTATTTCGAGAAAGACCCTGTTATTGTTTTCTTTGGAGATAACGAATTTGGATGCGGATTAATCGGATATGCTCTTTTAGCTTTAGGTAATAGTGCTTTCTCTTCAACAACTGGTGGACTTGTTATTTCAATTGTTTTAATGGCAGTTGGATTTATTGGCATTGTTCTTCCTATCGTTATAAAGATTATTAAGAGCAAGAAAAATGTCGCTCCTGAAGTTCCAACAAATAAAAAAGAAACTAACTCACATAAAAGAATTAAAAATATCAATGTTGTCAAAGGCGCTAAAAACATTGATCCTAAGACATATCATTCAGAAGTCAGTGGTGCTGGTAAAAACGTAAAGAATTATTCCGAAACTGTTGCACCAAAAACAATCGCGCCTGTCCCTGCAGTTAATTCTGGCTTTGGAAATAGCTATTTAAATGGACAAAATGAAGAAGTTGCACCTGAAATTGAAAGTATTGATACATTAAAAGAAGCTGTTTTTGATGTTGAAGGCATCTCAATTCCTTCTGCTCCAAAAGCCGAACCAGTCATCGCTAATATTGAACCTATTCAAGAACTTCCAAAAGAAGAACCTATTTTTGCTCCTGCTCAAAACGAGATTTTCGCAGAAGAAAAGACAATTGAACCCGTATTTGATTCTCTTGCTGTTGAAGAAGTTGTTGCTCCAAAAGTTGAGACTCCTATTGTTCAATCTCAACCTCAGTTTACACAACCAACTCCAACTCCTATTCAACCAGCGGTAACTCAATCTGCTCCTGTTAATGAAGAGCCTAAACAAGAAGCTCCTAAGAAAAAAGAAAGAGTTAACTTTACTGTTATGAGCAGTGACATGTTAAGACAATACGATACAACTTCAACTGCAGAATTAAACGAACAAGTCGCAGCTGAAAGAAAAGAAATTATCAACAATACATTTAAAGACTTTAACATTGGTGCTGAAGTAGTTGATTACACAATCGGTCCAAGTGTTACTAGATTTAATGTTCGCTATAATTCAAATGTTTCAAGTAGGGCAGTTAATAACATTGTTCAAGATATTTCAATCAGACTTAATGGTGTTGATGCAAGATTTGAATCAGTCGTTGAAGGACAATCTACTTCAGGCCTTGAGATTTCTAATAGAGAAATCACAATGGTTCCATTTAAAGATGTATATGAGGCACTTCCAGATGTTAAGAAACATCCTTTAGGAGTTGCTTTTGGTAAAAATATTAAGGGACAAGTTATCTGTTCCGACTTTAACGAGTTCCCACATATCTTAGTTTCTGGTACTACAGGTTCAGGTAAATCAGTTTTCGTTAACTCAATTATCTGTTCTTTAATCATGAGAAACTCACCAGATGATTTAAAACTCGTATTAGTTGATCCTAAGAAAGTTGAAATGTCTCGTTATGCAGACATGCCTCACTTATTAACACCAATTATTACTGAAGCTAGCAAGGTAAAAGTTTGCTTAGATAAGTTAGTTGATGAAATGGAAGAAAGATATTCATTATTTAGTAAGAATAATGCTACTAACATCAAGGAATACAATGAAGACTGTGAATTCAACGGTAATGAAAGAATGCCTTACATCGTAGCTATTCTTGATGAATATGCTGATTTAGTTGATGAATGTAAAGAAATTTCTTTACCTGTAGTCTCTCTTTCACAAAAAGCTAGAGCTTGTGGTATTCACCTTATGGTCGCAACTCAAAGACCTTCAACAAACGTTGTTACTGGCGTAATCAAGGCTAATATGCCTACTCACGTTGCTCTTATGACCGCAAACTATGTCGACTCAATTACAATTATCGGCGAAGCCGGTGCTGAAAAATTGTTAGGTAAAGGCGATATGCTTGTTCAATCACCTCTTGTTTCAAGAGTTGGTGTTTGTCGTTTGCAATCTTGCTATATCGATAGAAGAGAAATCGTTGCTATCGTTAGCGATTTAAAATCAAAATATCCAACAGTTTATGATCCTAACTTCTTAGACTTAGAAGAAAAGAAAACTAGTGACTTTAACCCTGGTGAAGGTGGACCAGAAGAAGTTCCTGGTGGCGGAAACGATGAAGAATCTAAATATAGATCAATTAAAGAATGGGTTATGGCTCAAGAATATATGTCTATGTCTAGAATTCAAAGAGAATGCGCTGTCGGTTTCAATAGAGCTGGTAGATTCTTCCAAAGACTTCAAAAGGAAGGCGTTGTCGGTTATGAAACCGAAGGAAATAAGGGTTGCAAAGTCCTTATCCAAGATAAATTCGGTTCAGAGTTCGATGATAGTGCAATCGCAACTAGCGAAGATAATTCCTATATCAAATAACTTATGTCATTTATAAAAGCTAATTTAGTTTCTAAAAGAAAAATAGATGTATTTGTGTTTACCTCAATGGAAAAACCAAATAATCTTTTTTTCAAATTGTATAAAGATGACGAAGTCGAAATTAAGACAAAAATCATTAAACAAGTTAGCACAGGTGATACTTATATTTATTCTTTAGAACTCCCAGAAGATTTTAGTTTTGGACACGCTTATTCATTAGCGATGACTGATTTTCCTATGATTAGTGTTGATGTAAGTGACGCCGTTAATTTCCAAGGATTCGACGAAGAATTCTATTATGATGGTGATGATTTAGGCACTATTTATAGTAAAAAAGAGACAAAATTTGCAGTTTGGGCTCCATTAGCTAGTGACGTTACCCTTAAACTTGAAGATGAAAACTCTAATTTCTCTTTAATTAAAATGAAGAGAGGCGAAAAAGGTGTTTATAGAGTAACAGTAGATGGCGATTTACTTAATAGAAAATATCATTACTTAGTCACAAATAGTGGCGTTACTAGAGAAGCAAACGACCCTTATGGAAAAGGTGTAAGCTTAAACTCAATTTATAGCGCGGTCGTTGACTTTGAATCTTTGATTCATAAAGATAGATATTCGCCTGTAACTAAAATAAATAATTATGTAGACGCTGTAATTTATGAAACAAATGTAAGAGACTTTACAGAGGATAAATATACTAATATTAAGGAAAAAGGAAAATTCCTTGGATTTGTTGAAGAAGGGAAGACTACAAAAGGTGGTCATCCAGCAGGAATTGATTATTTAAAGTACTTAGGAATTACTCATGTACAACTTAATCCTATTTGTGATTTTGATAATGTTAAAGATGATGATGTTTCTAAATCTTATAACTGGGGTTATGACCCTTTATCATATTTTTCTATCGATGGAAGTTTTTCTTCTAATCCAGAAGATCCATCGAGTAGATTAAACGAGTTCTCAACAACGATTGAGAAACTCCATGAAAAAGACATTAGAGTGGTTTTAGACGTAGTCTATAATCACGTTTTTAACTATATAACTTCTTGTTTTGAGAAGATTGTACCTAATTACTATTTTAGAAGAACTAAAAAAGGCCAAATCGCAAACGCTAGTGGATGTGGAAATGATTTTGCTAGCGAACGTTTAATGGTTAGAAAGCTCATCGTAGATTCAACTAAATACTTAATTAAGTATTATAACGTTGACGGCTTTAGATTTGATTTAATGGGTTTACTAGATATCGACACAATTAATGAAGTCGTTAAAGAATGTAAATCTATTAAATCCGACTTAATTTTCTATGGAGAAGGTTGGAATATGGGCCTAGAACTTCCTCAAGACAAAAAGGCTTGTTCTGACAACCATGATTTAGTTCCTGGAGTAGCTTTCTTTAATGACACTTATAGAGACATTATTAAAGGCCCAACAAGTAAAGATAGAATTTATCAAAAGGGTTATATAAATGGTGATGTAAATTACGCTTATGGTATGGATCATATAATTTACGGTTGCATTAAAGATATTTCATATAAACCAAGATTCTCTGACGCAAATCAATCTATTAATTATGCCGAATGTCATGATAACCATACTTTATTCGACAAGTTACTTGAAAGTAACTCAGATGAGTCTAAAGAAACTTTATTAAGAAGAATTTCTTTAGCTAATGACGTTATTCTTTCTTCTATTGGAATCCCTTTCTTCCATATGGGACAAGAAATAGGCTTATCTAAAGAAGGACTAGATAATACTTACAATGTAACAAAAATCAACAATATGAATTGGGAACTCATCGATGAAAGATGGGAAATGGTTGAGCATTTTAAAAACAGCATCGCTATAAGAAAAATGCTTAATTATACAAAATTGCACAAACTCGAAGAAGTTGATAAATTATTTAAGATTGAACATTGGGACAATGGAATCTATTGTTTAGAGATTACAAATGAGACTTTTTCCCAACCATTTAATGAGCTAGTTATATTAATTAACCCTTTAAATAAGAATATTAGTTTTGAGTTCGATAACGACTATACATTAATACATAGTATTAATGGAAAGACAAAAATTCACGTAAAACGCGGTATTATTTCTGGTGTTTCATTAGCAATTTATTATCGTTAAACTTTAGGACCAATTCCCACTTTAAATATTTTATAATAATATCAATAAGGGGGCACTTTTAAAATGATCAGTGACGTTGTTTTAGTGGGCATTGCAAACGATAATCTCGAACGCGGATTTAGAGATTTTGTCGTAGAATCCACAGATGGACTTTCCGGCAATATTAAGACTTCAATTCTTAAAGTTAGATATTGGTCGAAGGAGCCTTACACGCGTATTAATAGGATTAAATACGGTGCAAATGTAGTTATAAGAGGAAGACTTGAAACAGACGAAGAATTTGGATTACATGTCGTAGCGGAAAGTATTTTTGTGTGTGGTTGATTTTTGAATATTAATGTATTAATATATACGCATGTCTAACGTAGGAAAAGTCGTAGCAAGAAGGTTCTTTACCTTGTTACATGCATATTTTACTTGGATTCTTCCTTATTCTAAGGACCCTTCCAAAGAACCAATCAATATTAAATTTAGAAAATTAAAATATTTTATTAATAAACTTAATAAAAACTTAAACGCAGATTTACATGTCAAAGGACTTGATAATGTTTTAAATATTCCTTCTGATATTAAATGTGCATTCTTACCAAACCATTTATCAGCATATGATCCAATGATCATTGCTTGTGTTTTACCTGAAGCAGTTACTTTCTTAAGTAAGGTCGAAAACAAAAAGATTCCATTAGTCGGTAGAATTATCGCTGCTATGGAAGGTTGCTTTGTTGATAGACAAAACTTCCAAAAGGCAATTGCTGCAATGTTATACATTCAAGAAGATTTATCTAAGAAAAATAAAAACTGGGTTATCTTCCCTGAAGGTACTAGAAACAAAAATCCAATGGCTCCATTGCTTGAATACCACAAAGGTTCTTTCAAAGCTATCATGACAGCGGGTGCTCCAATTATTCCTGTTGCATTATACGGAACTCAAAATGTTTTAAAGTCTAAATATAAATTAAAGAAATATCCAGTTTACTTAACATTCCTTGATCCAATAATGCCTGAAGAATATAAGGATATGACTCCAGATCAAGTATTAGAATTAACTAAATCAAGAACTCAAGAAGAAGTTAACGCTCAAAGAGAAGCATACTTCAAAGAAATTGAAGGCTTATTCAAGAGTAAAAAAGGTTTAAAGAAATACTTAGAAAGTAAAAATTAGCCTACTGGCTAATTTTTTTTCTTAAATATTTTGGATATCTGTTTTTAATGATATTGCCATCGCTTTTTGCAATGTCTAGGTTAATGCCTTTATATTTCAATAGGATGAAACCTCTTTTAGAAGGAATATTTAAGCTTTCACCTGAAAGATATTTAATTGCAGATTGTAGGTCAATTTCCAATTCGTTATCAAACTGAGAAACAAAGGTAGCATAGTGGTGGTCGTATTTTAAGATATCACCAGAAATTTCTCCTAGTTTAACGCCTTTTCTAATGACTGATAATTTTTTAAAAGCATCATCGTTTTGTAAGTAGAAAAGGGAGTCACCAAATCTATTAACATATATGTCTTGCAATGAACTAACATATTTATTTGCCTTAAACTTTACTTGCTTTTGAGCAGTAGGGTTAAGTTCGCCTGGTTTTTCAATTAAAGCAATGTAATGTCCTTCACCTGGAAACACATTTGGAAGCAAGTGAACGCCTATGTGCTTTTTTGAGACAACAAAATAATCATTATCAATATCGAGTAATTTTGCATCAGTATTTTTTAGCAATTCTTCAACAACACATTCATCTTCTTCTTCGCTGAATGAGCAAGTAGAATATATTAACTTCCCGCCCTTTTTAAGCATTGAATATGCAATTTTAATCAATTCTTTTTGAATTTCCGCGAATTTTAGAACCTTTTGATAGCTCCAATCTTCTTCCATTTCACGTTGTTTTCTAAACATACCTGAACCAGAACAAGGAGCGTCTAAAATGATCTTATCAAAACGTTCTTGATAATCTTGATAAATAGCAGAAAAGTCGTTATTTGTAATAACTACATTTCCTAAGCCTAAACGTTCAACATTTTGTAAAATTAAGCCAGCTCTTTGGTGACTTAAATCATTTGAAATTAATAATCCAGTTCCATCTAAAGCCATACTAGCTTGAACAGTTTTACCACCAGGAGCGGCACATAAATCTAATATCTTTTCGTTACGATTAATTCCTAATAAATATGAAACACACATTGCGCTTGGATCTTGAAGATAATAAGCACCTAAGTCGTGTAAAATGTTCTTTCCTAAATCATATTCATCTTTATCATATAAATAAGCATGTTTTACTATTGGATGTGGGTTAACGTTTGGAAACATTTCAAGGAAAGATTCATCGCTAATTTTGTTAGTGTTAAGTAAAACAGCGTGCTTACTTTTTTCCTCGTTCAAACTAGAAATCAAGTCTTCGATTTCTTTTTCACTCATCCATGAAAGTAAATGCTCTTTAAATGTCATACATATATTTTAGCAATATATTTAAATAAAATATATTTTTTTGTATAATAACTACATTAGCGGTGATTAATATGAGAATGGTAGATTTAATTATCAAGAAAAGACAAGGTATTGAATTGACTGAAGAAGAAATTCGTTTCTGGATTACTGGATACGTCAATGGAGAAATCCCTGATTATCAAAGTTCAGCTATGCAAATGGCTATCCTTTTTAAAGGAATGACTAAAAAAGAGACATCTATTTTAACTGACGCCATGGAACATAGTGGCGAAACTTTAGACTTATCTAATATTAATGGAGTTAAAGTTGATAAACACTCAACTGGAGGAGTTGGAGATAAAACATCTTTGGTCTTAGGACCAATGGTTGCTGCTTGCGGTGGCGTTGTCGCTAAACTTTCAGGTAGAGGCTTAGGCCATACTGGTGGAACTTTAGACAAGTTAGAATCTATTCCAGGATTAACTATTTCAATTGAAGGTAAAAGATTCGAAGAACAAGTAAATAAAATCGGTTTAGCTATTGCTGGACAAACTAAATCTCTTGTTCCAGCTGATAAGAAAATGTACGCACTGCGTGATGTTACCGGAACTGTTGAATCAATTCCATTAATCGCAGCAAGTGTTATGTCAAAGAAATTGGCTAGTGGATCTGATGCAATTTTATTAGATGTCACTGTTGGTGATGGTGCTTTCATGAAAAATATGGATAGCGCTCGTGAATTAGCTCAATTAATGGTCGAAATTGGTAAAAATTTAGGTCGTAATACAAAAGCAATTATTTCTGACATGAGCGAACCTTTAGGTTTTGCTGTAGGAAACTCATTAGAAGTTAAAGAAGCAATTGCTTCATTACAAGGACATGGACCTAGCGATTTAATGGAACTTTGCTATACCGCTGGAAGTATCATGCTTGTCCAATCTGGATTATCTAAAAATGTTGAAGAAGCAAGAAAAGCATTAGAAGAAAATGTTGCAAATGGAAAAGCGTTTGAGAAATTCTGTCTCATGATAGAAGCTCAAGGTGGTGACATTAGCTACATTAAAGATCCAAGCAAATTTGAAATGGCTAAAAATATCGTTCCAGTATACGCAACTGAAGAAGGATATATCTCAAATATCAAGGCTCTTACAATTGGTGTTTCATCTATGAAGTTAGGTGGAGGAAGAGAAACACTTGAAGACACAATTGATATGTCTGCTGGTATTGTTTTAGCTAAGAAAATTGGCGATTTCGTTAAAAAAGGCGATATTTTATGCACAATTTACACAAATAAAGATGAGAAAACTTATAAGGAAATTATTCAAGAAATTCTCTCTGCATACAGTTATTCTCAATTTAAAATCGAGCACACATCTGTTATTAAGGAGGTCATTGAATAATGAGAGTTGTCCTAACTACTGTTCTTGATGCCTCTGTAACAATTGAAGGAAAATTAGTTGGACAAATCAATCGTGGCTATTGCCTCTTAGTTGGTTTTACTGATGGAGACGATAAGGAAATTGTCTCAAAAATGGTGGATAAGATTTTGTCATTAAGAGTTTTTCCAGACGAAAAAGGAATGATTAATTTATCGTTACAAGACGTAAATGGTGGCATCTTAAGTGTTTCACAATTCACTTTATACGCTGATGCATGTAAAGGCAGAAGACCATCGTTTGTTTATGCTTTACGTCCTGGAGAAGCTGAACCACTTTATGATTATTTCAACACACTTTTAGAAGAAAGATTTGGACCTATTTCTACTGGTGTATTCGGTGCTGATATGCACGTTAAATCTACAAATGAAGGTCCGTTCACACTTATCTTAGATAGCAAGGAATTATTTAAATAATGAAAAAGGTTTTATTAGGATTATCTGGCGGAGTTGATAGTGCTGTTGCAGCTCATCTTTTGTTAAAACAAGGATATGATGTAACAGGTTGTTTTATGCGTAACTGGGATGCTCTTGCAGAAGGAGATTATCTTGGAAATCCAACAATTAATAACTCTCAATGTCCACAAGAAAAAGACTACGATGACGCAGTTGCAGTGGCTAATAAACTTGGAATTAAATTCATTAGAATTGATTATATCAAAGAATATTGGGATAACGTTTTCTCTTATCTAATAAGAGAATATGAATGTGGAAGAACTCCAAATCCTGATATTTTCTGTAATAAATATATTAAATTCGGACCATTTTTAAAGTACGCTCGTGACAATGGTTACGACTATATCGCAATGGGCCATTATGCAAAAAGAATTGATAAGGATGGTAAGACATATTTAGCAAAATGTTTCGACCAAAATAAGGATCAAACTTATTTCCTTTCTCAAATTGATCAATCTCAAGTTTCATTCTGTTTATTCCCTCTTGGAGATATAGATAAAGCTGAAGTTAGAGCTATTGCTCATGAACTTAATTTAGAGTCAGTCATGAACAAGAAAGACTCTACTGGTGTTTGCTTTATCGGAGAAAGAAATTTCAAAGAATTCTTAAAGAATTATATCCCTGCTCAAAATGGAAAAATCGTAGATATCGAAACTAATAGAGTCATCGGCCATCATGAAGGCGCGATGTATTACACAATTGGTCAAAGAAAAGGCTTAGGCATTGGTGGAATCAAAGGTGAAGAAGCTAAAGGCTGGTTCGTAGTTAAAAAAGATATCAAAAAGAACATCGTTTATTGTCAAAGTGGCGACGAAAACGACTGGTTACTTTCTGATTCTTGCACAATTACAAATCTTAACTGGATCACTGATTTACCAACACTTAACAAAGTTATCGGTGCGAAATTTAGATATCGTCAACCAGATAACGATGTAAAAATTGTCGAAATTGGAGAAGACTATGCAAAAGTAGAATTTGTTAATCCAATTAAGGCAGTGACTCCTGGACAAGCTGCAGTTTTCTATGATGATGGAATCTGCCTTGGTGGAGGTTTAATTGATAAAGTTTTCTACAAAGGAAAAGAAAGATAATTAATCTTTTCTTTTTATAACTTTGTATGATAAATTATTAACAAGCAGGAAAATAAGCTATCGATTCTTTACTAGAGAGCGCTACATGGTGGAAATGCGTTAAGGATAAATAGTGGGCTACTTCCGAAGAATCTGGGTAATGCCGGACGTCTCAATACGATAGTTTGATAATTAAGAGCGTAACACAATAGTGTTCGAAATAGGATGGTAACGCGGTTATTAATCGTTCCTAGTTATAGGAACTTTTTTATTTATTGGAGGTAAAAGACATGAGATACATGACTTCAACTGAAATCAGACAAATGTGGTTAGACTTTTTTAAGAGCAAAGGTCACCACGTGGAAAAAGGCGCAAGCTTAATTCCAAAGAACGATCCAACATTGTTATGGATTAATGCAGGTGTCGCTGCACTTAAAAAATATTTTGATGGTAGTGAAATTCCACCTTCAAGAAGGATCACAAACGCACAAAAATGTATTAGAACTAACGATATCGAAAATGTCGGTGACGCAACTCACCATACATTCTTTGAAATGTTAGGTAACTTCTCAATTGGTGACTACTTTAGAAACGAAGTAATTCCATGGGCAGTCGAGCTCTTAACAAGTGAAAAATGGTTCGGTTTTCCTAAGGAAAAACTTTATATGACATATCATCCAGATGATTTAGCAACTAAGAAATGCTGGATGGACGCTGGTATTGAAGAGAGTCACTTAATTAAGAAAGAAGATAACTTCTGGGAAATCGGTGAAGGTCCTTGTGGACCTGATACAGAAATTCACTTCGATAGAGGTGAAGCTTTTGATCCTGACCATATCGGTATTAAATTACTTGAAGATGATATGGAAGGTAACTTCAGATATGTTGAAATTTGGAACATCGTTTTCTCTCAATTCAACAGTGAACCAGGTAAAAAGAGAAGTGAATATAAAGAACTTCCAAGCAAAAACATCGATACAGGTGCTGGCTTAGAAAGATTCGTAAACGTCATCCAAGGAAAAGAAACAAACTTTGAAACTGACTTATTCTGGCCAATAATCGAAACTGTTCAAGAAATCTCTGGTAAAAAGTACGAAGAGAATAAACGTGCATTCAGAGTTATCGCTGACCACATTAGAGCAATCACTTTCGCAACAAGCGATGGCGAAATGTTCTCTAACGAAGGTAGAGGCTACGTTTTACGTAGATTGCTCAGACGTGCAGAAAGATTTGGTCGTGTTTTAGGTATCAACAAGCCATTCTTATATTCTTTAGTTCCAGTAGTAGTTAACAAAATGAACACTTATTATCCTTATTTAAATGATAAGCAAGAATTCGTTAGCAAGATTATTAAAGCTGAAGAAGAAAAATTCTTAAAGACTCTTGATAATGGCGAAGCATTATTAAAGAAAGAAATCGAAGGTTCAAGCGTTCTTTCAGGCGAAAGCATGTTCAAACTTTATGATACATATGGTTTCCCAAAAGAATTAACAATCGAAATCTGCAAAGAATCAGGTGTTAAAGTTGATTTAGAAGTCTTTGAAAAATTAATGAAAGAACAAAAAGATAGAGCAAGAGCTGCTAGAAGCGACGCTCAATCTATGAATAAACAATCTAAGGATTTAATGGATTGTACAGTTAAATCAGAATTCACTTATGGATCAACTCCAATCGATGCAACTGTAATCGCAATCTTCAAAGATGGTGAAAAAGTTGACGTCATCGATGGCGAAGGTGATGTCATGTTTGATAAGACTATTTTCTACGCTGAAAGTGGTGGTCAAGTTTGTGACACAGGTGAAATCGAAAATAAAGAAACTAACGGTCGTGTTACTAATGTAATTAAGGCTCCAAATAAGCAACATTTACATCACGTCACATTAACCTACGGTGAAATCAAAGTTGGTGATTTTTTAACTCTTAAAATTGACGAACAAAAGAGAAAAAATATCGCTCGTAACCACTCAAGTGTTCACCTTTTACAAGAAGCTTTAATGGAAGTTTTAGGTGATCACATCACTCAACAAGGTAGCTATGTTACAGCTGAATATTCTCACTTTGACTTCAATCACTTTGAAAAGATTACAAGTGAACAATTAGCTGAAGTTGAAAGAAAAGTTAATAACTGGATCAATGAAGGTATCTCAGGCGAAACTAAGGTTCTTCCAATTGAAGAAGCAAAGAAACTCGGCGCAAAAGCTTTATTTGATGAAAAGTATGGAGATGTCGTTAGAGTTGTTTGCTTTGGTGATGTCAGTAGAGAATTCTGTGGTGGTACTCATGTAACTAATACATCTGATATTGGTGCATTCGTTATTGAATATGAAGAGTCAGTTGCTGCAGGAATTCGTAGAATTCAAGCAAGATCATCATATGGTGCATACGAACTTTTAAAGGCTCGTGAAACTATGTTAGCAAGAACAAGAGATTCATTAGGTGTTGCTTCATTTGCAGAAGTCGCTCCTAAATTAAACTCATTACTTGCTGAAAAAGACGCACTCAAAAAACAAGTTGAAATGCTTAACAATAAGCTTGCAAGCGCATCTGCTAAGAGCTTAGTTAATGAATATAAAGAAGTTAACGGTTATAAAGTTTTAACAAAATTCGTTAGTGGTACAGCAAGAGCTAACTTAATGTCATTAGTTGATATGTTAAAGCAAGGTGTTGATAACTACGTCATCTCTTTAGTTGGTGATGAAAACGGAAACTATCCAATCGTAGTTGCTTGTTCACAAAAAGCAGTTAAATCAGGTATCATGGCTGGTAACTTAGTAAGAGAAATCGCAAATAACCTACAAGGTTCAGGCGGTGGTAGACCAGATATGGCAAGTGGTGCTGGTAAAAATATTGACAATATTTCTTCAGCATTCGACGCAGTTTTAGCTAAGGTTAAATAATGAAAAAGTATCTCGGTTTAGATCTTGGCACAGTAACATTAGGAATCGCAAAAAGCGACTCTCTAGGATTTGTCCATCAAGTTGAAACATTTAGATTTCCTAAGACTCAATTTGTCTTAGCAAGAAAAAGAGTGTATCAACTTTGTGAAGAACTTGAAATCTCAGATTTAGTTCTCGGACTTCCTAGACACCTTAATAACACTGATAGCGAAATGAGCAAAAATGTTGAACGCTTTAGAGATGATTTACTTAGCGAACACCCAGAACTCACTGTTGAGCTTGTAGACGAACGTCTTTCTAGCGTGAGCGCTAATAACTTTATTTCTATGAGTGGTATGAATCACACACAAAGAAAAAATAATGTTGATGCAATTGCAGCGTCAATCATATTGGATACATTTTTAAGAATGAAAGGAGTTAACTAATATGGAATTACAAAACGATAACGAAATGGTTGTTACCGATAACGAAGGCAAAGAACATTTAATGCACATTCTTTTTACTTATGATAACGAAGAAAGAGAATGCTCATACGTCTTCTTCTATGAAGTAGGAGACAAAGACGAAAACGTCATGGTCATGAGATATACTTCAGAAGGCGAACTTGAAGAAATCGACAACGACGAAGAATACGACGAAGTCGAAGAAGTCTTTAACGCTTGGCAAGAAGATCCAAAGATTCAAGAGATTAAGTAATTAGAAAATAATTAAGCCCAATAGTCCACTTAAAAGTAAAATCAAAATTGGATTAAGGGCTTTTTTGTTTACCTTTTTATATAAAATAACGTAGAAACCTAATGAAATAATTAATCCGAAAGCTTGTCTATTAAATGATTGAATAGCTCCATCAGTATATGGAATGACAGCTTTAAATAAGAAAGTAATTGCAGTTGAAAGGATAAGCGCCATAACAACTGGTCTTACTCCAAATAATGCACCTTTGACATACTTGTTATTTAAGAATTTGTTTAAAATTATTGCAACAATAATAATGATAATTAATGAAGGAAGTACAACTCCTAAAGTTGCACAAACCGAACCAAAAATGCCGCCTACTCTACTTCCAATAAATGTAGCAATATTGATAGCAAATGGACCAGGAGTCATCTCGCTAATCGCGATAAAATTTTGAAGTTCAGAAATGCTCATCCATCCCTTTGCGGTAACTTGTTCTGTGATCATTGGAATCATCGCATAACCGCCACCAAAAGTGAAAAGTCCGATTAAAAAGAAAGTATAAAACAATGTTAAATAAATCATTTTCTCTTTCCTTTCAAAATGGTTTCAGTAACGATTCCAAACACAAATCCGAATAGAATCAAAAGTAGTGTAAAGAATGGGATAGTTATTTCTAAGAAATAGTTAATAATTAAATATGTAGAAATCACTATAAATAAAATAGTGGTAGAAAGATTAAGTTTGATAGTCTTTTTGAGTTTGAAAAATGCATTAGCGATTAAAATTATAACACCAATTGATAAGCCCTTAAAAATAGACTTAACAAATCCAATCGCCATGAATTGTTCATAGAATAACGAGATAACAAAAATAATTAAAAACGAAGGAATAACTAAACCTAGAGTAGCGAATATTGAACCTAAGACACCAGCAACTTTATAACCGATAAATGTAGCTGAGTTTACAGCTATTGGTCCAGGTGTGCTTTCTGCAACAGCGATGATATCTACGATCTCTTCATTGGTAATCCAATGTTTCTTTTCAACTGTTTCTTTTTGGATTAATGGAATCATCGCGTAACCCCCACCAAAAGTAAAAACTCCTACTTTCATGAAAGTTAGCATTAGCTCTATCAAATTTAAAAATTTGTTTTTATTTTTCACGATTTCAATTATATATGTTTTTAAATCTTAAAGGTAGTTTATAATGTTTCAGTTTTGTTTCTACCAATAACTTAAATGAATAATTATAATATTAAGTCTTTTTAATAAAATGGTATTAAATTTTAATATATTAGATTGGCGAATTATTTGTGAATTTTAATTGACATTTATTCTTATTGAAATATAAAATTTTTTGAAAATAAGGTGAGAAGGGGGAATATGGTTAACAAATTTTTACATAAAAATATTTTACTAGGTACAATACTTCTGATAGATATTTTTTCTATTTCCGGATGTAGTAACAATCCAAAAATATACATTGATGGATATTTTGAATATATTATTTTAGAGCCAGGCAACTATTGGTATAGAGGAGAAAAAGAGTCGGTAGCAATTATAGGATTTACTGAATCTGCATTAATTCAAGAAACAATTATTATTCCAAAGACAATTAACAACATTCCTGTAGAACATTTGGGCTACACTGGTGCTAATGGGGCTCATGCAAAGACTTATATTTATTATCCAGAGATTGAAGGAAAAGCTAATTTAAAGAATATTTATTTTTATGATAATATCGTTGAATTCACAACTATTTTGTATGATTCTGATTCAAATGATTCTTCTAAACTCAATGTGTTTTGTTGCTCAAAGAATCGATATTTTAGTGCAAATAATGAGAATTTAAACATTTTTTGTTATAACACCAAAAACTACGGAATTTACTGTGGATATTATTTGCCTAATGTCGTTTACTCATACAATGTACCAAAAGACGAATATTATTTTATGGACAAAGTATCCGTTGGCGATGTATTAGAAGAGCCAAAAGAACCTAGTTATGAGGGATATTCTTTTACAGGTTGGTATTTAGAGCCTGAATGCATTAATAAATATGGGTTTCAAAATACCATTAACTTAGATGATGATAGCATTTTATTCCTATATGCCGGATGGGAAAAATAGTTTCTATTATCCAAATTCAACTTTATTTTTAATTTTTATAAGAAAACATAATGAAAAGGGTTTTTTCATGATCTATGAAATTCAAGGGGAATTTTTTAATTTGTAGGATTTGTTTTACCTGGTATGTTAAATATTTCGGTTCAAAACAAAGAAACCTATTTTGCAGAAGCAAAAATGATAATTGATCCAATCGATGAGGACAGCGGAAGTACTTACACGATAGGGAACATAAAATTTCTTTTATTACATGGTTTAGCTAGATGGAAATTAATTTAAGGAATAAAATAAGTGAATATAGAAAACTATATCTAAATAAACTATGGAATATATTGCGCGATATTGTTATAATATCGAACGACACATAAGAGGTATAATTATGGCTGAGAAAACAAAATTAACAAAAGAAGGTAAACAAAAGTTAGAAGAAAGACTTAGATTTTTAATCGATGTCGAAAGAGAAAACGTTAAAGTTCAATTAGCTGAAGCTCGTGCACAAGGCGACTTATCTGAAAACGCTGACTATGATGCAGCTAGAGGTAAACAAGCTGAAATCGAAGCAGAAATTAAGCAAATTGAAAATACATTAAGCAACTGTGAAATCATTGACTCTACAAAAGCTTCAACAAAGAAAGTTGCATTAGGTAGCACAGTCACAATTAGAAACGTTGACTTCAATACTGAAAGCACATTCACAATTGTTGGTACAGTTGAAAGCGATCCAGTAAATGGCAAAATTTCAAACGCTTGCCCATTAGGTGAAGCAATTATTGGTAAGTCAGTCGGTGACATCGTAGATGTCAAAGCTGTAAAACAATACAAAGTTGAAATTTTAAAGATCGAAATTAAATAAAAAATTTCAGAAATTTTGTAAGAAAATCGAAAAAATGCCCCCTTATTAATAGTAAGGAGGTTTTTTTATGATCAAACTCTTAATCGGAGCTGTTGTTGCTGCGTTTATAGTTATTGTTGGGTTTTTAATCCTAGATCCTGAACTTGAAACTAAACAACCAGAAACAGCAGAAGTAATCAGTAGCAGCCAGAGTGGAAAATACTCTATTGAAGGTGAAGTAAATAAGACAGGTACGTTTTCTTTTAATGACACGCCTACAATGGATGATTTGATTTCTGCAGCTGGTGGACTTACATCAAACGCTGACGAGCGTGCTTATTTTACGACTTATGAGTTAACAGCAGGAAAAACGTACTATATTGCTAGTTATTATGAATCTAGTGATTTATGCGGCAATGGCACCATCCAAAAAGCAAATATCAATACAGATGATGCAGAAACTCTTGCTGAAATTAATGGCATTAGTAAAACGATAGCGACTTCAATCGTTTCTTATCGTCTAGAAAAAGGCGATTATAAGTGTCTTGAAGATTTACTTGATGTCTATGGCATTGGCAATGCTACATATCGTAAAATTCGAAATTACGTAATTTTACACGAATGATTCTGTTAGTCTCATTTCTTTCATTATGGATTGGTTTACTATGTAAAACTAATTTCTTCATATTTATTCCTTTATTTATAGTTCTTTTAGTATTGATTAGAAAACACTTAACAATCCGGAGCTCCTCCTTATTTATAGCTTTGTTTTTCATAGGGATTGGATTTAGTTATATCAATATTTCTACTGATCGGACTGAAATTAAAGGAATGGTGGTAGAAACTAAGGAAAATTACTACATCCTTAATTCAAGGATGGAGCAGTTTTACGTGTACGAAAAAAATAACGATAAAGAAATAGGGGACTGGCTAATCATAAAAGGAGAGCAAGAAAATTTAAGTTTCGTAACTTTAGAAAGTGAATTTAATTTCACTGAGTATCTAAATGATAAGGGAGTTTATAAACAATTTAATGTTCATGAACTTACTTATAGCTTTAGAAACCCAATTAGAACGAAAAAGGTCCGAAACAATTTTCTTGCTCATTTTGATGATGATACTTCTGATTTATACAATGCGATTTTGTTCTCGACTAGTGGTAAAGGAGAACTTACAACTTCATTAAGAAAGTATAACTTAAGTAGGTTAATATCATTTGGTGGAATATACCTATATGGATTCATTAATTATATTGAATCAAAATTAAGACGAAAGTTTAGTGAAAAGCAGTGCGAAATTATTTCAACTTCAATACTTGTCTTTTATTCAATTTTCACTTTTCCAAAGTTTACGCCGATTAAAATTTTAACTATCAGGATTATTAGACTGATAAATAAGTATTTGCTTAATGATAAATTTACTTACGAAGGAATCATAGGATCAACTGGAATTATATTTCTTTTACTAAACGTTAATTTAGCGAAGCAAGACTCTTTTATTCTTGGTTACTTAATTCCTATTAATAACATTTTTGTAAATGCATTATATCCCAATGAAAATCGACCAAAATATAAGATTTTTAAGACATTATGGTTGTATTTCTTCTTTATTCCATTCGAATTAGCTTTCAATAATTCGACAAATTTCCTAGCTTTTTTGCTCCAATTTATCATATCTCCGTTATTTATTTTTAGTGGGATTTTAGGATTATTGGCATTTTTTAAGTTACCGATTTACATTATAAATAACTTATTTACAAAACTTATAGTCTGGATTTTAAAAGCGGTTCCATATATTACTTTTTCGATACATTTGCCACCGTTTGCTTTATACATGATTCCTATTTATTACCTATGTTATTACGTATTTATGTATTATTTCCAGATTCGGTATTTGCCTTATGTGAAATTCTTAGCTATCGGATACACCGTGATTTTAATCACATACATACTACCAATTAAAAACACAATTACTCAAGAGGTTTCATTCATAAATGTAGGTCAAGGAGATTGCTGCTTAATTCGCGATGGAAACACAACAGTTTTAATGGATACCGGAGGATTGACTTATAAAGATTTAGCCTCTTCATCTTTGATTCCATATTTTAAAAGTAAACGTCTATATAAGATTGATGCGGTCATTTTGAGTCATGATGATTATGATCATTCGGGAGCTTTAGAATCTCTTCAAGAAAATTTTAAAGTTGGTAATGTGTATAGGGATTATTCTTCGTTTCCTCTTCAAATAGGAGATATTGAATTTAAAAACTACAATATTTTCTATGATTCTCAAAATGATGAGAACACAAATTCTTTAGTTATTGGTTTTTCCTTATTTAATAAGGATTTTCTAATTACAGGGGACGCCCCTATAGAAGTAGAAAAGAAAATAATGGAAGAGTTTAAGGAAATTCCATGCGATATCTTAAAAGTTGGGCATCATGGATCAAATACATCCACATCAGATATGTTTATTAAATACTTAAAACCAACTGAAGGAGTTATATCAGTTGGTAAAAATAACAAATATAAGCATCCAAATGATAGTGTTATTAGAATTTTGAAAGAAAATAATGTAGAAATTAAAAGAACTGATATTTTAGGAACCATTACGTATTCTAACTACAAATTTTTGTAGTTTACATATATAATTTGAATATGGTTATTTTTATTTACGGAAATCAATCTATAAGAATCAATTCTCAATTAAAGTCTATTCTAAAAAAGACTTTAGGAGAAACTGACGAACTTAACTATGGACGTTTCGATTTTGCACAAACTCCAATTTTTGAAATCCTTGATGAAGCTTCATATTTACCTCTTGGTTATGAACATAAAGTTGTCGCAGTAGATAACTGCTATTTTTTAGGCAAAGACAAATATAAAGATAAACTCAATAAGCCAGAAGATTTTAATGAATTAAAAGAAGCTATATTAAGTAAAGATGAAGGAATCGACTTAGTTTTGCTTTTATCTAGCTCAAATGTTGATAAAAAGAATGAACTTTATAAATTAATCGAAGAAAATGGACAAATTATTTATATTGCTGATCCAGACGCCAAACAATGGCCTGAAGTTGTTAAAATGTTCTTTGCTAAGCAAAATGTCCAAATCGATTATTTAGCACTCAAAGAATTTTCAGATAGAACTTTAGGCGACTACGCAGCTTTATCTTCAAATGGACAAAAACTTTGTTTATATACAAACCATATTACTTTAGATGATGTTAACTTAATGGTGACTAGACCACTTGAAGATAACACATTCCAAATTTTTAATTATTTATTAAATAAAGATAATTCCTCTGCAATAGGATTATTTAGAGACTTAAAAGTTAATAATGTTGAACCAGTTGTTTTAATTAGCCAACTTGCAAGTCAATTTAGACTCTTAGGTGAAGTATTATATTTAGCAAATTGTGGCATGGACAATGATGCTATTGCAGATGAATTAAAAATTAAACCAATTCGTGTTCAAATCATGAAAAAATATCAATTTTTTATCTCTTTGAACACAATTCGTAAAGTTTTAGACGATCTTTTTGATCTCGATAGACAAATAAAAAGCGGTCAAGTTGACCGCTATTATGCATTTGAATTGTTCTTAATTAATTTCAGAAATAATTAAATAATTATTTAACTGAGTTAACTAAACGTGAGACTTCTGATTTTTGTCTAGCTGCAGTATTCTTGTGTTGAATACCATCAGAAACTGACTTGTCGATTAAACGGAATGCTGCGTTTGAAGCTTCGACAGCTGCTGCTTTATCGTTAGCTGCGACTGCTGCTTTAACTTTTTTAATAGATGTACGAACTGCGCTTTTTGCTGCTGCATTTCTAATACGTGCTTTTTCGTTTGTACCGACACGTTTAATTTGAGATTTAATATTTGCCATAATTTACCTCGCTTGTACTTGCCTGTGTAATTCTATCAAAAGGAATAAAATAATTCAATTATTTATTCTATTTTTTGTCAGAACCGCTGTTAACATCAATTTTTTTGAGTTGAGCGATTTCTAAAACGAAGTCATTAACACAAGTTAATTTTCCGTATAATTCTTCAGGAATTGTGACATTGAATCTGTCTTGAACATCTTTGATTAATTCAACATAGCTCATTGAGTCGCCACCTAAGTCGTTGACCCAGTGTGCGCCATCTTCAATTTTGAATGCTGGGAGAATTAAGATCTTTGAGAAGATTTCTCTAGTTGGAATTAAGATGTCGCTGATTGTTTTGTCATCGAATCCTTCAAATGATTTTGTTTCTTTCTTAGCGTTGATTAAGACAAAGTCTGGGCTTCCGCTTTCAATTGCCTTTTTAACAACGAAACGTTTAACTTTCATACCATTTGCTAATGGGAGTTTATTCTTAGAAAGGTAGATGTGAGCGACTTTGACTCCGTGAGGAAGTTTGATGTCGTCAACTTTAGCTTGGATTTCTTTAAGTTCGCTATCAGTGACTTTGTTATCGAGTTCGAGAACTAAGACAACGTTTTCATCTTTAGAATTTTTCTTAGCGATACCAAGAACACTTAATTGATTTACCTTTGGTAAATCGCTGAAGAAGATTTCTAATTCATCAGGGAAAATGTTTTCACCATCAGCGTTGACGATGATGTCTTTAATTCTACCTTTGATGTAGAAGCAGTTCTTTGCGTCTGCTTCAACGATATCACCTGTACGGAAGAAGCCATCTTCTAATTCTGTGTATTTTTCAACACCGCCGATGATTTCCTTAATGTGAACAGCTTCTGATTTAATCATTAATTCACCGTTCTTTGGATTAATTCTATATTCAACACCGTGGAATGGATGACCGATGCTGCCTTTTAATCTTTCTTCAACTTTTGGTGATAATTCAACTGAAGTAACACCTACTTCAGTCATACCATATCCATTATATAAAGGATATCCGAGACCGTTGATTGTGGTTAAAGTATCAGTAGAGAGGAAGCCGCCACCAGAAATACAGAATCTAACTGAATTTCCTAATAATTTCTTATGAACAATTTTAGCTGCAACTTTTTTACCAGCTAAACCAGCTTCTTTCTTTGTAATCTTGTTTGTGTAGTAGCCGACCATCTTGTCTAATAAAGCGACCTTTTCTGGTCCTTCCATTGCCATTTTTCTTGTGACGTTCTTAGCGATACCATCCCAGAACAATGGAACTGAGAAGACGTGTGTAACTTTACATTTTTGACAGATATATAAAATATCTGTTGGAGTTGTACTTGCTGGATAAACGATTGTCTTTCCATAGTATGTGTACCATAAGAAGACAGCTACGAAACCGAAGATATGGTGGAATGGAACCATAGCGAGGATTTTGATTTTGCCAGGATAGATAAGATCGAAATTCTCTTCAGCGATTTCTAATGATTCGCAAATTTGGTTAACGAGGTTTTCACCATTGTAAACCATCATCTTTACATCACCAGTTGTACCTGATGAACAGAAGATAACTTCATTTTCCCATGTAGGAGTGAAAGAATACACCTTTTCTCCTGAGAGGATATCTTCTAAAGATATCTTAAGGCAAGAATAAGAATATGCATCGTCGGTAATGATAGCGAGAGCTTTACCTTTTTCGATCATATTTTCTGTGCCTTCTTTTGTTGTTCTGAAGTCAACAAGAAGTGGTCTATAACCAGCCATTAAAATAGCCCAGAAAACTTCTCCCCAATGTGGAGAGTTTGGCATTTTAAGGATGATGTTTTTATGTTTTGGTTTTTCAAATAAAATTTGGCTTAAGACTGAAGCATTTTCATATGCGTGTGTCTTTAAAGTAGCATAATTGTACTTCTTAATTTTGCCTTCTTCATTAATGAATTTGCAAGCTGTGGCCTTCTCACTGCCTTTAGCGAGTTCGTTGAAAATATCTTCCATTCTTCTGGAAGTATTTAACAATTCTTTGGCTCTGCCACAAAAAGCCTTAACTTTTGTGTATTGACTCATGTTAAATTTCCTATTCTTTATTCGTATGTATATATTTGAAGGCGTGTTCCACCTTCTCAGATTGTATATTAAGTATTAAGTACGATAAGTCATTCCCATCCCTCGCATAACTTATAGCACCAGGGTTAATATACACCAAATTTCCGATTTTTTCAAACCTTCTTTTGTGGGTGTGCCCGTGACAAATGATCTTAATGTTGTTTTCTTGGAAGAATTTTGGGCTTTGAAGTGGTGGTTTATGACACGCAAATAAATAACCTACATCAGTCATAATCATAAAATATTCAGGTGCATTAGAAAAGTAATCGCAATTTCCTTTCACAGTTTGAAAAGGATGAAGCATTTCTGGTGGGCATTGACTGTCTCCAAGATGTAGATATAGGTCCATATCTGGATGAAGCTTTACTATTTGATCAAGTGCCTCGTTATTACCGTGAGAATCACTTACTAATAAAATTTTCATGTTCTAATTATAAAGGAATAGAAAATTATTCAAAACATATTATAAATATGTATAATAATAATGATGAAAATTGACACAAAAGAACTTCGTATTGTTTTTATGGGCACCCCAGAAATTTCTGCAGGTCTTTTAAGAACACTTTTTGAAAACAAGTTTAATGTAGTAGCGGTTGTAGCTCAACCAGACAAGCCTGTTGGAAGAAAAGGAATTCTTCAAAAAGTCCCTACTAAAGTAGTAGCAGAAGAGTTTGGTGTACCTGTTTATCAACCAATTAAAATTAGGAAAGATTATGAATTCTTAAAAGAAATTAATCCAGACTTAATTCTTACTTTTGCATATGGTCAAATCGTTCCAGAAGGAGTGCTAAATATTCCTAAATATGGATGTTTAAATTTCCATGGTTCGCTTTTACCAAAATATCGTGGTGCTGCTCCAATTCAATTCTCTTTAATTAATAATGAATCCGTTACTGGTGTTACTTTAATGGAAATGATTAAAGAAATGGATGCAGGAAAAATGTTTGCTTCAAAAGAAGTTATCATCGAAGAAAACGATAACGCCACATCATTATTTAAGAAAATTGAAGTCGCTTCATGCGAACTTTTACTCGATAAAATTCAAGACTATGTCGATGGAAAATTGCCTGGTGAAGAACAAGATCCTTCAAAAGTTACTTTCTGTCCAATGATTAAACCTGAAGAAGAAAAGATAAATCTTGATTTATCCGCTAAAGAAATTTGGGGCTGGATAAGAGGACTTTCAGATGAACCAGGAGCGTTTTTATATCTTAACGGACTTAAAATTAAGATTTTTAAAGCTAAATTAATCGACGATAATTCATCTGGAAATATTGGAGAAATTATTAAAGCAGATAAAACAGGCTTTGTTTTCCAAACTAAGTGTGGCGCTATCTCTATTTTAGAACTTCAAAAAGAAGGAAAAGGTAGAATGGATTACAAGTCATTCTTAAACGGAAACCAAGGACTTTTAGGTAAAAAATTCGAATAGTATGGACAATTTCCTTCAGTTATCTGTCCACCAATTAGTGGACTTTTTATTAAGACAAGGGGACATTGACACACGTATTTTTAATTCGTCTTCAATGCAAGAAGGAAGCCGTCTTCACGCTGTCTATCAAAGCAAACAAAAGAGCAATTATTTATCAGAATATCCTCTTAGTTTTAAGACTGCGTTAGATGAAGTTGGAATTGAAATTATTGGTAGAGCTGACGGAATTATTGTTAACAATACAAGTGATTACACAATCGATGAAATCAAGACTACAGTCGTTGATCTTCAAACCTTTAGAGATCAGAATTTTGAATGGCATATCGGACAAGCAAAGTGCTACGCATTTATGTTTGCTGAAGAAAGAAAATTGTCAAAGATTAACTGCAGATTAACATATATCAGACAAGGCAAAGAAAGAGAGAAGATGCGTGAAGAATATTGCTTCACTTACGCTGAACTAAAACAATTTGTTTTTACATTGCTTGATGACTATTTAAACTTCTATAAAATAATTCTACGTAAAAACGAAGAAAGAGACGATTCAATCGAACAACTTTCATTTCCGTTTGGAAAGTTTAGAGCAGGTCAAAGAGAGCTTGCAAAGTATTGTTATGGAATTACAAAAAATGGTGGAAGATTGTTCTGTGAAGCTCCTACAGGAATCGGTAAAACGATCTCTACGTTGTTCCCATTTGTTAAGGCTATTAAGGACGATGAAAAGACAAAGATCTTTTATCTAACCGCAAAAACTAGTGGAAGAGAAAGTGCGATGAATGCAATCGCGATTCTTAAATCTGCTGGTTTAGTTCTTAATAATATTGAAATTACAGCTAAAGATAAAATATGTTTTTGCAAAGGAAAATCATGTAACCCTGATGAATGTCCATTTGCTAAAAATTATTATTCAAAGATTCAACAAATCATTAGATATGCGATTTTGAATTATACTACATTTGATTATCAAACAATTGTTGACTTAGCACATGAACACGAGGTGTGTCCGTTTGAGTTAGAATTGGACTTGTCCTTATTCACGGATGTTATAGTCTGTGATTATAATTACGTTTTTCATCCTATATCTTACATGAAGAGATTCTTCGATGATGACAGTTCTCACTACCTCGCTTTAGTAGATGAAGCCCACAATTTAATAGATAGAAGTAGATCTATGTATAGCGCACAGATATGTTTAGACGGTTTAAAGAAGGCTAGAAAGTCAATTCGTCACTCATCATGCAATAAATTAAAGAATCAATTAGCTAAAGTTCAGAAAATGTTTGGATTATTTGAGACAAATTTCCCTCTTGGAAAGACAATTGTCGAGAATTTCAGTGATGAAGTGTATAAAATTTTGCAAAGATTCATTCTAAATATGCAAATTCTTTTAAAAGATGAATCAAAGGAAGTAACTAGAGAAGTTTTAGACTTTTATCTCGATGTTCACCAATTTATGAAGATCAGTGATTATTACTGTGAAAGGTACTTATCCTACGTTGAGAACGAAAACGATGATATTATTTTGAATCTTTTCTGTAAAGATCCATCAATTTATTTGAATCGAATTACATCTAAATTAAAAGGAACAGTTTTCTTCTCTGCAACATTCTCTCCAATTAAATATTTTGTGAACACTCTTGGCGGAGACGCTTCTTATGATTCTCAATTAATTTTGTCATCTCCATTCCCTAGAAAAAATCTAAAAATTATGATTGCTCCAAAAGTTTCAATCAAATATAAGGATAGAGATAGTTCGATTGAAGAAGTGAGGGAGTACATCAGAGCGTTTGTGTCTAAAAAAGTTGGCAATTATTTTGTTTACGTCCCAAGTTATGAATATTTAGACAAATTATTAGAAGACTTCGATTTTGAGGACGCTGACGTTTTTATTCAAGATAGAGAAATGACCGACATCGAGAAGGAAGATTTTTTGCTTCATTTCGAGAGTTGTCCGGTCAAGACAAATATAGGCTTTCTTGTGATTGGAGGCGCTTTCTCAGAAGGCATTGACTTAGTTTCAGATAGACTAATTGGTGCTGCAGTAGTGGGAATAGGACTCCCAAAAATTAACTTCGAAAGTGACGAAATTGCTAAATTCTATAACGAGATGGGTTTCCCAGGAAAAGATTATGCATATTTAAACCCCGGTATGAATAAAGTTATGCAGGCTGTTGGGCGTGTAATTAGAAGTGAAACTGATAAAGGTGCAGTTTTACTTATTGATGATAGATATCTTTTACAACAATATAGAGATCTCTTTAAAACTGAATGGAGCGATTATGAAGTCGTCTTCTCACCAGAAGAAGTAAAAGAGACATTAAATGATTTCTTCATTTATGATGAAGATTAGTCTATAATAAATTCACGAGGAAAGAATTTATGAAGAAAAGAAGTGTATTCTCAAGCATTATTCAAGTTATCTTTGCGATTGTTGGCATCGGCCTTATTGGTATAACAGCTTACTTATTCGCAGGTAACGTCTCATTATTAAACGCTGATGAAGCAGGCGAAGTAATAGGATTATTAATTATCCTTCCAGTACAATTGATTGTTTCATTTGTTGCTAGTGGTTTTGGCATTATCACAACAATCATTTCATCTGTTTCAAGACATCGTGAAGAAACAAAAACAAAATTCTCTTTAGCTATGCTAATTATTAGTTTATGCACGCTCTTACTTCCTTTATTACTAGATGGCGCAATTTTTGTAATCGCTAGGATAATCGGTTCTGCAGCATAAAATGATTTTTGACCAAAAAAAGATTAGAAACTTCTCAATTATCGCTCATATTGATCACGGTAAGTCTACATTAGCTGACCGTATTTTAGAGACAACTGGAGCTATCGAAAGTCGTGACATGGTGGACCAAATTTTGGACTCTATGGATCTAGAAAGAGAAAGAGGAATTACTATCAAGCTTAATGCTTGTACTCTTTCATATAAAGCTGATGATGGAGAAACATATATTTTCAATTTAATTGATACTCCTGGTCACGTCGACTTTACCTACGAAGTATCACGTAGTTTGGCAGCTTGTGAAGGTGCCATTTTAGTCGTTGACGCAACTCAAGGCGTAGAAGCTCAAACTTTAGCTAATGTTTACTTAGCTGTAGATAACGATTTAGAGATTATGCCAGTCATCAACAAAGTTGACTTACCAAGTGCGTCTCCAGAAATGGTTAAAAGAGAAATTGAAAATAGAATCGGAATTGATTGTTCAGAAGCGGTGGAAGTATCCGCAAAAACTGGATATCACATTCATGAACTTTTAGAGTCAATCGTTCATAAGTGTCCAGCTCCAAACGGAGACCCTAACGCTCCATTAGAAGCTCTTATTTTTGATTCATATTATGATCCATATCGTGGAGTTATCATTCTTTTTAGAGTTAAAGAAGGAACTCTTAGAGTTGGAGATAAAATTAGACTTATGCAAGCTGGTAAAGAATACCAAGTCATCGAATGTGGTATTCGTACACCAAACGAACTTAAAACTGAATCTCTTTCAGCAGGCCAAGTTGGTTGGTTAGCTGCTCAAATTAAAGATATTAAAGACATCCATCCAGGTGACACTGTTACTCTAGTAAATAGCCCAGCAGAAAAGCCTTTACCTGGTTATAAGATAATGAATCCAATGGTTTATTGTGGTCTTTATCCAGTTGATAGTGATGATTATCAAGACCTTAAAGATGCTTTAGAAAAGCTTTGCTTAAATGACGCATCTTTACAATTTATCCCAGAAACATCACAAGCCTTAGGCTTTGGTTTTAGATGTGGGTTCTTAGGTCTCTTACATATGGACATAGTCCAAGAACGTCTCGAAAGAGAATATAACTTAGACTTAATTCTTACCGCACCTAGCGTTATTTATAAGATATTTATGACTGATGGAAGTATGATCCTACTTGATAACCCAAGTAAACTTCCTGACACAAGTAAAATTGATCATATCGAAGAACCTTATGTACGCGCTAATGTCATGTCCCCAAAAGAATATGTCGGACCTATTATGCAACTTTGCCAAGATAAGCGTGGAATCTATAAAGATTTACAATACTTCGATGACACTAGAATGATCTTAACTTATGAATTACCTTTAAGTGAAATTGTTTACAATTTCTTTGATAAACTTAAGAGCTACACTAAAGGTTATGCATCATTTGATTATGAATTCTCAGAATATCAAAAGGGTGACCTTTGTAAACTTGATATCTTATTAAATGGTCAAGTAGTGGATGCCCTCAGCTCAATTATTTATAGACCAGATGGTTATCATAGAGGTTTAGGCATCATTAGAAAGATTAAAGATGTCATCCCAAGACAACAATTCGAAATTCCAATTCAAGCTGGAATTGGTGGAAAGATTGTCGCTAGATGCGATGTTAAGGCAGTTAGAAAGGACGTCTTAGCAAAGTGTTATGGTGGCGATATTTCTCGTAAGAAGAAGCTCCTCGAAAAACAAAAAGAAGGCAAGAAGAGAATGAAAAAGATTGGATCTGTCGAAGTTCCACAAGAAGCCTTCATGTCTATCTTGTCAATTGACGACGATAACAATTAGTAATTTTTTAGTAGTTTTATATAATAGTTGTATATATCAAATCTATAACTTATAATCTTAATACATATGGCAAACAACGAACTTGGAATCAGATTTACAGAAGAAAAGTACGCTACCAAAAGTGAAGTCATCAAAGACTTAAGAATCACAGCAATCGATTCATTTTGGGGCAATATTTTGTCATACCGTGCACAATTTAATAGATATTTAGCTTTAAAAACAGTAGATAGGGAATTAGTCTCACTCTGTTGTTGCTCATCAATTAACGCACTTATTAACAACGCAGAAAATAAGTTACTTTGCCTCAATAGAGAATTCGTAAGGGTATATAGTGACTTGAATACTTTGAACGGAGTTAAAAGAGCGATTTTTGGAAAAGTCGCATCTTTAGATGTTTCTCCAAATTACATTGAGACTTTGTCTTATGCATATAGTAATTTCAGTAATTGTAATGGAGAAGATTACGTTGCTGAATTGTTCTCTGCAGTTACTAGAATTACTGAAATTACAAGTTTCTATAGAACTGATGATTCAGTCACAAAAGAAAAAACAGCATTAGTAGATAGAATCTACAAGTGCGCTCCTTCTTCATTGATTGAGCAAATGATGAACGACTTATTTTTCTTTGCTAGTAACAATTCAATTTCGTCAATTGTTAAATGCGGTCTCATATATTTATATATGATATATATTAGACCTTTCGATAGTAATTATAAGGAAATTGCGATGGCTTACGCTAAATCAGTCTTAGCTAAAGATTCCTTAGGAGAGCTCGCAATTTTACTCCCTATCGAAGAAGTCTTATTTGACGAACAAATGCTCGATAGTATACTAGTAGAAGCTCAAAAAACTTTAGACGCTACTTACTTTGTAAAATATTTCTTAAACAAGGTAATAGAGATTGCTGATACTTACATAAAAGCATTCAAAGAAATGTCTTGTAATCCAACAACATTTACTTCTGAACCTGTTGTTGAGAAAACTATAAATAACGTAACTGTTAATGTTACAAACAAAGAAACAGCTACAATGCTCAACAAAATTGAGTCTGAATTACTTGAAAGAGATCCAAATTTAAAGAGAAAAGAAGCTCATTTCTATGCAAGACACAGAGAAATCGGAAAGATGTATTCTATTGCAGATTACAAGAAATTTTCTCGCTGCGTTTATGAAACAGCGAGAACATCCATGGATCACTTAGCTGAACTTGGATACTATGAAAAAATTCAAATTAAAAATAAATTTGTCTATAAGACAGTTGAGAGGTAAAAGGTTATGCCACAAAGTTTATTAACATTCATTATCATTATTTCTATCGCAGCAGTTATTGCTATTGTAGCTTTCGTAATCTACAAACTTTTAATGCCTAAATTAAAAGATGACACTCCTACTGAAGAAGAAATCTTAAATGAAGAAATGACAAGAATTCTTCAACCAATCGATGACGCTGAAACTGCTAAGCAAGTTAGCGAATATAAGAATGAAGAGGATGAATAAAGTTAAATCTTTATACATTCATATTCCTTTTTGTGATTCAATCTGCGATTATTGCGATTTCACAAAGCTTTTATATAACGAAAAGTTTGTTTCTGAATATTTAGTTACTTTAAAAAGAGAGTTGGAACATTACTCTCCTTTTTTAGTGGAAACGATTTATATTGGGGGCGGAACGCCTACAAGTTTACCATGTGACTATCTTGCGATGTTGTTAAAGTACATCTCAATTTATTCGGACAATGTGAATGAGTACACAGTTGAAGCAAATCCAGAGAATTTAACTATTGAAAAATTGAAGCTTTTAAAGAGTTTTGGAGTTAATCGTTTATCAATTGGAGTTCAGTCAACCGACGACAAAATCCTATCAAAAATCAACAGAAACCACACGTTCGAACTAGTGAAAACCGCAGTTAAAAACGCTCGCGAAATCGGGTTTGATAACATTAATATTGACTTAATTATTGGCCTTCCAAATGTAACTAAATCTATATTTGAAAGGGATCTAGAAAATATAGTGAACCTAGACGTTGATCACATATCTTGTTACTCGTTAACGGTTCATCAAAACACTGTCTTTTACTCTAAAAATATAGAGGAACCTGCACCAGAATTCGCTAGAGATTTATATGATTTTGCACATGAATTTTTAGCTCAAAAAGGGTATGCACATTACGAAGTTTCTAACTGGGCAAAACCAGGAAAACAATCCATTCATAACTTAACCTACTGGAATAACGAAAATTACTTTGGAGTAGGGTTAGGAGCTTCTGGTTATTTAGAGAATAAACGTTATAAAAATATCTCTAATATTCAAAAATATGGAAAACCAAATTTTATTGATGAAGAAGAGATAGTTGAATTAAATGATTTAAGAACGTATCAATTATTAACTAATTTAAGAACTATATACGGAATCGACTTAGTTAAATTCAAAAATTTATTCAATGAAGATTTATTAGAATCTAAAAGGAAAGAAATCGATTCGTTAATTAAGGAAAAATTAATAATAGTGGATGATGATCGACTTAAACCAACTTATGAAGGCATGATGGTTTTAGATCAAATCCTTTTAAAACTTATATAATCCTTATTAATATATAGAGCCCAGATATGGGCTTTTTAATTTGTTTATAAAATAAAAGATAAATTTTAGCAGATATGTGTTGACAGTGCTAACAAATAGAGTAAAATGTATTTAGCACAAAGATAGAGAGAGTGCCAAAAAGGAGGTTCATATTTATATGTCATTAAATAGAAGTGATGCAATATTGAAATACATCGTCGAATATTTCATTAAAAAAGCAGAACCAGTTGGTAGCCAAACATTGATTGATGAATATAAATTGCCTTATAGTTCAGCAACAATCAGAAACGAAATGTTCGCTCTTGAAAAAATGGGTTTGATCGAAAAAACTCATTCATCATCAGGAAGAGTTCCAAGCGCAAAAGGTTATAGATACTATTGTGAAAAACTCAGAGATGGTAAAGTCGCTGATGAATTCAAAAACTCAATTCAAGCAGTTCTTGAAGATAAAGTTAAGTCAGTAGATGAAATTATCAAGACAAGCTGCGAAATGTTATCGCACATGACAAACCTTGTTTCGGTTGTTACAGGACCAGATGAAAAAGAAGAAAAGTTGGCAAATGTCCAAATGATTCAAATTTCAGATAACTCAATTACAGCTATCTTTGTTACCGATAAAGGATACGTTGAAAATAAAACATTCATCGTTCCTGAAAATATCGACGCTAAAGAGATCGTTAACTGTGTGAACTTATTAAACGAAAGACTTAAAGGAACACCAATCATCGACTTAGTCGATAAGATGGAAGCTCTTAAACCAGTCTTAAGTGAATATGTAATCTCACACGACGTTATCTATAAAGCAATGCTCGAAGCATTCGTAAGATTCGCAAGTGATAGACTTTCACTCTACGGAAGGGAAGAATTATTCAATCACGAAGAATACAAGAATGACGTAGATAAATTAGAAAAAATCTTCAAACTCTTAGGAAATAACGAAGTTCTTAAGAATGTTAGTGAAGAAGCAAGAAATCACGAAAAAGGCAAAGTCGTTAAGATCGGTGATTTAGAGGGAAACCCAGATGTCTCAGTTATCTCAGCAAAGATTGATATGGGAGACGAAGGAGAAACAGCAATTTCTCTTCTAGGTCCAACTAGAATCGATTACGACCAAGCAATCAGTGCCCTTGAGTACATCGCACAAGCATTAAGCGAATACTTCACAGGACAAAATAAAGGAGGTAAGTCAGATGCCTAATAAAGAAAAAGAAAAGGTAGAGGCTGAAAAACAAGAAGAAAAACAAGAAGACGGTACTTCGTTAGTAGAAGAACTCGAAGCTCAACTCAAGAAAGCTAACGAAGAAGTCGAAAAATGGAAAAATGCTTACTATCGTGCTTATGCCGATATGAAGAATTTAAGAAATTCTCTCGAGGAAGAGCAAACCCAATTAAGAAAATATCGCGGAATGGGATTCGTTGAAGAATTACTTCCAGTTCTCGATAGTTTCCACGTTGTTCTATCAAACGAGCCAACTGATCCAAACCTCAAAAACTATTTAATGGGATTTAAATTCATTTACCAAAATATGTTAAGAGCGCTTGAATCTGAAGGAGTTACAGAAATCGCTCCTCAAGTCGGAGACAAGTTCGATGAAGCAACAATGAATGCTGTTGATTCGGTTGAAGAAGAACCAATCAACGTCATCAAAAAAGTCAGCGCAAATGGTTACAAATTACATGATCGCTTAATTAGACCAGCTCAAGTAACAGTTAGCGTTGCTAAAGCAAAAGAGGCTGAAGAAGTCCCTGAAGCTGAAATTAAAGAAGATAAAAATGATTCAAAAGTAGATGCATAATCAGAAAGGAAATCAATCATTATGGCAAAAGAAATTATCTTAGGTATCGACTTAGGTACCACAAACTCAGTCGTTAGCTATATTCAAGCTGATGGCACTGTTAAAGTTATCCCAAACCCAGAAGGAACAAATACAACACCTTCAGTCGTTGCTTTCAAAGCTAACGGCGAAGAAATCGTTGGTAATGCTGCAAAACGTCAAGCAGTTACTAACCCTGACACAGTTTCTTCTATTAAGAGAATTATGGGTAGCTCAGAAAAAGTTGACATTAAATGTGTCAACAAATCATTCACTCCACAAGAAATCTCTGCAAAAGTTCTTGCTTACATGAAGAAATATGCAGAAAAGAACATCGGTCAAACAATTTCTAAAGCAGTTATTACTGTCCCAGCTTACTTCAACGATGCTCAAAGACAAGCAACTAAAGACGCTGGCCAAATCGCAGGATTAGATGTTGTTCGTATTATTAACGAACCAACAGCTGCTGCATTAGCATATGGTTTAGAAAGTGAAAAATCAGAAAAAATCTTAGTATTCGATCTTGGTGGTGGTACATTCGATGTTTCTATCCTCGATATTGGTGATGGCACATTCGAAGTTGTCTCAACTGCTGGTGATAACCATTTAGGTGGTGATGACTGGGACGCAGTTGTTGCTGACTGGATCAAAGCACAAATCAAAATCGAAAATGGTGTAGATATTAACGACAAAACATCATTACAAAGAATTAAAGAAGCTGCAGAAAAAGCAAAAATTGAACTTTCTGCAAGTATGGAAACAACTATCTCATTACCATTCATTTCTATGACTGCTAATGGACCAGTTAACTTCGAATCAACATTAACAAGAGCTAAATTCCAAGACATTACAAGACATCTCTTAAAGAGATGTGAAGAACCAGTCAATCGTGCATTAGCTGATGCTGGTATGAGGGCTAGTGATTTAGACCAAGTCTTATTAATTGGTGGTTCAATCCGTATGCCAGCTGTTCAAGACTTAGTCGCAAGAATGACAGGCAAAAAGCCAAACTTATCAGTCAACCCTGATGAAGCTGTTTCTATCGGTGCTGCTTACCAAGGTGGTGTCGTTAGTGGTGATGTTAAAGACGTTGTCCTTCTCGATGTCACTCCATTAACATTAGGTATTGAAACTCTCGGTGGCGTTATGACTCCATTAATCAAGAGAAATACAACAATCCCTACAACTCAATCTCAAATCTTCTCAACTGCTGCTGATAACCAACCAGCTGTTGACATCATGGTTTACCAAGGTGAAAGACCAATGGCTCATGATAATAAACTCTTAGGTCACTTCCAATTAACTGGTATTAAACCAGCTCGTAGAGGTCAACCAAGAATCGAAGTTACTTTCTCAATCGACGTTAACGGTATCGTTAAAGTCAACGCAAAAGACTTAGACACTCAACTCGAACAAAATATCACAATCTCTGGATCTAACGGTCTTTCTAAGGAAGATATCGAAAGAATGGTCAGAGAAGCAGAACAAAACGCTGAAGCTGATAACAAGAGAAAAGAAGAAATCGAAGTTAAGAATAAAGCAGAAAGCTTAATCAATGATATCGATCTTGCTATGCAAGAAAAAGGCGAATCAATGGATGCAGCTCAAAAAGAACAAACTCAAAAATTAAGAGATGAACTCAAGACTGCATTAGATAATAACGACATCGAAACTCTTAAGAGAAAAATGTCTGAATTAGAACAAGCTGCTGCTTACATGCAACAAGCTCAAGCTGCTCAAAATGCAGGTGCAGGTGCTGCTTCAGGTGCTAATACAGGCACAGCTGGCGCAAGCGCAGACGATGTTGTTGACGCAGATTTCTCTAAGAAAAACTAATTAAAACTAAACAAATTCACGGCTAGTGGGGTCCTAATCGACCCCTTTAGCATTAATAAAGAAAGGAGTACCTATGGCTGAAAAACGTGACTACTATGAAACGCTTGGCATTTCAAAATCATCTAGTAAAGATGAAATTAAAAGTGCTTATCGTAAGTTAGCTAAAAAGTATCACCCAGATAACAAAGAAACTGGTGATGAAGCTAAGTTTAAAGAAGTTCAAGAAGCTTATGATATTCTTTATGATGATCAAAAAAGAAGCACATACGACCAATTCGGACACGCTGCTTTCGAACAAGGTGGCGGAGGTGGAGCCGGTGCTGGTAATCCATTCTCAGGTTTCGGATTTGGTGATGGTGGCGTAGATTTAGGCGACATTTTCTCATCTTTCTTTGGAGGAGGATCTACTCGTTCTAGAGGCGCAAATACAGGTCCAAGAAAAGGAAACGATTCATTAATTCGTATTAAAGTCGATTTCATGGACACAATCACAGGTAGAGATGTCGAAATTCCTATCGAAGTTGATGAAAAGTGTACAAGATGTAACGGAACTGGCGCTAAAGATACAAACTCAATTAAAACTTGCCCACACTGTCATGGACATGGTTATGTTCGTGTTCAACGTCGTTCATTATTCGGCGTAGTCGAACAACAAGAAGTATGTCCAGAATGTGGCGGAACTGGAAGAATTGTTACAGATAAATGTCCTGATTGTAATGGACAAGGTTATATCCATAAACGCAAGAATGTTAAAGTACACATTCTCGCAGGCATTAACAACGGTCAACAAATCAGAGTAACCGGAATGGGCGAAAGAGGCTCTAATGGCGGTGAAAATGGTGATTTATACGTTGAAATGGTTGTTAAGCCACACAAATATTTCGTCCGTGAAGGAAACGATATTAAATTAGATGTTCCATTAGACTTCGTTGATGCAATCTTAGGAACTTCAATTGAGGTACCTACAGTATACGGAAACGTTCAAGTTACAATTCCTGCAGGAACTCAACCAAACACAATCCTTAGATTAAAAGGTCAAGGTGTTAAGGATTTAAGAACAGGAAAACCTGGTGATCAATACATCAAGATTATCATCCAAATGCCAACTTCATTAAGTAAAGAACAACGTGAGCTTTTGGAAAAATATAAGGAAAAACAGAAAGACAGTGATAACATTTTCACAAAATTCATAAAATTCTTTAAGAAAT
>JAKSHZ010000140.1 GCA_024399115.1 Bacilli bacterium
TCTATACACTTCTGCGGACAGACAGAATAGCACAGTTTACAGCCGATACATTCCTTACCAACATAATATCCTGTCTTAACCTCCGAGGCATCTCCAATGATAATACTTTCCCTAATAATCTTCGAAGGATCACTGATATCAAAATATTCTCCCTGTGCTTCGTAGAGATGGAATACCTGCAGTGCAGATCTCGTATCATCCGGATAGATTTTCTGCATGTAAGTGTTCTTTTCAAAGATCTCATCCAGCTTTTCGTATCCAATATTTCTGACTTTTCCCCTAAGAGAAACTGCCATTTTGTCTTTTGTAGCGGATACAGCTACATACTGCTGCTCCATCAGCTGATCATAAAAAGCCTTTCCCTTTGCGGTAAGAAAATATACTCCCTTATCATCATAGAGCATCATATCAATAACTCTTGTCTGTGGATGTCCATCTGATCCAATCGTAGCAACAGTCGTAGAATGGATCTCATCTACTAATGTCTGTAAATATCTTGTATCACTCATTTTAGCAACCTTCTTTCTACAGCAAATGCCTTGCAGCACATTGGCCGCAAGGCACACACATCATAATTTAGAATTCATAAGGTGGATTTCCTGAAAAGTCCGCAATCACACCATATGGATTATCAAGATAGAAAACTTCAAAGATTGGATTATCGGCAGTCTGGTACTGTCCCTTTACGATAGGGTTTGCCATACAGCCTTCTTTCACTTCCATGTTGTTCTCAAATACTACCTTGCCTGCAAGACGGATCCATGCATATTTTGGTGAAGAAACTGAGATCTCGATCTCTGGATTTGCCTGCATATCCTGATATACATCCTTTGTATTATTTGTGCAGAACCATAACTTGCCTTCTTTTTCAAAACAGAACATAAATGGACGGCACTTAGCCTTTCCATCTCTTCCAACGGTTGCAAGATACTGAACAGGATTTGCCTGTAAAAACTCTACTACTTTTGTCACGATGATTTCCTCCATTAGACATTAATTAACAGTAAAAGAATTGGCCGATTCTCAATTGTAACTTTCATTGTTACATCAAGAAATATATCACTATGCAGTTGTAATGTCAATGGTTACATCAAAATAATTATAAAATAAATGCTGCACTCTTGTTAGAACGCAGCATCAAATCTCTTTTACAGTAATGGAATCAAATCATTTTTCACATCAGCAAGAGTTATAGAAGCTAACTTCTTTTCCATAGCCTCTTGCACACTTTGCAGCTTATCATCCAGAATATTATGAATATTTTTGCCCACAGGACATTCTGGATTTGGATTTTCATGAAAATGGAATAACTTCTCATCTTCAATACACTCTACTGCCTTATATATATCCAGGAATGTAATATCCTCAAGTGGCCTTGTTATATCAATCCCACCTGGTCCTCTTTTGACTTCGATAAGTCCTGCATCCTTTAACTGTGACAATAATTTTCTTATAATGACCGGATTTGTATTAATACTTCCTGCAAGGAAATCACTTGTAATTTTCATCTCCGAGCCGAATGTATCAACACA
>JAKSHZ010000141.1 GCA_024399115.1 Bacilli bacterium
TATTGTAAAACATACAATACTAATTTTTGAAATATAATCCAACGCATATTCCAATACAGATATTACTCTAATTCTTTCATAACGCTCATATATGCAGGACGGATTATCTTATTCATGCAGATAAGTTCTTCTATCCTGTGTGAACTCCAGCCTACAATTCTCGCAATCGCAAAAAGAGGTGTATAAAGTTCAACCGGAATGTCAAGCATGTCATACACAAAGCCACTGTAGAAATCCACATTCGGACACACACCTTTATATATATGTCTGCTGGAATTTATAAGTTTTAGGCCCTCTTCTTCAACAATGTTATATAGTTCCATATCTGAATCCTTACCCTTATTATGAGCAAGTTCTTTAACATATTCCTTAAAAATAATTTCTCGTGGATCTGATAAGGAATAAACGGCATGACCTAATCCGTATATTAGACCTTTATTGTCAAAGACTTCACCTGCTAACATCTTAGAAAGATATTCCCGGATTTCATCTCGATCCGTTGTATCGCTTATGTTTTCTTTGATATTTTTCATCATTTCCATCACTTTGATATTAGCGCCACCATGTTTAGGACCTTTAAGCGAAGACATAGCCGCTGCAATGGCAGAATATGTGTCTGTACCTGCGGACGTTACTACTCTTGTTGTAAACGTTGAATTATTTCCTCCGCCATGTTCCATATGAAGTATAAGAGCAATATCAAGAATATGGGCTTCAATTGGCGTGTACTTTTTATCCGGTCTTAACATACGCAATATGTTTTCGGCTGTTGAAAGGTTCGGATCAGGTCTATGAATAAACATACTGTCATAATTTTCAATGTGATTATATGCATGATATCCATATATTGCCAACATAGGAAACTGTGCAATTAACAATAAACATTGTCTTATGGAATCTTCCAAAGCCATAGAAGATATATTCTCATCATATGATGCCAGCGTAAGTATGCTCCTGGTCATACTGTTCATGATGTCCTTAGACGGAGCCTTCATTATAACATCACGCGTGAAGTTGGTGGGTAATGTGCGATTTTCAGATATTATTTTCGTAAATTCAGCATATTCTTTATCCGTTGGTTTTTTACCAAACAAAAGCAAATATGCTACTTTCTCAAAGCCGAACTCCCCGGGCTTTATTTCATCAATTAACGAGTTAACTTTATAACCTCTATACCACAATTCTCCTTCAACAGGTACATTCACTCCATCTACATTTTTCATAGATGTAATTTTTGAAATGTTGGTAAGTCCTGTTAATATACCTTTTCCATTAATGTCTCTAAGCCCCCTGTTTACAGAGTACTTCTCGTACATATTCTCTGTGATATTGTCGTTTTTTAAGCAGATATCTTTCTGCTTTGTTGAATAATCCAAAATGTTTTTCTTTGCCATGTGTTTGTTCTCCTTTCAATCAATCCTATATAACGCAAAAAACCACCATAAAGGTGGCAGGATGAATAGCACGCATGACAAATAATGCTGCAAATCCTCTGCCTGACGAAATTAGCTGACGGGCTGG
>JAKSHZ010000142.1 GCA_024399115.1 Bacilli bacterium
GTGGTAACCAAATTGGTGCCAAATTCTGGGAAGTTATTTCTGATGAACACGGTATAGATCCCACTGGTACTTATCACGGAGATTCTGATCTTCAACTTGAAAGAATCAATGTCTATTACAATGAAGCAACTGGAGGAAGATATGTACCAAGAGCTATTCTTATGGATTTAGAACCAGGTACTATGGATTCAGTTAGAGCTGGACCATATGGTCAATTATTCAGACCAGATAACTTCGTTTTCGGTCAAACTGGTGCTGGTAACAACTGGGCCAAAGGTCATTATACTGAAGGTGCTGAATTAATTGACTCAGTTTTAGATGTTGTCAGAAAAGAAGCAGAAGGTTGCGATTGCTTACAAGGTTTCCAAATTACTCACTCATTAGGAGGTGGTACTGGTTCTGGTATGGGTACTCTTTTAATTTCAAAAATCAGAGAAGAATATCAAGACAGAATTATTGAAACTTTCTCAGTTTTCCCCTCACCAAAAGTCTCTGATACCGTCGTTGAACCCTACAATGCTACTCTTTCAATCCATCTTTTAGTCGATTCAACTGATGAAGTCCAAGTTATTGATAATGAAGCTCTTTATGACATTTGCTTCAGAACTCTTAAACTTACTACCCCAACTTATGGTGATCTTAACCATTTAGTTTCTGCTGTTATGTCTGGTGTTACTTGCTCATTAAGATTCCCAGGTCAACTTAATGCTGATTTAAGAAAACTTGCTGTCAACTTAGTTCCATTCATCAGACTTCACTTCTTCATGATTGGTTTCGCCCCATTAACTTCAAGAGGTTCACAACAATACAGAGCTCTTACTGTCCCTGAATTAACTCAACAAATGTTCGATGCTAAAAATATGATGTGCGCTTCTGATCCAAGACATGGTAGATACCTCACTGCCGCTGCCATGTTCAGAGGTAGAATGTCAACTAAAGAAGTCGATGAACAAATGCTCAATGTCAAATCAAAGAACAATTCATACTTCGTTGAATGGATTCCAAATAACATAAAATCAGCTGTTTGTGACATCCCACCAAAAGGTCTTAAAATGGCTGTTACTTTCATTGGTAACTCAACTGCTATTCAAGAAATGTTCAAAAGAGTTGCTGAACAATTCACTGTCATGTTCAGAAGAAAGGCTTTCTTACATTGGTATACTGGTGAAGGTATGGACGAAATGGAGTTCACTGAAGCTGAATCTAACCTTAGTGATTTAGTTACTGAATACCAAAACTACCAAGATGCCTCAGCTGATGACGAAGGTGAAGAAGAAGAAGAAGAGGAAGGAGAAGGTGAAGCTGAAGGAGAAGCTGCTGCTCAATAAACATATATTTAATTTAAATTAAGCTTTTTATCTAATACAATAAATAACTCTAATAACTTCATAAAATGATTCTTTTATAAAATACTTATTTTTTTTAAAGTTAATGAAATTTTAAATACTTTTTGTTTATGAATTATTTTTAAAATTGAATTAAGTTATTTTAATATTATTTATATTCAAGTATTAATTAT
>JAKSHZ010000143.1 GCA_024399115.1 Bacilli bacterium
AGAAAAGACATATTTGTTTTCTGTGCTCCAGTACATTTACAATTTTTCAGATATTTCTGGATAGCAGCATCATCTGTTGCATAATCATTCTTCTTTAGTGTAGTAATTGCTCGTGCCTGCAAAATATATATTTTTCGATTTACAATCCCCCATTCAATATCCATTGGCATATTGTAGTATTTTTCAACATTAGCTCCAGCAAGACATAATTCTTTTAGCAGTTCATCATCTAATGAGCTTATCTTTCTTCTATTCTCATCTACAGGTACTTCCACTGTTCCAGAATTCTCTGAATAGATAATTTCAGTTGCCTTTTCTCCGATTACAGTATGAATAACCTTTCCTTCTTTATCACATACATAGCTGTCTGCAGTTACTCTGCCTGATACAACTGATTCACCTAACCCATATGATGCATTTATCTGCATTTCATTTTCATTTCCGTTAATTGGATTAACGGTAAATAAAACACCTGCGATTTCGCTTTCTATCATTTTCTGAATTACAACTGCAAGTGCTACACTTTTTTGATCATATCCCTGATTGTTACGGTATATCACAGCTCTGTTTCCCCAGAGAGATGCGTAGCAATCGCGAATTTTATCTATCACATCTTCAATTCCTAAAACATTAAGATATGTTTCCTGTTGTCCTGCAAAGCTGGCATCTGGCAAATCTTCTGCAGTAGCTGATGATCTTACTGCCACACGAACACTACTTCCAAGCTTCTCATAAGAATCTCTTACAGCATTTGCAATACATTCTGGCATATCAGCATTTTTAATAAGCTCACGCAGTTTTTCTGCGGCCAGTGTAAGCTTTCCTTCATCATCACCCGCCTCGCTAAGAATCTGTTCAAAAGTATCAGCCAGATGATTCTCATTTAGAAATAATCTGTATGCATCACTTGTTACAACAAAACCTTCCGGAACATTTATTCCAGCATATACCATTTCTCCAAGATTGGCTCCTTTTCCACCTACAATAGAAACATCACCTACTCTGATATCGCAAAATTGTCTGACCATCTTTATTCCGCCTTTCGTAATACCTACTTTTCTGTAACATATCGATTAATCCCACATACCAAAAAATCATTTATCATAACTTCTAAGTATGCCTGAGGTATATATGCTTTGCTTTTATTCATATTTATAATCTCTAATACAGTGAAAATAATTCCCCTTGAATCCATCTTGCATTTGTATCCATTCTGATTCCAATATGTAGCCAGTTCATCAAGAAAGCTGATATAAACATTCATATCTTCTTCATCAAAATGTTCCTTACCATCAAAGGCTTCCGTAAATGATTCTTTATATATTCCTTTTGTATTTACCTTTTCGGACATATCCTTAAAATTGGAACTGATAATATTAATCAAATATTCTTTAGGATTTTTTAGTGACTCACCAAATGTTTTTCGAATAATATCAAGCTTTTGTCCTGCTCTGTAATTCATTATTTCACGAGTTAGCGTTGCTTTATCCGTATAAAAATTATAAA
>JAKSHZ010000144.1 GCA_024399115.1 Bacilli bacterium
TTCTAAGCCCTCGCAAGGGGGCTTAGTTCTTATGTGCGGGACGCTGCCCGCGGTTTCAGTCGTTTCATTTCGTGACTCCGTTCTTCCTGAGGATTGCGTTGTCTGCCTCGCGCTTGAACTCCGGGCCCAGCAGGGAGGGGGCGAGCGTGACGCAGTCGGCGTTGATCCTGCGGACGTTCAGCTTCTCGAGGAAGACGCGGCCCCGTTCTCCGTAGAAGGACACGAACTCGTCGTAGGGCGTTCTTCCCCCGAGCGACTGGCGCGGGTAGCTGTTGACGTGGGAGATCATCCGGTCGACCTGCTCCTGCCTCAGTCCGTCGAAGGACGAGCCCTTGGGCATCACGCGGCGGATCAGGAGGTGGTTGTTCTCGACGTGCGGCTTCTGCGTCGAGCGGTACGGGTCGCAGAAGAACATCCACGTGCGGCGCTCGAGCTTCGTCGGGTTGTGCTTCGGGTCGGGGCGGAAGAACTCGACCATCTTCGGGTTCGAGAACTCCGGCCCGTTGTCTCCGAGCACGACCGGGAACAGCGTCATGAAGAACTCCAGCCCCGCGACGTCCTGCAGCATGTTGAAGATGCGCGTCGTGGTCTGCGCGGTCTTCGCGTCCCTGAGGAACGCGAGCATGAGCCCGCAGGAGAACATCATCGTGAAGAGCACCTTCCCGTCCGGAGTCCCGACGACCGTGTCGACCTCGACCGGCTGCACTCCGAAGTTGACGCCGAGGAACGAGAGGTAGTCCTGGTAGGATCTTCCGACTCGGCACTTCGCGTCGGCCTTCGCGACGGTCTTCCCCGGCTTCGGCGGCTTGCGGCGGCACATGAGGGGCATGTCCCCGCGCTTCACGTCGAACAGCTGCGAGTTGGCGTAGTTGTAGACGCTCCTCTCGCTGAACCCGTGGAACGAGGTCGGCTTCGCGGCCATCACGGCGCGGATGGACTGCCTCCCGGTCTTGATTGGGTCCTTGAGCGCGGCGTTCATGTCCGCGATCACGCTCTCGTCGGCCTGCGTTCCGCGCCTTGCGTCGCTGAGGATTCCCTTGTAGTTCTCCTGCGCGGCGTCGGCGACGTAGTACCGCTTCCTGAGGGGGCAGCGCGTCTGCCTGTCGCATCCGTTGCAGACGTAGGGGGCGTGGCCGAGGTCGGCGCAGGTCCTCTGCCGGAAGTCCTCGCACATCTCGAAGCACCTCCTTTGGCTCTTGAACGGGGTCTTCTTCCCGGCGGGGGTGCGGTAGATCTTCGAACATGCGTCGAAATGCTCGCAGACGGCGTTCGTGCATCCGTAGCCCTTGTTGCTCCAGATCATCCTGTTCTTGACCTCGTTGGCGATCGTGGATTCGGCGCGGTGAAACATCCCGGCCATTTCCGCGAACGTAAGCCCGCAGCTGAGGCCGTGGGCGATTCCTTTCCTTGTGTCCAGTGTCATGTGCTTTGCCATGGCAACATCTCCTTTCGTTTGATTCCCCGCACGGGACCGGACCACCCGGCCCTGCGTGAGGGGATGGG
>JAKSHZ010000145.1 GCA_024399115.1 Bacilli bacterium
ATGAAAGCGCTTACATCAATTACAACTATGCAAGAATTGGCAGATGCAGCGGGCGTATCCCTTGCAACTGTATCCAGAGTATTCAGCGGAAGCAATAAAGTTTCTGAAAAAACAAAGGAAAAAGTTATGGAACTGGTAAAACAGTCAGGCTTTTGTCCAAATGAAACTGCCCGTACCATGGCGGCAGGAAAATCCAGACTTATTGCAGTTATTCTGCCGGATATTGAAAATCCTTTCTTTTCTAAACTTTTATCTGAAGTTGAGGAGAAATGCGTTGAAAGTGGCTACTCAATGATTTTCTTTAATTCTAAGGGTGACAGTGAAAAAGAGAAGGACATAGTTACTAAAATGATGGCTCGTCAGGCAGATGGAATGCTTATCTGTATGACGAAAGTAAAGTCTGAAATGATTCCTGTGCTAAAAACTGCAAAATTTCCAGTTGTAGTTATGGCACGGAACATTGAGGGCTTAAATTCAGTTGGAATTGATCACTTGGAAGGTGGTAGTTTGGCAGCTGATTATTTTTTAAGCAATCATTGTGAGAGATTCTTCTATTTTGGCCTAAAAGAAGATGAAAAGTTTCAAGGTTTTAAGAAACGATTGCTTGAAAAAGGTGTTAATGAACAAGATATCCAGGTTTTTGGAGATAAGGACTGGTACTACTCAGATTTGGAAGAAGCTTCAAAAGTCATGGATGATTTTATGCAGACTAAACTTACAGCTAAGAAAACTGGTTTATTCTGTGTAAATGATCTTTACGGTCTTCAGGCGTTGAATGCATCACACAGAAATGGAATTAAAGTTCCTGAAGAGTTAAACATTGTTGGTTTTGATAATATCAACGTTTGTACAATGTCTTATCCAACACTAACTTCTGTTAGTCAGCCAATGGATAAGATTGCGTCAGAAAGTTTTGATTTATTAATTAAAAAATCTAAAGAACAGAAGGAAGGCAACTCAGTAGTAGAAAGTATTGTATTGAGACCTTCTTTAGCAAAAAGAGATTCATAATTCTCAAGGAAAATAAAAATGAAAAAATTAGGATTAGTTGCAGCTGCTGTACTTGCGGCATTTACATTTGTAGGATGTGGTGGAAAAAAATCATCATCAGATTCAATCAGTATTATGTTCCAGGGTTCTGATTTGGAACAGTCGGCTCTTAAAGATTGTGCTGAACGTTTTACAGAAAAAACAGGAATTAAAGTTGAATTGATGTATACTCCACACGATTCTTATACTTCAAAATTAGCAAGTTTTATTAAAAACAAGAATGTACCTGATATTATTTCAATTGATGGTCCAGTTTTGGCAAACCTGGCTTGGTCTGGAGTAATTCAGAGTGTTGAACCTTACATTGATCAGGCTATCATTAAAGATATGACTCCTTCTAACGTTGCTCAGTGTACATATCCAGTTGATAACAAGCTTTACGCTATCAGCTATGCAGACTCAACAGTTCTTTTGTATTGTAACAAAACTTATTTGAACAAA
>JAKSHZ010000146.1 GCA_024399115.1 Bacilli bacterium
GAGGTGGCGAACAACAACGGGACGAAATACCTGAAGCTGGCGAGGTGCCATCGCGGCACGAACTCGAAGGGGAAGAAGACGATCATCAAGCAGACCGTCCTGAACATCGGCCCGCTGTCGCGCTTCGACGACGGGCAGGCCGACTACCTCGGGCGGCTGAGGCGGTCGTTCAAGGACGGCAAGCCCCTCATCGAGGCGCTTCTGCCGTATGTCGGCGAGGACAGGCCCGCCGAGTACGTCATCAGGTACCGGGAGGGCGATCCAGAATGCAAGGGGAAGACCAAGCTGCTCGCGCCCTGCGTCCTCGATCCGGTTTTCTCCGCGCTCGGACTTGATTCGCTTTTCGCGACGATCAAGCACGCGGGGAAGATGGAGTACGACCTCGCGGGCATCGTGCGGCTCCTCGTCTACGGCAGGATCCTCGAACCCGCGTCGAAGCTCTCGACGATGCGGCAGAACGACGGCTACTTCATTCCCCCGGTCGCGAAAGCCGGAGAGTTCAACGTCTACGACGCGCTGAGCGTCATCGACGCGAACGCGGACAAGATCTTCCGCCGCATGAACACCTGCGTCGTGCAGGGCGCGGGACGCAACCCGAAGGTCGTGTTCTACGACGTGACGAACTTCTTCTTCGAGATCCCGGACGCGGACGGCGACGTCCTGGACGACAAGGGCGAGGTCGGGGAAAAGGGCCTGCGGAAGTACGGCCCGAGCAAGGAGAACCGGAAGCAGCCGATCGTCCAGATCGGGCTGTTCATGGACGACAACGGCATTCCGATCTCCTTCAAGACGTTCCCCGGGAACACGCTCGACCACCACACGCTGCGTCCGGCGATGACGGAGACCGTCGACGAGTTCGGGCTCGGGCGCTTCATCCTGATCGCGGACAGGGGCATGTACAGCGGCACGAACATGTGCCACGTCACGGACGCGGGCAACGGCTACATCGTCTCGAAGAGCCTCCGGAAGAGCAAGGCGGCCGAGCGGAAGTGGGCGACGTCCCCGGACGGCTACACGGTCGTCAGCGAGAAGTTCCGGTACAAGTCGAAGGAGGTCGTGCGCAAGACGTCCGACGAGAACGGCAAGGTCCGCACGTTCAGGGAGAAGGTCGTCGTCTACTGGAGCAAGCACTTCTACGACCGCGACCGTCGCGAGCACCAGTCGTTCCTCGAATTCATCGAGAGGCTCAGGGCCAACCCGTCCGGGTTCCGGGTGACGGCGGCGCAGTCGAGGTCGCTCAGGAGGTTCATGAAGAAGGACGTCGTCAACAGGAAGAACGGCGAGGTCCTCGACGGCACGAAGCTCGTCGCGATGATCGACGACGACAAGCTCAACGAGTTCAACGAGCTCATGGGCTACTACCAGATCGCCACGTCCGAGCTGAAGATGCCAGACCGCGAGGTCATCGACAAGTACCACGGCCTCACGCAGATCGAGGACCAGTTCCGAGAGATGAAGTCGACGCTCGAGACCCGGC
>JAKSHZ010000147.1 GCA_024399115.1 Bacilli bacterium
GAATATTCAAGATATCTCTACTTTGACAGAGAATCAAATGAATATGTGTATCTGTTGGATTCAAGCGTTGAAAATAACTGTATAGGATTAGTTAACGAAGATGTAGTTGAATTAATAGAGAATCAAATCTGTACGCAGTCATACAGGGAAACAGCAGACAGCATAAGTGAAGCTACAGGGCTTTCAATAAGTGCTCAGGGCATATGGAACATTGTTCAGGAACTTGGTAAAAAGAGAATAGAAAAGACAGATGAAATGGCAAAGCTAAACAAAAAAGATTTGCTTCAGGGATGTGTGGAAACACCAATACTGTATGAGGAAGCTGATGGAGACTGGATAAGACTTCAGGGTAAAGACAGAAGAAAATATGGTCCTTCACGTGAAATGAAGATAATGATAGCATATGATGGAGTAATATATCATCCACAGAAAAACAATAAAGTGAGAAGAGAACTTGATAACAAAGTGGCATATGCAAGTTTTGAATCGATAAAGATGTTTAATTATCATAAGGAAGCCGTTATCGCCGGAAAATTTAATATGAATACAGTAAACCTGAAAGTAAAGAACGGAGACGGAGCCCAGTGGATTCAGAAAGATCAGGATTGCCGAACAGAATGTGTTCTTGATAAGTTTCATAGAAACAAGAAAATCAAAGAATGTGTACATAATCCGGAGATTATCAAAACCTTAAGCGACTTAATGAATGAGAGCAGGTTTGACGATTTAATCGAAAGCATAAGTGCATACATAAACACAGTTAATGATGAAAAAGAAATTGCCGGATTAGAAGTACTGAAGCGTTATTATACAGAAAACAGAGATTCACTTAGCAGTTACTTTGAGCGAGGAATAGAGATACCACCAACACGTGAGCCTGGTGTTGTACATCATGCAAGATTAGGCAGTATGGAAAGCAATGTGTTTACGATAATAGGAAACAGAATGAAAGGCAGAAGAGCACTGTGGAGCATAGACGGAGGCAACAACCTTGCAGCTATTCTGTGTGCTAAACACACAAGAACTTTAGACAGATTGTTTCCGAAATGTGAGATAATTGAATTAGATGATGAATATAAAGAGCCGGTAAGCGTAGGACGTAGTGCTGAAGCAGAAGGAAAAGGATACGAGTTTACCTGTAATATTTCTATACCAGCCAATATGCAGTGGCTAAAAAACATATCAAAATTCAGAAGCATTAGTGAGTTTAAAATTTAATTGCCATCAGTATATTTTTATGCCGCGAAAGTCGCTTTACAATGAGTGAGAGTGTGATAGGCTGGCAGCCAGGCAGCAGAGCCTTTGGCGGCGTCTGCCTCGCTGTCTGAATATCGCACTCTCAGAGGCTCATTGTCAAGCGAACCGTGGAATAAATAGCCCTATGGAGCACCCGTTTAATCAATCGATTTGTAATATTTTAGCAGTATTGAAATTTGGAAAAAAATTCTGCCCACAATCACTTGACACATAC
>JAKSHZ010000148.1 GCA_024399115.1 Bacilli bacterium
AGAACAGCTTTCCTACGAGTTGCAAAAAGTTCTTTTCTCTTGGGATAGCTGGAAGGACCTTCCATAACCCACTGAAAAAATTGTTTGATGTCTTTAATCTCAAGACCAGATTCTTTTAAACATTCTATGACACGAATAGCTTCAATCTCTGTTTCACTGAAATAGCGAATATTTCCTTTTCGTTCAAGAAGTGGAAAGAAGCCCTCTTTGTCGTAATATCTTAAGGTAGAAATTGGGAGATCAAACATTTCGGATACTTGGCCAATCGTGTACATATTATCACCTCTTTGAAAAATGGTTCTTGACCTAAAGTTAGGTTTAGGTATTACACTTATATTATATGGCAAAATATGCCGATTAACAAGAATAATTATCTAAGTGAGGAGAAATGAATATGGCGAATAAGAAAGTTATGCCGGGAACAGGCGGAAATCAATATGTACCTTATGACGAACGCAAGGGAGAAAAGTCTATTGTCTATTTCACTCGCAATCTGTCTCCTGAAGGACTTAAAAAAATATATGCTCGTGTTTCTGAAGGGATTGAAGGAAAAATCGCGATTAAGCTTCATACAGGAGAAGCAGAAGGACCGAATATTATCCCTCGCCCTTGGGTGAAAGAATTATATGCAGATAAACTGCCGGAAGCAACCATCATCGAGACGAATACATATTATGAGGGCAGCCGTTATACAACCGATGCGCACAGAAAAACACTTGAAGTCAATGGCTGGACTTTCTGTCCGGTTGATATTATGGATGAAGATGGAGTAGATGTACTTCCTGTAAATGGTGGAAAATGGTTTGAGGAGATGCATGTAGGAAAGAATCTTCTGAAGTATGATTCTATGCTGGCTCTGACTCATTTTAAGGGTCATGCTAAGGGTGGCTTTGGTGGTTCCAATAAGAATATCGGTATCGGATGTGCAGATGGACGGATCGGAAAGATGGAAATCCACACCACACCTGGTTCAGATGATATGTGGGATATTTCTGAAGAAGAATTCATGGAACGAATGACGGAATCGACGAAGGCGACAATCGATCATTTTGCAGGTCATGTTTCTTATATCAATGTGATGCGTAACATGTCTGTTTCCTGCGATTGTGAAGGCTGCGGGGCTGAACCTGTAGTGACTCCTGATGTAGGAATTTTCGCAGGCTTTGACATTTTAGCTGTAGATAATGCCTGCATTGATGTGATTTATAATCTGCCGGATGGTGGTGGAAAAGCTATGATTGAACGTGTTGAGAGCAGACATGGATTAAGACAGCTTTCTTATATGAAAGAACTGGGTATGGGTAATGACTGTTACACAATCATTGATATAGACAATGATGATGCGGAAATTACAATTGAAGAAATTACAAAAGACATTCTGCCTGAGTGGAACCCAGATATCTTTAATACTTTCCCAGGAAGAAATAAGATCAGAATAAAGAAGTAAG
>JAKSHZ010000149.1 GCA_024399115.1 Bacilli bacterium
TGGAGAACCTAAAGTATTCGGAGATAGATTGTACATTTTTGGTAGTCATGACAGATTCGATGGCGCTGGGTATTGTGAAAATGATTATGTGGCATGGTCAACACACGTAGACGACCTTTCCAACTGGCGTTATGAAGGTGTCATTTTACGAAAAGATCAGACCCCATGGAATACCAAAGGAGAGCCTTATTATGCTCCAGATGTGGTGCAGGGAAAAGATGGCAAATATTATCTCTATTATTTTGTAGCCAATACAAGCATTATATCTGTTGCAGTGTGCGATAAGCCAGCTGGGAAATACCAGTATCTTGGTGATGTACACATGCCGGATGGACATACCTACGGATCAGAACCAGACGAGTGGTTTACATTTGACCCAAGCGTATTGGTAGAGGATGACCATGTTTGGCTTTACACTGGAAGCGGACAAGACTCCAATGGGCAGTATGGTCATAAGATTAAAGGGTGTTTCGTCCTAGAATTAGATTCAGATATGCTTACCATTATTAGTGAGCCAAAGGTTTTGCTACCAGCTAAGTGGACTAGAAAAGAACCTAATTTTTTCGAAGGGCCTTCAATAAGACATATAGGAGAATGGTACTATCTGGTTTACCCAGCAACAGATTTGACAGGACTGAACTATTCCATGAGTAAGTATCCTGACCGTGATTTTGTTTATAAAGGAAGGATTCATTCCACTAGTGATATCGGATATCAGGGACATACACTCATGAATTGTACATATCCTATTGGAAACAATCATGGAGGATTAGTATGTGTGAAGGGGCAGTGGTTTGTCTTTGATCATCGCATGACAAATGGATCCCAATGGAACCGTCAAGGAGTTGCTGAGCCAATCGAAATAAAAGAAGATGGCACTATTGAGATGGTGGAAGCGACCAGCTGTGGATTAAATTGTGGCCCATTGCGAGGACAGGGAAAGTACCCTGCATATATTTGCTGCAATCTTGTCGGAAAAGCGGTTGCCGGTATCAGAAATCCAATGAAATGTCCTAGGGTAACTCAGTCTGGAAAAGACTATGAGCCTGACGAGAATGCAGGCTATGAAATAACAGCTGAAACGGAAGTAAATGCGCCATATTCATATATTGCTGATATCACAAATGGATGTCAGATCGGATACAAATATTTTGATATGACAGAAACAACTCAGTTAAAAGTTGAAACAAGAAAGGCAAAAGGAAAAATCCAAATCCTAGACCGACTTGACGGAAGAGTTGTTGCTGAGGCAATCTTAAAAGGAGGAGATATGTGGGTGGAAACAGAATTTGCATTTAACCCCAAAGATATTTTTGCCAGAATGGAAAACGGAAGTGTGAATAATTGTCCACTATTCCTTAGATACAAGGGCTCCGGTAGTATGGAGCTGAAAAGCTTTACGTTGAGCTGAGTTTCTTGAAAAATTAAAGTAAT
>JAKSHZ010000015.1 GCA_024399115.1 Bacilli bacterium
AAAAATTTACAAAGAAAAAGGGCGTTAAGATTTTTCATTTCTTAACAGCCCCTTTTTTGTCTTGCGAGGCATGATTGCTGCGACCTTCAGAGCACGAACTAGCCGGCATAGCGTTCAGAAATATACTTCAATAAAACTGACTTCATTCTCTTTTTAGGAAGATGAGCGGGAATCTTCGGTTATTCAATTGCCGAGATGAAAGTGATGTGCGTTATAGCGTATAACGTAGTTATACGCTTATTTGTTTGGAAAAAATACTAAGACCATATGTCGAAATATTATTTTCTTTGAAAATAAAAGTTAAAGTTTGTGCCACTATATGGTATAATATCTTTATGGGAAAATTACATCACGGAAGGACATGTGTATATAACGTAAACTACCATATTGTGTGGTCTACAAAATATCGTCGCAAAGTTCTAAATAGTAAAATCGAGAAAAGGCTCAAAGAAATCTTAACTAAAGTTGCTATTGATAAAGGATTTGAAATTGTAGAAATTGAAGTAGGTTTAAAAGATCATGTTCATGTGTTCGTGTCAGCAATTCCGAAATTATCTATAAGTTATATTGTTAAGATGTTGAAAGGAATTTCTGGAAGATTGTTAATGAAAGAATTCCCTGAAATTTCTCAATTGCTTTGGAAAGGAGAACTTTGGAATCCATCATATTATGTGGAAACTATTGGTTCTATCAGTGAAGAAGCAATTAAAAAATACATCAATGATCAAGAGAAGGAGTAGAAGATGCTATTAACAAGAAAAGTCGTTTTAAAAGTTAATGAAACCCAAGCAATCATACTTGGCCATTTAACTATGGCTGCATCTAAACTCTTTAACATTGGTAATTTTGAAAGAAAGGAATATAAAAATCTCGGATTTGAAAAAGAACCGAATTGGTATGAACAAAAGAAAAAACTGAAGGATAATCTTTGGTATAAATCTTTGCCAAGTCAAACAGCTCAAGATGTACTTGCAAATCTTGACGAAGCATGGAAAAGCTTTAAAAATCTAAAATTCAAATTTGACCATGGAAAAAGATTATCTGGAGAACCTAAATCTCCATATTTCAAAGGTCACAATAGCCACACAAACATTACGTATTTAAAAAATTCTTTTAAACTTGAAGGAAATAAAATTAGATTCATGATTCCTAAACTTTTAAAACAATTTTTAAATAAGAAATATCAAATTATTGATAATTTTTTCTATGTAAAAATAAAGAAACATATTGATGGCATCATCAAAGAAATTACTTTTTCATATTTAAATAAAAACGAATACGAAATGCTAATAAACTATGAAACATATGCAAAACCAATTAAGAAAGATAATGGAAGACACATATCTATTGATCTTGGAATAACTAATCTAGCAACTATTTACGATAATAAGGGTTATTCTTTTATTATCTCTGGAAATAGTTATTTATCCACGCTTCATAGATACAATAAATTGATTTCTTATTATCAATCTATTTTCGATAGAGTTAATAAATTAGATGAGAAAGGAGAAAAAACTAGTAGTCGAATTAGAAAACTTTATCAAAAGAAAAATAAGGTTATAAACTACATAATGCACACTTTGACTCGAAATATCGTTGATTATTGTTTAACTAATAACATTTCAAGAGTAATTATCGGTGATATTAAAGGAATTGATGATAAAGAAACTAAACTTATCGGTTATAAGAAAGCAGAGTTTAATCAAAAACTCCATTCTTTACCATTCAATAAAATTTATTCATTACTTGATTATAAGCTTAAAAAACAAGGAATAATTCTCATCAAACAAGAAGAATCTTTTACGAGCCAATGTTCCCCGTTATGCAAAGAAGTAAATAAAGATAATGCCCACAAAGAAAATCGTATTCAACGCGGATTATTCAAAGATGGCAACAATGTTTTTAACGCAGATAGTGTTGGAGCTTTTAATATTCTCAGAAAATATTATCAACTTAATAAAATTAACAAATATCTTAATTGGAAATGTTTATCTAATCCAACAAAAATAAGTATCTCTGTAACTTCAAATGAAAACGAAGTAGGAGTAAAGGGTAGGGACTACCCACATATTATCGCAGCAGTAGCTGCGCTTAATGAGAAGCCTGGCAATTCAATCGCCGGGTAGTTCACGACAGCCATCTTCAACAGACGGTTGTGCTTCCTTTATCTAAAAATGTTATGTATAATGATAATGAACTTGCTTGGGAGCTTACAGAACTTAACGTCTGTAAGTCCTTTTTATTTCTAGTCTTCTAGAATAAGCGCAAGAATCAAAATGATTATCACCAATACGAGTATTTTCATACCGTACCTATAATCCTTTCTTGATAAAGGAGTTTCGATGACTGCTGGAATTACCAGGGACATAAAATATCTTCCTACTATATAAGGAGTGTTTTTTCGAATTTTTTATCAAAAAAGTTAAAAAAGTTTTTATAAAAATGATCTTTATATTCACTTTTAAATAGTTATTTTGGTTTTTATCATTTATGATAATATATATAAAGTTGTTGAAATTATGAAAAAAATTAAATTTATTCCATTTCTTGCATGTTCCCTCATTTCTTTGACTTCTTGCTCATTTATTGAAGGGTTTTTCAATTCGAAAAAGGAAGAAGAAACAGAAAAAGTAGTGGAAGACTTACAAGTTTACGGAAATGACAAATTAATTAATGAGAATGACATTGTTGAAATCGAATCATATTACGATTTCTATTTTTCAGTAAGCATTAAAGGTGGCAACTCAGTTATTAAAAGAATTGAAGTTGAAGATGAAACTATTTTATTAGCGCATTCAAAAAGCATTTATCCTATTAAACCTGGCCAATGTGGCGTAACAGTCGTTGCTAAGCCAACATGGTCTGAAAAAGAATATGCGAGAAAATTTGTAATAAAATCGGTATGGAATGATACTTTAGAGTCAATTTATGTTTCTAATAATGAATCTGGAATTGAAGTTGATGAGAATAATAACGTTTCAATTTCTGGCAAAGTGTACGCAAAATTTAAGAATGGTGTAACAAGATTCATTAGTGGAGATAGTGGTTTAACAATGGAAGTTGATACTGTAAATAGCACATCAACTTATAAGAAAGTTAAATTATCTTACACATTAGATGGTAAGACTGTTTCGGTTAGCTATGACGTACCAAATAATAAAGTAAATAAGATTAATAAAACTATATTAAAACAAGGATATAACACATATTACGAGAATGGTTACTATAGTAATCGTGGCCATGTAAATACTGAAGGTGATGCTAATTTATTAGCAATTCCAGTTTGGTTTACGGATTCACCTAGTTATTTTGATGAAACTTTAAAAGATAGAAACGGAAAGACTCAAAAAGAACAAATAATAGAAGATTTAAACGAAGCTCTTTTTGGAGATCCTATAAGAAAGAACGATTATTCTTTAAAAACTTATTATAAAGACGAATCATTTGGAAAACTTAACATTAAGGGAAAAGTAAGCGAATGGTTTGAATCAGAATACGTAAGTTTTAATAACTATCATAGCGATCTTGCGGCTAGAGAAGGAATTCTTAAGGAAGCTTATGATTGGTATGTAAGCACTCATCCAGAAGATTCAACTCAGTATGATTGCGTATTTCTTTTCTATGGATCAACTAGATATGGTGGAAAAGGCAACAATTACGGCGCATTTACTTCTCGTATGACAGAAACATATAAAGGTGTTTCTAATTATGGAATGATTTCAAGTCTATCAATGTATGGATTTACTCATTATGACGATGATGTTAAGGATTTAAGCGATTTAAGCGACCATATGTCTAACGATGCTTTAAATTGTGGAACAATTATCCATGAATTTGCTCATACAATGGGTGCGGTTGATTTATATAGCAATAGTTCGCGTTCAGTTGGGGGTTCTACATATTACCCATTCGGAGAATATAGTATGCAATCAGCGGATCAAGCAGGACATGACGCATACCATATGATGGCTTTTAACTGGGCTAACCCATATGTCATAGATGAAAATAGTGGTGATGAAATCGAAATAACAATTAACGATTTACATTCTTCTGGTGACGCAATTATCATTTCTCCTTCATGGAATAACTACGATTCTCCATTTGATGAATATATGTTGTTGGAGCTTTTTGATACACAAAGTGTCAATACATACAAAGTTTCAGATAGATTTACAGGCGTTAGAGTATACCATGTTGATAGTAGAATGTTTGACTTAAATACATATTCTCTAACTAGCGATGCAACTACTTATTCTCTTATTCCATTTACAAATACAGTGAATAATTATTCGGGTCCAAATAGTCTTGATAGCGTTTTATATAAATATCAAAATTTAGATATTGTTCACCAAATCAGAAAGAATATTGTTAATAGTAAAAAAGAACTAATTGAATACACAACAACTGATCACGCAAAGCCTGATAATTGGTTTGTTGAAGGCGATTCTTTCTCTATAGAGAAGTACGCAAAACAATTCTATAACGAAGGTTCTTTTGATGATGAAGAAGTTGATTTCAATTGGACTTTTAAGATCGAATCAATTAAGACAACTGAAACTGGTGCTTCTGCTACAATTAAGATCAAAAATTCTAAATAATTGAAAATTTTCAAATATTAAATAATTTTGTGGTAGAATAAATTTATAATTATTCTATTTTTTTGATATAAAGAAGGTAAAAATTATGAAAAGAAGATATTTAACCCTTTTAGTCGCAGCTATGTCATGCGTTGTTTTAACTGGCTGTCACGCTCATACTGATAAACTAACAGAAATCGGCGATTATTTTTATGAAGCCCCAACATATACTGAGTTGGATTTTGATTTTGTAGAAAATTACTTTAGAGAATCTAACGATAACTGGGGTGGTGGATGTTCTGCTATTTCTAAAGTTATCGACGGAAAAAGAATTGTCGGTAGAAATATGGATTTAAATATCGCGAGAAAATGCGCATACCTTGTAAGAACTGATGTTCCTAAAAAATATGAGACTTTCGGAATTTCATTCACTTTTAGAACTATTTCTCCAGATTTAGAAGATGTTAAGAAAAATGGCTTAGGCGAAACATGGGGAAAGGTTTTACCTTTCATGTGCGATGACGTTATCAATGAGAAGGGTCTTCATATTGAAATCAACATGAGACATAACGAATTAGACGATAACGGAAACGATGTTTTTGGAGTAGAACATACTAACCCTAATGTTTCAAATAGAGTTTATGTATTTGGCATTAGTCAATATTTAGCTCTTAACTGCAAAAATTTACCTGAAGTTAAAGAATATTTAGCTAATAAAGTCGACGTATATTCTAAGAAGAATTATTGGAACTATTCTTTCTTAGTAACTGACGCTGAAGGAAACTCTGAACTTTTAGAATTTGGTAAGGGAAAATATCATTTCGTCGCTCCAGATGAAAATGGTGTAGTTGCTCAAGCTAATTTCTATAGAAATCCTGAATGCAATGCTGTCGAAAAGATTAAAACTGGTACAGGTAGATACGATACTTTGATGGCAGGCATCGGTAACGTTAAAAACAAAACAGACATGTATAACTTGATGAAGAAGATTCAATATTCAAGTTTCTATCTTCCTTATGACGAATGCAAATCTCAACATTTTGATCCAAGAAGTGAATTAGTTGGTGAAGCTGCTTCCAAAGAAGGATTATCAGCTTTATATAAAACTGTAATGGAAACTGAAGTTGTTCCAGAAAATATTGGAACAGGTGAAGACTTCATTATGGATGACGCAAACGAATTATTCGTTAAGACTTTGTGTGACTATATTCATTCTTCTATTTGGGAAATGAGTAGGGAAGAAAAAGCAGAACTCAACTATGTTGATGGTGGAGCAAATGCTTTATGGGAATCAACATTCACTGAAGTTGTTGATCCAAAAGAAAAGAGCATTCAAGTACGTTTATTTGAGAACGAAAATTATTTATATAAAATTGATTTTAATGGTGTAAAGTCCATCCAAGAAATTAAATAGTTTACCTAATTTTTCTTTTGAGTATAATACTATAGGTATGGTTTACACACTTATTGTTTTCGTTATCTGTGCAGCCTTATGCGGAGTTTGCGCTTATATTAGAAAGAAAAATGTTTCGTTCAATTACAAATTAATTTCTAAAATTTTAGTTATTTCTTTATTAGTAATTTCAATGCTTAAAGCTATTGCTGCTGATGGTTTTACTATTGTCATTAATGGCGGAGAAATTTACGGAGTAGAATCTGATAAAACAGATATTTTCGAATCAATTATTAGATGCGGACTTCTCGCAACAGAATGTTTAATTTTCACCTCCCTTATCTTAGATAACAAGAGTGTTAAATGGATTTTGTCTCGTATTTCATTACCATTTATTACATTATCTTTAGTTTATTTTTATTTCAGCGTTTCATATTTTACGAATCCTGCAAGTTTTGGAATGTATTTTATTCCACCTGTCTTAGCAGCTATTCTCTTAACATTTGAATACGCAATTGTTTTTGCTATTTGCTTGGGTATCCACTTATTTGACAAAGCCAAATTGGAAACAAAAGAAGAGAAAATCGCAACAATTAAACTTGGGATTATTTCTCAATTAGTATGCATTCCATTCTTAGTTTTCGGTGCTATTTTTGGAAGTACTTCTCTAGAAATGTCAGTAATGTCACCTGCACATATTGGATGGATCGTCTCAATTCCTGTTGTATATTGCGTAATTTATTTCTTATTTAAGAATGAAAATAAAGATATTAAACTCGCTATGTTAGCGGTGATGTGCTTCTTTTTGATGATTCACATGACTAGCTCATTCAAGGTTGGCTATCAAACTAATAGACTTCCTTTACAATTATGTAACTTAGCTCCTTACATCTTTGTTTTATTACTCTTTGTTAGGAAAAAATCTTTATTCAACTGGATCTATGTTGCTAACCCAGTAGGTGCAATAGTGGCAGTTTTCACATTAGCAGATAGAGATTTCATTTTCTGCTTCTGGATGATCCATTATTTAGTTGAGCATTTGTATGTTTTTATTATTCCAATTTTATTTGTTACATTTGGCGTATTTGAAAGACCAAGCATTAAACAACTTTTGAAGGATTATTTCATTTGGTTCAGCATTTATTTTGGTGTTTGCTTACTATTTAACTGCATCCATAACGGTCTTGTTTACCCTAATGCTGGAATCGAATGGATTAACGACGTTAACTTCTTCTACTTGTTAGATTGCCCAGTTAAGGATGTTTTACCTTTTTATAGTGCGCTTGAATTTATAAAGATTAATTTATTTGGTCAAGAATTCTTCCTTGGATACATTGGATTTATTTATGTTGTGTTCAGCGCTCTCTCATTCCTTCTTTATTACATTCAAGAAGGTATCTTTAAATTAACTGAGATAATCAAAAATCGTAAAACCAAGGTTGCGAATAACTAAAACTCAATTCAACTCATTATGTAAGGCACTTTCTTAAGTGCTTTTCTTTTTATATCAATTAAAAAGAAGCATATTAATTCATTTAAATTAATTATTATGAAATAATATTTAAAAATCGAAAGGGGTTACTATGGAATCAGAATTTTTAAAAAGTAAAATCCAAATTTCTAAGAAATTAGTAAAAGAATTATTAGAAAAGTACGAATTCGTTTCTCTTTTAGGTAAACAAACTACTGGTAAAGGAATCAGACTAAGTAACTTTAATTCTTCTATTAGTGATACCGGTGAAAAAGAATGTGGCTTTGTAGTCAAAATTTTCCATCAAGGTATTTACAGCGAATATTCTTTCACTGATTTTGATGAATCTACTTACGGAGAAATCGTAAACAAAATCGAAACAAAACTTAACGTAAGCTCTTCTTTATTATCTAAGCACATGAACTTAACAGTTTTAGAAGATGAACCATTAGTTGAAAACTTTGAAAGAAAAGATAGTGGTAAATCATACTCAAACGAAGAAGTTATGGCTGAACTCGATAAGTTAGTTAAGAAAGCAATGGCTTACGATCCACGTATGGTTCAAGCTATGGGCTTCTATAACAGCTACGTAGTCAATAGCTTCTATATTTCAAAAAATAGAGAACTCACTCAATCTTACGCATTTACTAATGTTTATTTAGTTACTGTTGCAAGAGAAGGACAAGTTATTAAAAATAACTTCACAATTACAGGCAACGTAAAAGCAGAAGATTGTTTCAGACAAGTTAATGAAAAATGTGAAAACTCTTGTAAATTAACTATCGAATTATTAAAAGCTGCTCCAATTGAACCAGGAGTATACGATATCATTACAGATCCAGGAGTCACAGGTCTTATCGCTCATGAAGCATTTGGACACGGTGTTGAAATGGATATGTTCGTTAAGAAAAGAGCTAAATCACGTTTATATATCGAAAAACCAGTTGCTTCTCCATTAGTTTCAATGCACGATGGCGCTGCTGCCGCAGTTAGTAATGCATCATTCTTCTTTGATGATGATGGCGTACTCGCTCACGATACATTAATTATTGATAAAGGTATCTTAAAAGGTGGTATTTCTGACGTTATCGCTGCTAATGAATTAGGCGTAAAACCTACTGGCAATTCTCGTAGAGAATCTTCTCAAAGAAAAGCATACACTCGTATGACAAACACTTTCTTTGAAGCAGGTAGTGATAAGTTAGAAGACATGATTAAATCAATTAAGCATGGATATATGCTTTTTGGTAGCAATAACGGTATGGAAGATCCTAAGAACTGGAATATTCAATGTACTGCTGAATATGGTAGAGAAATTGTCGACGGTAAATTCACAGACAAGATTGTCTCTCCAGTTGTTATGAGTGGATACGTTCCAGATTTATTAATGTCTATCTCAATGGTCTCTGATGGACTTGAAATTACAGGTTCTGGCCACTGTGGTAAAGGACACAAAGAATGGGTTCCAGTCAGTGATGGTGGGCCATGTTTGAAAGCGAGGTGCAAATTAAGTTAATTATGGAAAGATTAATTAATTTACTCAAAGAAAATAAACAAGTTAATGATTACAAAGTAATTATTAACAACAAAGAATCATATCAATTATTCTTTGTTCAAGATAAGTTAGAAACTAACCGTTTAACTGACTCTACTTCATACGCTGTCACAGTTTATGTTGATGTTGAAGGAAAACGTGGAAGTGGTAACTTCGACTATGCTACTTATTTAACAGATGAAGAAGTTGAAAAACTTATTGAAGAAGCTGTTTTCAACGCAAAATTAGCTTTAAACCAATTCTATGAATTACCAGTTCCTACTGATGATGTTCCAGTTGCTTTAAAGAGCAACATCAGCGAACTTGGTTTAGCTGAGACTGCTGAAGCAGTTGCTAAAGCAATTTTCAGTGTTCCAATGGACGATGTCTGCTATTCAGCAGCTACAGAAATCTTTATTTACCATAACAAGACAAGAGTTGTTAACTCAGTTGGCTTAGATACTTCAGATGAAAAGTATTATGGTGAAGTTGAACTCGTTCCTACATATGAAACTGAAGAAAAAGAAGTTGAAATCTATCACATGGTTCGTTTCATGGAATTTGACGCAGATGCAATCGCTAGTGAAGTTAAAGAAGTTTTAGATTTAGCTAAAGCTAGATTCTTTGCAGAAGTAGTTCCTGCAGGACTTAACGTTCCAGTTATTATCGACGGATACGAAGTTGAAAATGTTATTAGAGATTATTTTGTTAGCGATCTTAACTATGCTAGCGAATATACAAAGACTAACCTTTTCACAGTTGGACAAGATGTTCAAGAAAACGGCACTGGTGATAAATTAACTGTTAAAGCTGGTCCATATGTTAAGGGTGCATGCAATTCACGTGGTATCGACGTTGATGGTATCGTTCTTAAAGAAGTTTCATTAATTGAAAACGGTGTCATCAAATCTCAATGTGGTAATAACCAATTTGGTTATTATATGAAGAAAAAACCTACAGGCGTTTTACCAGTTATTATGGTTGAACCTGGAAAAACATCATTTGATGAAATGAAAAAGGCACCTTACTTAAGATGCGTTAGATTCTCTGCTATTCAAATCGATAGATTTAATGGCTTAGTCGGTGGTGAAGTAAGACTTGGTTTCTATTTCGATGGTGAAAAAGAAATCCCAGTTACAGGTTTTACAATCACAGGTAATATGCACGAAATTAAAGGCAACATTGTCCTCTCTAAAGAGATGACAACTTATTCTGGATACTACGGTCCAAAATACATTTCATTACCTAACGTTAAAATTATTTAATTTTATACTTTTCTTTTCACAATCGTGTGATAAAATATTCCTCCTATGAAAAGAATTAGCAAGTACGATTTAGTAAATTTCTCAAATTCATTCCTAAAACATTACGACATTCCTACATTTCACGATTCAATTCCTGAATTAGATGAAATCCTTAAGGGACATAAGAAAATTGTGATCTTATTGTTTGATGGAATGGGAAAAAATATTATTGAAAAGCATTTAAAGGAAGATTCTTTTATAAGGAGGAATTTTTCTTTTACTATCGATTCTACATTCCCTCCAACAACCGCTGCAGCTACTACAGCAGTTCTTTCGGGCAAATATCCAATTGAAACAGGTTGGATTGCATGGGATGCGTATTTTAAGAAGCTCGATAGAAACGTAATTTTATTCAAAAACGTCGATTATAACACTGATGAAAAACTCGACACAAATTACGTTCAAGAAGTGCTTAAGTATCAAAGCATAGTGGATTTAATTAATGAAAAAGATCCTACAAATAATGCTTCAATGATGCAAAAATACCCAATCACAAGTGATGGACCAAAATGTCTTGGTCAGGGCTATAGAAAGTTAAATAAGCTTTTAAAAACTAGTGAAAAATGCTTTGTTTACTTCTATTTCGACTCTCCAGACTATGAAATGCACGCTAATGGAATTGACACAAAATTAATTAAATGCCGTTGCAAAAAGATTGATAGATTTGTTAAGAAAATTTCTCAACATAATAAAGATACATTGTTCATCTCGTTTGCAGATCATGGACACGTCAATGTAACTAGACTTGATATTGATAAGCAACCACAACTCAAGAACATGCTTAGATGTAAGGTTAGTGGGGAAAAACGTAGCACTCAATTCTTTGTAAAACCAGATTATCTCAAAGCTTTCAAAGAAATGTTCTTAGAAATCTATGGTGATAAGTTTGATTTATTAACTAAAGAAGAAGTGTACAAACAAGAATTGTTTGGTGTTGGAACACCTCATTCATTATTTGATGATATGTTAGGTGATTATTTAGCAATTAGTAAGAGCGAGTATTCATTAATTTCTTCAAGTGACTTCTATAAAACCATTCCATTCAAGGGCGAACACGCAGGTGGAACGACTGAAGAGAAACTTATTAATGTGAGTATTATCAATAATTAATTGATAAAATAGCACATGTATGTACATATAACTCCCAAAATTATTGGGAGTTTTATTTTTAGAAGGTTTTATTGTATTATATAGAATATAAGGATGAAAAAATGATTGTAGATTTTTTGAAATTATTCTTAATCGCTTTAGTTCCAATAGTTATTGCTACTGGAATCATTTTTTTGCAACGCAATACAAAATTTAAAAAGCTCGATAAAAGAATTCAAGACGCTATTATCATTACCTTATTTAGTATTTCTTGTATTTTAGGCACAGTTTTTGGTGTAGAAGCTAGGAATGGTGCTTTGATTAATGTTCGTGATGCATCACCAATTATTGCCGGACTTATGTTTGGTGGACCAGTTGGTGTAATAGTTGGTTTTGTTGGTGGTCTTTATAGATTTATCTCAGTTTACTGGGGTGGATCTGGTGCTTATGTTCAAATTGCTTGTGCAGTTTCTACATTTATGGCAGGTGTTTTTACCCTTATTGTTAGACGCTTTATTTTTAATAATAAACGTGGCAAATGGTACTATGGTTTATTTTTAGTCTTGCTTTGTGAAGACTTCCATATGCTTTTAGTATTTTTAACCCACTTAAATGATATTCAAGGCGCATATATTGTTGTTAAAGATTGTGTTGGACTTATGGTTCTTGCTAACTCTTTAGCAGTAGTACTTGCTATGATAATTGCAAGTTTTATTTATAAAGAAAAGTTCTTTGAACACGAAAAACCTCAAAAGATTTCTACAACAATTCAAGTTACATTGCTTATTTTCTTAACAATTGCCTATTCTGTCGTTTCATCTGTCAGTTATTTCTCTACAAAGAACGTTTCAACTAAGAATAATGAATGGACTTTGCAACAAAATGTCAAAGATTTAAGAGACGATGTTGATAATTTAATTGATGAAGAATTACTCGAAATTTGCGAGATAATTAAGGATAATGTGGCACCAATCATTGCTAGTAGTGGCGATTTAAATGCTGCAATGACTGCAAATTTATCAGGAGACGGTTTCTCAATTTCTGAAGTCCATTTAATTGGAAACGATAATGTCATCAAATACTCAAGTAACCCTGTTCTTGTTAATTATGACATGTCTAGCAACGAGCAATCTAAAGCATTTGAATGTTTGCTTCATGATAAGGAATTCTTTAGCCAACCTATTATGCAACCAGGATCAAATGAAGCTGCTGGTAATAGAATGAAATATGCTGGAATTAAATTAGATTCTAACTCAAGCGACTTATCCTACTTACAAGTAGGTATTAATGAAGAAAAATACCATAATTTACTCGATGAAAAGGTACAAAGAAGTGCTCATTATAGACATATCGGTAATAAGGGTTTCATCATTGTCGCTAACCCAGATGGAACTGTAATTTCTACTGTTTATGGTGGCAACGTAACAAGCAAAATCGGTTTATCTACTTTGAAACTTAATGAGATGGGCAAGTATCAAGGCAAAGAAGGAAATTTTGAATATAATTTTTATACTTATGCAGAATATGTTGAAGGTTACTATATAATCGCTTTAGCAGATGTTGAAGAATCAGATCTTTCTAGTAACATCACTTTAGCAACTATTTCGTTAACTGAAATTTTCGCATTTTTAATTCTTTATGGCATCTTATATATCGTTATTAAGCATAGAGTTGTCGATAGCATAGTTAATGTCGGTAAGTCACTTACTAAAATTACAAAAGGTGATTTTGATATTAAAGTTCATGAAAATAAATCGAAAGAGTTTAAAGAGCTTTCAAGAGACATTAATAGAACTGTTAATTCGTTGAAAAAATACGCAGATGAAGAGAAGAAGAAAATCGAAAGCGAACTTCAATTTGCAAAGAACATTCAACATAGTGCTCTTCCAACCGTTTTCCCATTAAACAATAATTTTAGAATCTTTGCTAACATGGTAACTGCTAAGGCAGTTGGTGGCGACTTCTATGATTTCTATTATATTGATAGAGATACAGTCGCAATCTTAATTGCCGATGTTTCAGGTAAGGGTATTCCTGCTGCTATGTTCATGATGAAATCTAAAACTGTTATTAAAGGATTAGTAGAATCAGGCATGCCTGTACATATTGCAGCTACTGAGGCCAACAAGAAACTTTGCGAAGGAAACGATGCAAATATGTTTGTTACTGCTTGGCTTGGTGCAATCAATATCAAAACTGGTCATGTTGACTTTGTTAACGCTGGTCATAACCCTCCATTAATTCAAAACGATGATGGTAGTTTTGAATACTTACAATCTAAAAAAGGATTCGTTTTTGCAGGCATTGATGGCTTTACATACGAAAAACAATCATTTGATCTTAAACCTGGTCAAAAGATTTACTTATACACTGACGGCGTTACTGAAGCTACTAATATTAATAAGGAATTATATGGCGAAGATAGATTATTAAAACTTATTAATGGCCATAAAAATAGCATTCCAAAAGATATTTGTGACGCAGTTATTGAAGGTGTTAATGATTTCGTCGGAGATGCAGAACAAGCTGATGACATAACTATGTTATGTTTCCAATATATTGATCAAGAAAACGAAACTTCTAGAGTTTTTGATGCAAAAATTGAAAACGTAGAAGCAGTCACTGAATTTGTTGATAAGTATTTAGCTGATGCAAATTGTGCACCTAAAGCAGAAACTCAAATCAATGTCGCTATCGATGAGATTTTCTCTAACATTTGCCTCTATGCTTATAAAGAAAATATGGAAGCTAGAGCTAGAGTTGGTGTTACTTTCGACCCATCTAAAGAAAATGTAACAATTACTTTTGAAGATAGAGGTGTCCCTTATAATCCTCTAGAAAAAGAAGACCCAAATGTAAACGCTTCAATTGAAGATAGAAGTGTTGGTGGACTTGGAATTTACATCGTTAAACAAACTATGGATGATGTCGTTTATAGTTTTGATAACGGACACAATATTTTAAAAATTACTAAAAATATTAAATAAATCCACGAAAATTTGTGAATTTTCTATGTAGTTAGATGTAGCTAATTATATTAGATGATTTATTAATATTTTTAGTTTATAATCCTTAGGGTATGGAAAATATCGGTTGGATTATTCTTATTACATTTATAGCTGGTTGCTTCGGAACCGGCATTGGTGGACTTATCGGTGCTTTAACAAAAAAAGACTCAAATAAGATAATTTCATTGTTGCTTTCTTTTGCTGGTGGAATCATGCTTGCCGTTGTTTGCTTTGATTTATTATCAGAAGCAGTTCATCCAATCGAAGGAATTGATGAACCACCTCTACTAGTAGTTGGATTTACATTTGTTGGATTCATCATAGTTGCAGGTCTTAACTATTTAATTGATAAGAAACTTTCTAAAGAAGTTCCTCATACTTCATCAGAAGATCACCCAGGAGCTCACGACGCTCTTGATGAAATGATTCACGCCGATCACCTCGAACACCATAGAAAAAGTGATAACCACTTATTCATAGCGGGTTTAGTCATGGTCATCGTTATTGCGTTGCATAACTTACCTGAAGGTATGGTTATTGGTGCAAGTTATGCAAAACAACCAGATTTAATCGTTGGTGGAAGTGGATTAATTATCTCAATCGTTATTGGTTTACATAACATTCCAGAAGGTATGGCTGTTAGCGTTCCACTTATTTCTGGTGGTGCAAAAAAAGTAAACGCAGTCTTAATGACTGCTGCTAGTGGCATTCCTACAGTTATCGGTGCTGTTATTGGATTCTCAATCGGAATGATCGATCCAATCGCACTTTCTATTAGCTTATCTCTTGCAAGTGGTGCAATGTTATATGTTGTATTCTGCGAATTAATTCCAGAATCAGTCTTAATGTGGAAATCTAAACTCCCAGGATTCATGCTCTTGGTTGGTTTATTACTCGGCTTCGTATTAGTGCTAATTTGATACCCTTCTAAGCATTAATGCTTATTTAGAAAACACAATAATTTTATAGAAAGGTAAAAAATAGATTTTTACGTTTTTCGTAATCATCTATTATTAATAATATGTTAGTAAAAGTTACAGACTTAATGTTTAATTATGGAGACAAAGAGCTTTATAACAAAGTATGTTTCCAACTAAATCCCTGCGAACATGCAGTATTAATCGGTCAAAATGGTGCAGGTAAGACCACAATTTTTGACTTGCTCACACATAAATTAATTCCTGATAAAGGAAAAATTGAATGGACTCCAGGAGTTACTTTCTCATATTTGGATCAGCATTATAAAGTTAATGATGACTTATCTATCAAAGAGTACTTAGAACAAAGTTACAAAGATCTTTTTGATATGGAAGAAGAAATGAATAATCTTTACGTTATGGGGAGTGATATCGATGACCCAAAGTACGAAAGATATTTAATGAAAGCTGGTAGAATTAACGACATCTTAATTGCTAGAAATTTCTACCAAATGAAGGAAGAAATTTATAGAGTCTTATCTGGACTTGGTATTCCTTTGGAATACCTCGATAGACATCTTTCTCTACTTTCTAGTGGACAAAGAGAAAAAGTCTATCTCGCAAAAATGCTTTTAGAGAAGCACGATGTTCTTCTTTTAGATGAACCTACAAACTACTTAGATGTGGTGCATGTAAAGTGGTTAACTGAGTACTTACAAAACTATCCAAAAGCATTTTTGGTTATTTCTCACGACGAAAAATTCTTAGAAGATATCGCAAATGTTGTTTTAGCGTTCGAAAATAAAACAATTACTCGCTATAAAGGAGATTTTAATTACTACAGAGAGCAAAGTGTAGTGAGAAAAGAACAATATGAGAAAAATTACCTCGCGCAACAAAGATATATTAAAAAGGAAGAAGAGTTTATCGCCGCTCATATTGTAAGAGCGACTTCTTCACGTGCAGCAAAGTCTCGTAGAACTAGACTTTCTCACTTAGAAAGAATGGAAGCTCCAAAAAACGATACAAATTATGTTAATTTTAGATTCCCTTATTCTGGAGATATCGGAAAAGACATACTTAGCGTTGATAAATTAGTTATTGGCTATACCAAGCCATTACTTAAACCAATTAGCTTTGAAATTAAAAAAGGTGAGAAGATCGCAATCATCGGTAAAAACGGTGTTGGTAAATCAACATTAGTTAAAACATTGATATATATCATTCCAAGATTAGGAGGAAATTTCTTCTTCAATGAGAAGGTTAAAATCTCTTATTTCTCACAAACAGAAATTGATGATTTAAGAGTTACTCCAGTTGAGTATATTCAATCATTCGGTTTTGACTTAACAACTTCTCAGATTAGAAGTCTACTTGCGAGATGTGGAATTAAAGCGGATTTAGCGATTAGACCTCTTAAAGATCTTAGTGGTGGAGAAGAAGCAAAAACTAGACTTTGTAAACTCACATTAGAAAAATCAAATGTACTTATTTTAGACGAACCTACTAACCATTTAGATAAGATTGCAAAAGCTTCACTTAAGGACGCAATCGAAGATTACGAGGGCGTAGTAATCTTAGTTTCGCATGAGACAGATTTCTATGAAGATTTAGTCGATTACATCATAAAATTGGACTAATTTCTTCGTTTTTCGCCATATTTTATTGATTTTTTATATATTCCGAACCATAATTGAATTAAAGAAAAGGGGTTCATAGCATGGGTTTTATTGGTGAATTAATCGATAGAATTGTTAGACGTTTTGCAAGAAGAACTGCTGATAAGGTTGCAGATAAAGCGGCTGATAAAGTAGCTGGTGTTGCTGCAGACAAAATCAACAAAAAAGTTGATGAAGAGGTTGCTAAAAACGGTTCAAACGAAGTTCAAGGTGTTGTTGATCAAGCAGCATCAGAAGCTACAACTGGACAAGACAAATTAGCAGCTGCAGTCGCTAGGGCAGCAGTAGCAAATAACAGCGCTGCAAAAGCTGATATGAAGAACGTCAACGAAGTCATGGGATATTTCAATTTCGGACCTGGAATGGAAATCGTCGGTGTTAAAGACGATGCTCCAGAGTGGGTTAAAGTTGCATATCAAAATGGTGAGTTCGATAAGTAATAATTCATAGAAAGATAAAAATGGGATTTTTTAAATCCCTTTTTTAATGTTTGAAAATGTAGAGGCAAACAAGTATACTATCCCCATGAAGAAATGGAAATTTACAATAATTTCAGCAATTTTATTATTAGTTTTTGTAGTTTATACAGTATTAGTTAAGAACGTTGACGTAAAAGCAATCGGTCCAGAAGGATCGAGTGTTGGTTTTGCGTCTTTAAACGGATGGGTCAAAGATTCTGTCGGCGTGAATTTTGATTTATACAAATTTACGGACTACTTTAGTTTAATCGCTGTTCCTGTTGGAGCAATTTTCGCTGTTATGGGTGTAGTCCAACTAGTTAAAAGACAAAAAATAATGAAAGTTGACGCTAATATCTTAGCTTTAGGTATTTTCTATGTTTTAACTTTTGTTGCGTACTTAGCTTTTGAAGTTATTGCAATTAACTCTAGACCAGTTTTAATTGATGGTGTACTTGAAACATCATATCCAAGTAGCACAACAGTATTATCTTTAATAATATTTGTAACCGCTATTGATCAAATCGTTATTTATATTAAGGATAAATTATTAAGAGACACATTAATCGTATTTGATGTTACATTCTCATTAATTTTAGTAGTAGGAAGAATTATGTCTGGAGTCCATTGGATTAGCGATATCATCGGTGGAGTGCTTTTAAGCGCAGTCCTTATTTCTATTTATTTCACGGTTAAAAATCTCCTTGGTGGAGATAAAAATAAAGTCAATCACAAAGTATCGGAGGAAAATTTATGAGAGACAAAATAAGCTTAGTATTAACAATACTAGTTGCTATTGCCGCAATAGTATTAGGCGTTGTTGGAATGGGTGAGTTCACTAACCTACAAAAAGACACACTCGTTATCTTAGCAATTATTTGTGGATGTTCGTTCCTATATTGCTTCATTGTTGGAGAAATCTCTCGTAACAATTCTCAAATGGATAAGCTTTGGAGCATCCTTCCAATCGCATATTCATGGGTTGTTATGATCAAAGGTGAATTCAAAGTTAGATTAATTTTTGTTGCTATTGTAGCTACTCTCTGGGGATGCAGATTGACATACAATTTTGCTAAAAAAGGTGCATATTCAATCAAATTCTGGACTGGTGAAGAAGATTATCGTTGGAAAGTCTTAAGAGCAACTAAGCCACTTGATAACAAAATTATCTGGGCAATTTTTGATTGTTTATTCATTTCGTTCTTTCAAAACTTTGTTGTTTTAGGAATTACTCTTCCAGCAGTTGCAGTCATGGAAAGCACTGCTCCAATCGGAGTTATCGACATTTTAGCGTTTGTTTTTGCGTTAGGCTTCCTAACCTACGAAATTATCTCTGACCATCAACAAAACAAATTCCAAGTTAAGAAATATGAATACTTAAATTCAGGTATGAAACTTGAAGAATTACCTGCTCCATATAATAGAGGTTTCCTCGTTACTGGTTTATGGAAACGTTCAAGACACCCTAACTATTTAGGCGAACAAGGTATTTGGGTTTCTTTATATGCATTAGTTATTGGTGCTGGTGTTGCTTCATATGGCATTTTCAACTGGAGCGTATTCGGATGTGCATTATTAATTTTAATTTTCGCTGGTTCTTCAAGAATGTCAGATACTTTATCTGTTAAAAAATATCCTTTATACCCTGCATACATGAAAGGTGTATTCAAATATTTACCAATTCTTCCTTATAGAGGTGAATAAGAATGAAATTATTAATGTTAATGGTGGATGGCTTTGAAGATGTCGAAGCTATCGCAACTATGGATGTGATCGTTAGAGGTGGAGATGAAGTTATTCCTGTTTCTTTAATGGGAAGAAAAGAAATCAATCCTAAAGTTTTTCCAAAAGCGACTGTGGATTACACGATTGATGAAATTAACTACACAAAGTTTGATGGCGTTATTATTCCTGGTGGACCTGGAAGCTTCAAAGTTATGCCAGACATCCCAGTAGTTAATGAAATTATTAAATATTTCGCTGGTGCAGATAAGTTAGTTGCTGCAATTTGTGCAGCTCCACATCTAATTGGTAAGCTTGGATTACTTAATGGAAAGAACTTCACAGTTCATCCAGGGTTCGAAGATCAAGTCATTGGTGGAAATTATTTAAGAAGTAGTGGCGTTGTTAGAGACGGAAACTTTATAACAGCAAAATCAATGTATTACTCAATTGAGTTTGGTCTTAAGATCCATGAGTTCTTCCACGGAACTGAATCAAAAAATAAATTAGAATTGTCACTTCAAGGTGAATAGTAAAGGCGCAGATGCGCTTTTCTTTTTTATTAATAATAAAAATAGTGATTTTCAATTTCTATTGATTTATAATGAATAAACTAAATTAAAATTTTGTTTATTATATTTCAGTAAACAATCGTTTAGCGAAAAGATATTTTTAAGGGGAAAGATATGTTAGAAGTAAAAGATTTAAAAAAATACTATAAAACAAAGGGCGGAGCTGAAGTTCACGCACTCGATGGAGTTACAATCCAGTTCCCAGAGACTGGTATGGTTTTCCTTTTGGGTAAATCTGGATCTGGTAAATCTACTCTTTTAAATGTCGCAGGTGGATTAGATCGACCTGATAGTGGTGAAATTATTGTTAAAGGAAAGTCATCAAAGGACTTTACTCAAAGTGATTTTGATTCCTACAGAAATACATTTGTTGGATTTGTTTTCCAAGAATATAACATCTTAAACGAATTTAACGTTGAGACTAATATCGCACTCGCTCTCGAGCTTCAAGGTAAGAAGAGTGACACAGCTACAGTTAATGAATTATTAAAGACCGTTGATTTAGAAGGATTAGGAAAAAGACACCCTAATACTCTTTCTGGTGGACAAAAGCAAAGAATTGCAATTGCTAGAGCATTAATTAAATCTCCAGAAATTATCATGGCAGATGAACCAACTGGTGCTCTCGACTCAAATACTGGAAAACAGGTTTTAGATACATTGAAAAAATTATCCGAAACTAAGTTAGTTATCATTGTTTCGCATGATAGAGAATTCGCTGAACATTATGCTGATAGAATTATCGAATTGAAAGATGGAAAAGTTCTTACAGATAACACTAAAACATACGTTTCGCCTGCCTCTGAAAACGAAAATATCCAAGAAATTAGCGAAAATACTATCAGAATTAAGGATATTTCTAAACTTTCTGATGAAGAAGCAGGAAAAATTCTTAAGAAAATTAAAACCGATGGTGAACTTATTATTTCTGGTGATGAAGATAAATTAGCTGCATTTAAGAAAGCCGCTAAAATCAGCGACGATGGTTCTTCTGAGAAATTTATTGATACAGATGTTAATAACGTAAATATTACGTCATACGATGGAACAAAAACAAAGTTTATTAAATCAAGACTTCCAATTAAGCATGCTTTAAGAATGGGTGCTTCTAACTTAAAAATTAAACCAGGAAGACTCATTTTAACTATGTTACTTTCTATAACAGCGTTCTTATTCTTTGGAATTTCTTCAACAATGATGTTCTATAATCCAGCTTATTCTTATGCATCAGCTATTAAAGATGAACCTTATGCTTCTTTAGTTCTTGGTAAGAAATATGATGTAAAAAATGTTGAATACCGTATCGACAAAGATGGAAACGAATCACCTGAATACACTTATATAGAAGAAAGAGATACAAATATTTCAAAGGACGACATCGTTGAATTAAATAAAAACTCTGTTGGTTTAAACTATGCCGGATATTATAGTGGCGAATTTAGATTTAATGACAACTTTCTTATTCAATCTTCATTGCCATATTACTATAACTACAAATTATTTGGGTTATGTGATTGTGGTGAAAGCTACATGATTGAAAATAATTTTGAGAAAATGGCTGGTCATTATCCTCAAAATGAAAATGAAATTGCAGTTTCTAGTTTTACTTATGAGATGTTTGTTAAATCAGGGTACAAAGACCCTGTCACAAACCAATCAAAAGAAATTCGATTACCTTCTGATTTAGTTGGTTGCAAAATTTCAACAACTCTAAGATCATCCTATTTAACTAAAAATGTAGATTTCACTATTTCTGGAGTTTACAGAGTTGATGAATTTTATAGTGATTCTCAATTCGATGTTTTAAGAGAAGATGATTCGTCAAGCGTATCAGAAAGAGAATACGCTAGAATTTCGCGTAAGTTTGAAGAACTTTTAGATTCTTCTTTTAATGGACTCGGATTTGTCTCTTTAAATTTTTATGATGTTTATAAAGATTTCTTGGTAAAAGAGGCAGAAAACTATAAAACTTATATATCTTCAACATCTTTATTTGGATTAAAAGAACTTACTGAAGAAAACTATAAAATCATGCAGAATTCTTCTGATCCAGACACATTTTATCCTTCAAGCGAATGGGAAAATCTCCCAGCAATGCTTTTAAAAGGCGCAGAAAATTATAAAGACTCGCTTCTTTTCGTCGATAAAAATGGTGTAGCTAAAGAACAAGTTCCATCATTATCAATGACTCAAGGATATTTGAATTTTGGACATTACACTGTCGCAAACGATCTTATGAAAATGGCGTTTCACTATGACGAAGTTAGTGAAGTTAATTATTTAGAAGATAAACCAGAAGTATTGGGAGCACTCACTCGTTACCTTGCTTCTTTAGAAGATGGTTTTTATATCGCCTCACTTGCTTCGGTTTATGAATCAATTAATTTCAATGAATTTTGGACTCATAAATTTGATGCCCAAGATATGGGAATTTTAGTTAATGCTGAAAAAGCATTTAGAAATGAAATTGGAATTACAGAAACTAATTTAGAATCTTTCCATGTCTTAAGCGCAGACAAAGGAATATATGATTTAAATGTCGAAGGATACGCGATGGTAAAATCTGGTTATAGTAGTGACTTCTTCTGTTTATTAAATAACGGATGGGAAGACAGATCGGTCAAACCAAATGATTTCTTCATAGAAGAATATACATGGGTAACAAGACATGAGACTAAATATCAAGAGGACACTAATGCTCAATATTCAAAAGTCATTACTCCTACAGATAGAAGTAAGGCTCAATTGGATTTCATGCTTAAACAATACGACGACGATTCGTTCTATTTAATTGATAACTCAGTATTTAATCAAGTGTATTTTATCGCTTCTTTGATTACTGAATTACAAACAATATTCTTATTTGCAGGAACTGTATTAGCGGTTTTCTCAGGATTGATGTTATTTAACTTTATTTCTACTTCAATTTCATACAAGAAAAAAGAAATCGGTATTCTTAGAGCAGTTGGTGCAAGAGGTAGTGACGTATTTAAGATTTTCTTTTCTGAATCAGGCATTATATGTGGAATTTGCTTCTTGGTATCTTCATTAATGTGCTCTATGTCTTGTGCGGTTTTAAATAATCAATTGGTTGAAGGTTTTAATATTCAAATATTTGATTTTGGTATAATTAATGTAGCTATTATATTAGGCGTTTCATTTATTGTTGGATTTATCGGAACTTTCTTCCCTGTCTTTAAGGCTTCAAGAAAGCCTCCAGTTGAATCTATTAGAGCTTTATAGGAGGTAAAATTATGCTCGATTTTAAAAATATGTTTGAAAATGTAGATGAAAAGATTAAAAAAATCTCAAAATACGTGTTTTACGTAATTTCGGGATTTGTAATCTTATACGGTCTTTATTCAATGATTGCAGGTTTTGTTGCTGCAGATAATTTTGGAGAAGGTCTTCTTATTTTCGTTGTTCAACTTATAGTAGTAGCAGTAGGAATTTTTGCTGCTTATGTTTCTGCATTACTTACATATGGTTTTGCAGAAATTATCGCTAATACTAAAAAAACTAAAGAATCATGCAAATGCGATTCTGAAAATAGTGAATCAAAGGAGTAGTAATTAAAAATGTTCTGCAAATATTGTGGCGCTGAAATCGATGATAATTCAGTTTATTGTTCAAAATGTGGCCAAAAGTTAGACGAAAATGGTGGATACGCAGATTCATTCCACGACGGAAGCATTAATTTAGGCCCAAATTTTAAAGGAAAAAATAAAATTATTGCTGCAATTCTAGCTTTGGTCGTTGGAGATTTTGGTATTCAACATTTCTATTTAGGCAATAACACCGCTGGAATTCTCAGTTGTGTCTTCTTCTGGACAGGAATTCCTGCAATCATAGGTTTGGTTCAAGGCGTATTGATGCTCCTTGAATCTGATGAAGATTTCGCAAAGAGAATCGTTGATTAATCGTTATTTAACAGATGAGTCCCATATTTGGGACTTTTTCTTTATATTTATATAAATATATACGCGAACATATTTAATATATATTTTTCTTAATTTCTACAAACACTTTCCATTTATTTTGCTACAATATTTAAGATACGTTATGGAATTCATTGCACTTATACCTTCATATCAACCAGATGATAACTTAATTAGAGTTGTCTTAGAGTTCATGCAATCTTTCCACATTGTTGTCGTAGATGATGGCAGTGGAGATGATTACAAGGATATTTTTAGCATGATTCCAAAAGTTTGCACTTTAATAACTCATGAAGTTAATAAAGGAAAAGGTATGGCTATTAAAACTGGCCTTAAATATATTCAAGAACAATATAAAGATAAAGAGTACGTTATAGTCACTTTAGACGATGATGGGAAATATTCTTACGAAGATTCCTTAAAAGTCGCCCAGAAGGCCGAAAAAAACCCAGATGTGTTAGTTTTAGGCTCTCGTAACCTAAAGGAAGCTAACATGAAGAAGTCAGCATTTGGAAATTTTCTTGCTAGAACTCTCATGAAGATCTCTACAGGAAACAATATTTACGATACTCAGACAGGCTTACGTGCATTTACAAATAAAAATATAGAAAACCTTCTAGAAATCGAAGGAAAACGTTATGAATATGAAACAAGCATGATTCTTTATCTCTCAAGAGAAAAGATTCCAATCATCGAAGTTCCAATTAAGACGGTTTATTTAGATGGCGCTTCAAAGAGCCATTATAATCCTCTAAAGGACTCACTAAGAATCTTTAAGCAATTCCTAAAGTTTGCAATGTCTTCAATTATTGGTTTCTTTGTAGACTTTATCTTATTCTCAATTTTAGTCTTTGCTTTCCCAGAAGACTTAGCGATGAAAGTATTGATTGCTAACGTGATAGCGAGAGTGGCGTCTTCAATCGTTAACTTTATCATTAATAGATTCTTTGTCTTCAAACTTAAGAAAGGCAAAGTTCTCAAGTATGCGATTAAGTATTTCGGTATCGCAACAGTCAGCATGATTCTTAACACAGCCTTATTAGTTCTCTTTGTCGATTGGCTCGGCTGGAATGAATACGCTACTAAGCTCATTGTTGAATTTGTTTTGTTCCTTGTTTCTTACACTTTCCAAAAGATCATTATCGCAAAGTCAAAACAACAGAAAAACTAGTAATCCTGCCATTGAAATAGTGGTAGTGATAAGGGTTTGAATAATCCCACAAATTTATCAACAAAATAATGCAGTTCATGTGACTGCATTTTTTATATCAAAATGTAGGTTAAACATATTCTTTTAGTAGATATTTAGTAGTACTTATTTTATAAAGGCATAATATATTTACATTTTGATATAAATTATCCACATAGGTGTTGAGCTGATTTCCACCTTGTTTGTTAATAAAATGTGGATTGTTTGTGGAGTCTGATTTAATGTCAATTTTTCTAAAGATTTTCACATTTTTCCCATGTGGATTTTGTGGAGAGTGACTTTACGATAACTTGGCGTGATGTTCTCTCGCTTGAATAGACTAATTATTCGACTGGTTTTGTTCTAATTTCTCACTCACATATACGCATAATGAACAAAAAGTGTTGGAAAAGATAGGGAATTATTACATAATAAGACGAAATCAGGAACGAAACATGATTACAAGAAAGCAATTCGATTTACTTAAAGAATATACAAAAGGTACGTTTTCTCAAAGAGAACTCGCTGAAAGAAGCGGCCATTCTTTAGGAACTGTAAACAAAGTTTGCAAGGAACTTTTAGACTTAGGACTCATCAATAGTGATGGAATTACTAAAAGTGGACTTAAAGAACTTGAACCATACGCTGCTAAAAGAGCAGTATTTATTGCTGCTGGCTTTGGATCAAGACTCGTTCCAATTACATTAAACACTCCAAAACCATTAGTTAGAGTTAATGGAAAACGCATTATCGATGGCTTAATTGATGCATGTTTAGCTGCAGGAATTGATGAGATTTACATAGTAAGAGGTTACTTATCAGAACAATTTGACCAATTACTTTACAAATATCCAATGATTAAGTTTATCGAAAACTCATTGTTTAACGAGTGCAACAATATTTCGAGTGCATTATTAGCACGTGATTTATTACAAAATTCATACGTTTTTGAAGCAGATCTATTGATCTCCAACCCTTCAATCATTGAAAAATACCATTATCAAAGTGATTTCTTAGGCATTAAAGTCGACAGAACTGACGATTGGTGCTTCGAAGTTGATAAAAATAACATCATCAAAGAAGAAAAAGTTGGTGGCTTAAACTGCTGGCAAATGGTTGGTATCTCATATTGGGATAGTGCAGATGGTTTGAAGCTTGCTTCAGATATCAAAACTAACTTCGATATGCCAGGCGGAAAAGAAAGATATTGGGAGCAAGTTCCATTAGTAACTTTCAAGAAAAACTATTCTGTAGAAGTTAAGCCATGTTTAAAGACTGACATTATCGAAATCGACACATTTAAAGAATTAATCGCAATCGATAAGAGCTACAGTGTTTAACCGGTAAATATTTACAATTTACATAGTAATGATATAATGATGGTGGACGAAATGGTCCACCTTTCTTATCAAAAAAGGAGGCAATTTTATGGAAGATTATTTCAAAATGTTTGAGCCTATTTTAGGCAGAGATGAACAAATCGTAGAGTGCTTTAAGCCAAACAAAACTCGTTATATTTGGGTGAATATCTTAAAAGTTGTTGTCTTATTCGCATTATTCTTCGCAATTCCAACAATCTTTCTTGTTATTAGCGTAGCTATTGGAGAAGTTGAAGACGGAGATGAATTCACTTTACTCTTACTAATTCCTTTCCTTGCAATTTATGCATTCCTTGTCATTGGATCTTCACTTTACAATCTATTAAGTTATAAAAAAGTAGTCTATTGTTATACAAATAAGAGAATCATCATTAGAAGTGGTATCATTGGAGTTGACTTCAAGACTCTTGAATACGCATTAATTGGTGGTATCTCAGTCAATGTTGGATTGTTCGACAAACTATTTAAAACAAACACAGGTACAATTTCCTTCGCTTCAGCTGCAGCAATGGTGGCGAATTCCAAAGGAATCTCTCCATACACGTTCTCTTGTGTAACTCAACCATACGAAGTTTATAGACGAATCAAAGAAGTTTACGACAATTCCAGAGAAGGAATTATTCACTAGAAAGCGCACAATTGTGCGTTTTTCTTTACAAAATCCGCCGATTATTTATAATAAAGCCAATATGAAACGAATTAGAAAATCAACAATGAACGACTTACCAGAAATGCTTGAAATCTTTAAAGCTGCTCGTAAGTACATGGCCGAACACGGTAACCCAAATCAATGGCATGACAATTGGCCAAGCAAAGAGATTTTAATCTCTGATATCGAAATTGGACAATCTTATATTGTTGAAGATGACGAAAAAGGCATCTTAGCTACATACGCATACATTGAAGGTGTTGATCCAACATATTTAGAAATCAATGGTGCATGGTTAGTTGATGAACCTTATGGAACAATCCATAGATTAGCAAGTAGCCATAAAGAAAGAGATATTTTCTCTTACATTATTGGTGAAGTTACTAAAAACGGTCTCAATATGAGAATCGATACTCACGCTAACAACGATACAATGATTAGAGCTATTCTAAAGAATGGCTTTAAATACTGTGGCGTTATTTCCCCAATCGAAGGTGGAGATAGAAACGCTTACGAACTCATAGTAAAATAAATTTGATGAAACAATACAAAGTATACTTATTTGATTTTGACGGAACACTGTTTGATACATTACCAAGCAGTATTTATGTCTTCAAAGAAGCGTTTTTAACTAAAGGTGTCTCGCTTGAAAACGAGGATATTTTAAGCTTTACCAGAACACCAATCCCTGATAACTATAGAAGACTAGTTCCAAATTATAACGAGAATGATATTGTTCCATTCCTTGATTTAATCACAGATTTAGTTAATTCTAAAAAATCAAACGACCTTATCTCCATATATGGAGACACATATGAAACAATACTAGATTTAAAGATGAGTGAAGCTACATTAGGCATCGTTACATCAAATAACGAACGCCATGTAAGTGACATTCTTAAGAAATTCGATATGGACTTCGGATTATTTGATGTTGTAGTGGGAAACGACACAGAGAAGGAACCAAAGCCATCTCCAAAACCTATTTTAGCTGCAATAAAGGGCCTTAGAGAGACTTTTTCCCATGAAGAGATTGTTTATGTGGGTGACGCTGTTAATGACGTTCTAGCAGCCAGAAATGCTGGAATTGATGGTATTTTGCTTGATAGAGACAATGAATATTCGGATAAAGACTATGTAATCATTCATTCGTTGAAGGAGCTTTTATGAGAAAAAGTGACATTAAGATAGTCTTTGTCGATATTGATTTAACAGTGTACGATAGTGGTAAATTTGACATTGCAAGCCTTAAGGCTTTACGTAAGGCTCAAGAAAAGTATGGTGTGAAAGTATTTTTTGCTACCGCTAGACCTTATGAGTCCGCAATGCAAACTAGACTCTTTGATTTTATAAACCCTGACGGAGTTGTTTCATGTAACGGAACTACTGCAATGGTTGGAAATGAGACTATTTATTCCGATCCATTTCCTAAGGAAGTAGTAAAAAACGTCATAGATACATGTAATAAATATGGCATTGTTGTTGAAGTTGCAACAGCTAAAGATAGGTTCTTTTCGTTGCCTTCAAATGACTATGTAGAGGGGTATATCAAGGAATATTATGAAACTGTACCAGAGGTAAAGAGCGATTTTTCTAATGATGAAGTTAATGCTTTATTAGTGTTCGCTCCTAAAGAATTTGATGAGAGATTTAGTCTTAAATTTGATAAGAGTATCTCTATGATTCGTTTCACAACTTTCGGTATGGATTTAAGAACTCACCCAATCAGCAAAGCTGACGGATTAAGAGCTGTTATGGATTATTATGGCTTCAAGAAGGATGAAGCTATGGCAGTCGGTGATAGTGATATTGGCGATTCTCCGATGTATGAAGTTTGTAAATATTCAGTTGCAATGGGTAACTCTAAAGGCAGCTTAAAAGAAAAAGCATATTTTGTAACCAAAAGTGTTAAAGAACACGGGGTTAAATATGCTTTAGAAATGTTAAATATTATATAGTACTATAGTAAAACTACTAAAAACCTACTAATGACAAAATAAGTGGTAAAGCAATCCAGAAGCCTAAAAGAACAAGGATTATGCCACCTAAAATGCCGGAAAGTTCGTATTTTCCTTTGAGTAATTTAGCGATTTGATTTGAGAGAATAATTCCTATCATTGAGATAGTGAAAGTACAGACCATAATGATTGAAACGTGTAACCAAATGGTAACGTTAGTGGATGTACCTGCGTGCAATGCAACGCCAGATCCTAATGCGTCAATGCTGGTAGCTACACCAAAATATAAGACTTCCTTAAAGGAAAACTTCTTAGGTTCTTTTTCTTCTTCGGGTTGTTTAATGCTTTTTGCAGCTTCGATAATCATTTTAATTCCGAGGAAAACCAAGAGACCAAAAGCAACGAAAGTAACAACGTTAGATGCGATTTCTCCAACTTTTTCTCCAGCAGCTGAATCAACAGCAGCAGTGATACCTTCGACAATCCAGTAACCAATTAATGGCATTAATGCTTGCATTACGCCAAAAACACCAGCGATAAAAACCGATCTTTTCTTGTTTAAGTCGGTATATGTAAGTCCACATGTGATACTCACAGCAAATGCGTCCATGCTAAGTGCGATACCGAGAAGAATGACTTGAATAATAGTTTCAAACATAGGCCTATATTTTAACTGAAACTAAATAATAATCAATATTTTTTATAAAATATGATATGGTTTAATTATGGAAGAGATTGATTTAGTCAGATATGAAAGGTTAGCGGCGCTCAATAATGAAGACGCTATTTTTATTCTTGCAAATCATTATCAAAGCCAAGGTAACTATGTTAGGGCTTTTTCTTATCTCACTAGAATCGTAAACACAACTAATCCAACATATTTAAGAAAAATCGGCTATTTCTTTGAAAAAGGTCTCGGAGTAGACGAAAACAAAGAAAAAGCTTTTGAATATTATCTAAAATCCGCAAATAGTGGTGATTACATTTCGCAATATAACGTGGCGATTTGCTATTTAAATGGCGTCGGTGTTGCTAAAGATCCTGCAATGTCCTTCAATTTTGCAAGCCAATCTGCATCTCAAAACTATGAAAAAAGTAGAATTTTGCTAGCAAACTTATATAGAAACGGACTAGGTTGCGAAAAGAATTTAACTAAAGCAATGGAGTGCTTATCAAGATGTAGTGACGCTAATCTTGGTGTTGTTTATTTAAAGAGTCTAATTTTATTAGATAAGGGATATGTTCAATATAATCCAGATTTAGCAGTAAATCTTCTCTCTAAAGGTTCATTTGATGGCGACATTAGATGTATGCTGCTTTTAGCAGAGCTATACAAGAAAGGCGTTCTTCTCCCTAAAGATGAATCAAAATCATTATCACTTCTTTTAAAGGCTGCAAAAAACGGATCAGCAGTGGCAATGGAAAGACTCGCTGATTATTATGAAAATGGTATCGGAACTTTAAAGAACCATGAAATTGCACAGTTCTGGAAAAACGAGGCAAGTAAAAGAAAATAAAGGCAATTACTCTACTTTAGACAAAAAAATTAGAAAAATAACAATTAATTGTTTACAAAACATTAATAATTCACTATGATAATGGTGCTTTCCCAAAAGGAAAGTAAATACTCTGAACAAGAGTGGCCGGAAAGCCACTCTTTGTTTTTAAGGAAGAATTATGGAAGAAAAACAATTATCTGAACTCGTTTCTAGCAAATTAGCAACTATCAATTACGATTTAGTTTCTTTAAACGTTTCCAGAAGTGGTGGTTCTTTACAAGTCAGCATCGTCGTTGATAGAGTTGCTCCAATCAACATGGATGACATCGTCGAAGTTACTAATGTACTTAGTACATATTTCGATGAAATTGATCCATTTGAAGCAGCTTATAACCTCGATATTTCTTCTTTAGGAGCAGAAAAACCTTTAAAAGTTGAATGTTTAGGTGAATACGTTAATAGCTATGTGAACGTTCACGTTAACAATCCAATTGATGGAGAAAACATTTTTGAAGGCACTCTTAAAGAAGTAACTGAAGATTCAATCTTAATAACTAAGAGAATTAAAACTAGAAGCAAAGATGTCCCTGTTATGAAATCAAACATCTTAAAAATACGCTTAGCAATTAAATTTTAAGGAGTAAATAGTTATGACTATTGACGCAAACTCATTCAATGCTGCTTTAGAAGAAATTGAAGTCAGCAAAGGAATCACAAGAGATACAGTGCTTGCTGCCCTAGAGGAAGCACTTATCAAAGGCTACCGTAAACAACTCGGTGGCGATGACGCAGATGTTAGAGTTAACATCGATGCAGAAAAAGGCATTATCGAAATGTGGCAAGTAAAGGTTGTCAAAGAAGACGTTCAAGACGACTTCTTAGAAATCTCAGTCGAAGATGCAAATGAAGGTAAGAAAAAACCTCAATACAAAGATGGCGATGAATATTTCATCGAAGCAAGTATTGATGATTTAAGAAAAGCAACAGCTATGTCTATTAAATCAATCATGCATCAAAAATTCGCTGAAGCTGAAAAGAACATTCTTTACGAAGCATTCAAAGATAAAATCGGTACAATCATTACTGGTAAAGTCGAAAAAGTTGACGAAAAGGGTGTTACAGTTAACTTAGTTCGTACATCTGTCTACTTACCTCACAACCAATTAATCGGTGAAGAAAAATTCAACGTTGGTGATCAAATCAAAGTTTACATTCACAATGTTGATAGTGGAACAAAAGGCGCTAAGATCGTCGTTTCACGTTCAAATGAAGGTTTCTTAAGATGTATCTTAAACGAAGAAGTATCAGATATTTACAATGGCACAGTTATCGTTAAAGGTATTGCTCGTGAAGCTGGCGAAAGAAGTAAGATTGCTGTTTACTCTCCTGATCCAAATATTGATCCTGCAGGTGCATGTATTGGACCTAATGGTACAAAAATTCAAAAAGTTGTTGGTCAATTAGGGAATGGCCAAGCAAAAGAAAAGATTGACGTTATCGCTTGGAGCGAAAACCCAGGTTTATTCATTATTGAAGCATTAAAACCTGCACGTGTCGCTGGCGTTATCGTTGAAGCTGAAAAGAAGAGCGCTATCGCAATTGTTAAAGATGATTCATTCTCATTAGCAATCGGTCGTAAGGGCGCAAACGTTAGATTAGCTGTTAAATTAACTGGCTACCACATCGACATTAAAGTCGAATCAGAAGCTATCGAAAGTGGTTTAAGCTATCAAACAATCGAAGAACTCCAAGCAATGGAAATCGAAAGAAAGAACAAGCTCGTTATGGAACTTGCTGCTCAAAGAGCTGCAGAAATGGCTGCTGCTACTGCTGCAAGAAACGATATCAAACCTGCTACAACAGTTCTTCCTGGTTTACCAGAAGGTTACGTTGCTCCACAAGATAGAGTTTACGAAGATACAACTGATGATGAAATCAACGAAGCTCTCGAAGCAGAAGTTGAAAGCTCAGAAGAAATCGTTGCTCCAGTTGAAGAAGCTCCAGTTGCTCCAGTTGTTGAAGAAGCTAAAGCTGAAGAACCTGTTGCTAAGACAGAAGTTAAGACAACAACTTCACTCGCTGACTTAGAAGCTTCATTAGATTCTTCTAATGACTCTAAGAAGAACACAGGCAAAAAGAAATTCTCTAAGAAGAAAGACGAAGAAGAAGACAAAGACAGCAAGAAAGGTGTCACAGATACATCTAACGCTGCAAGAATGTCTATCTACACTGACGAAGAACTCGCAGAACTCGAAGCTGAAGAATCTGAAGAAGATTACGAAGATGAGGATGATGTCGATTACGACGAATACGATGATTACTACGATGAGGATAACCGCTAATCGTTAATCATTATTCATAAATTGTTAAATAGGAGGTGCCAATATGGGAAAGAATAACAAGAAAACCTACGATAGAGAGGCTAACGTCTCAACCAAGGTTAAAGCTGACAAAGTAAAGACTAAAGTTAACGGTGGAGTTTTTACTTATACTGGCGCTATTACAGTCGGTGAATTATCTAAAACACTCGAAATTCCTGTTAGTGACATCATCAAGTTCCTTTTCTTGCAAGGTAAGATGATCACGATCAATACAGTTTTAGATGACGAATTAATCGGTACAATCTGTCTCGAATTCGGTTATGACTTCGAAAAGAAAGTCATCGTCGCCGCTGAAAACTTTGAGGAGGTCGAAATTAAAGACGATCCTTCTAAATTAAAACCACGTCCACCTGTTGTTACAGTCATGGGACACGTTGACCATGGTAAAACAACATTAATTGACGCAATTAGAAACTCAAACTTAGTTGATTTCGAAGCTGGTGGTATCTCTCAAGAGATTGGTGCTTACCAAAAAGAAGTTAACGGACAAAAGGTTACATTCATTGATACTCCAGGCCATGAAGCTTTCACTGCAATGAGAGCTAGAGGTGCAAGTGTTACTGACGTTGTTATCTTAGTTGTTGCTGCAGACGATGGTGTTATGCCTCAAACTATTGAAGCTATCGACCACGCTAAAGCAGCTGGAGTTCCAATTATCGTCGCTATTAATAAAATGGATAAGCCAGGTGCTGATCCATCAAGAGTTAAAAACGAACTTATGGCTCACGAATTAGTCGCTGAAGACTATGGTGGTGATGTCATTTGTGTTGAAATTTCTGCCAAGCAGAAAAAAGGTATCGATGATTTACTAGAAAACATCGTCCTTGTTTCTGAAATGAAAGAACTCAAAGCAAACCCAGATAGATTTGCTATGGGTACTGTCTTAGAAGCTGTATTGGATAAGAATGAAGGCCCTAAAGCTACATTATTAGTCCAAAACGGTTCTTTAAGAGAAGGTGACTTCTTAGTTGTCGGTACTTCATACGGTAAAGCTCGTAGAATGACTAACGAATATAAAGCAGTTGTCACAGTCGCAACTCCTTCAACTCCAGTCTCGGTTATCGGTTTAAGTGAAACTCCACTTGCTGGCGACCGTTTCATGGCGTTCCCAAGCGAAGCAGAAGCTAAGGAAATCGCTGAAAAACGTAGACTTGCTAAAGTTGAAGCTGAAAAAGCAAAATCAGGTGGTGCTAAGTTAGAAGACTTACTTGCTAACACAGGCGAAATCATTAATTTCAACATCATCATTAAAGCTGACTCAACAGGTTCTGCTGAAGCTGTTAAGGCATCATTAGAAAAATTATCTAATGATAAAATTAAGATTAACGTAGTTCGTGCTACATCAGGCGCTATCACTGAATCAGATGTCTTATTAGCAAATGCTAGTAACGCAATCATCTATGGTTTCAACGTTAGACCAGATGCTAGAACTCGTGCTAAAGCTGAAGAAGAAAAAGTTGAAATCAGATTACACAAGATCATTTATGCTTTGATTGAAGAAATCCAAGCAGCTATGAAAGGTATGACTCCAGCAGAGTTAACTGAGAAGATTCTCGGCCAAGCTGAAGTCAGACAATTATTCAAAGTATCTAAAATCGGCACAATCGCTGGTTGTATGATTTCAGATGGCGTTGTCACAAATACTTCTCAATGTAGAATTATGAGAGATGGCGTTGTTATCTATGAAGGTAAACTTGCATCATTACAAAGAGGAAAAGACCAAGCTAAAGAAGTCAAAGCTGGCTTCGAATGTGGTATGACAATCGAGAACTTCAACGACGAAAAAGTCGGTGATATTATCGAATTCTACACAATGGTCAATAAGGAAGAATAATGGCTAATAAACAAGAAAGAATCGCAGGCATTATTAGAAAAGGCATCGCTGAAATAATTCAAATTGAATTAAAGAACCCACATTTAGGATTCGTAACAATTCCTGAAGTAAAAGTAAGCGCTGATATTTCTTATGCAACTGTATATGTAAGTTTCATCATTGAAGGACAAGAAGAGGAAGGAATGAAAGTCTTAGAAAAATCTAAGGGTTTCATCCGTTCTAAGCTTGCTTCTAGATTAGATACAAGAAGATGTCCTGAATTGAGATTTATTCTCGATGAAGGATATAAAAAAGAAGCTCGTATTACTGAGCTTCTTGAAAACTCTAAAAAGTAATTATAGTGTATTGTCTTCGTCGTAAGACAAACCAATTTGCTTCTTAATCTCTTCGATAATCATCATGATATCAAGAGTGGATTTAAAAGGAACGTAACTCGATTCCTTTTTTTCTTGCTCAATTTCAGAAGCAACAATAGTGAACTCATTATCATAAAGTCCATAAGGATATTGATCACGATAATTGACACGATTGTGCGCTCTTAATTTAGCGTGTCTAGAGCAATGCATTGGAGCAGGAACTTTTATCCTACCTTCTTCACCGATAATTGTTGTTGTACATGTTCCTAGTCTATCAATTGCAGAATATAATTCACACTCTAATCCTGAGTTATAAATAAACTTAACTTTACAATCTAAATCAACGCCATTTTTCATCCTAGCAGTAGCCTCGATTTTATCTGGATAGCCAAATAAGTTATAAGCATATGCAATAGGGTAAACACCTAAATCTAATAAAGAACCGCCGCCATATCTAGCACTTATGACTCTTTCTCTAGGTCTTCCAATGTTTGGAACACAGAAGTTAGATTTCATTTTAAGTGGCTTTCCGATAGCGTTAGTGTTGATCCAATTTTTAACCATGAGTGAAGAAGGTGAAAACCATGTCCACATAGCTTCACAAATGTATGTATTATGTTGCTTTGCTAATTCAATAAGTTTTAAACTACTTTCAAATGAAAGAGTGAATGCTTTTTCACATAAAACTGGTATGCCTCTTTCGAGTGCCATTTTAGCGTATTTATAGTGTGATGAATGAGGGGTTCCAATGTAGATACCTTGAATGTTTTCATCTTTGAAGAAATCTTCGATATTGTCGTAAGCCTTTGCGCCTAATGAGTCAGCAAACTTTTTAGCGCGTGAGAAAGTTCTTGAATAAACTGCAACAACCTTATGATTGCCACTCTTCATCATTTGCCTACTTGTGTTATGGCAAATAGTACCGCTTCCGATAAATCCCCAGTTAAACATAATTAATACTTTTTCTCCATATAGATGTGCTTAATTCCAGCTTCCATGAATGGTTCACCAATAGATTCGCATCCAAATGATTCATAGAAGTCTTTCAAATAGTATTGAGCGTCAAAGCAAATAGTACATGGGTTGAACTTAGCTCCTAAAAAGTCTAAGAAATAGCTGAATGCTTTCTTTCCTCTACCTTCTCCACGATATTCTTTAAGAATACAGAAACGTTCAACTTTATATTTTCCATCTTTAAATCTATATCTGACGTGTCCGATAGGAGTTTCACCAAGAGTAATAAGATAGTTATGTGCTTCTTTTTCTTCGTCTAAGATAACTTCAAGTTCATAAGGAACGTTTTGTTCGGTTACAAAGACTTTATGTCTAATGTCATAAGCAGCAAAAGCGTCTAATTTGTTAACAATAGGCTTTAAACATAAACCTTCCTGATCAATTTGATAGTAAATTTCGTCATTCCATAAATCTTCGTGCTCAAAATTGCTAAGCATTGATAAGAATGACTCTTTTGCTTTAGGGAATCTCTTATATAAAGAATCTAATTCAATCTTAATATCTTCTCTAGTAGTGGTTTTGTCGGCTGGACAATGTGAATCTACTACAGGAAGATTTTCTTCTTTAATTAATTTTTTGATATCTGACTCTCTAACGTTAATTAATGGTCTAATGAATTCGATATCAGCTTTTTCTAAATGCATTTTTGGAGAAAAAGTCGCAACTCTTCCGCCATAAATTTCATTCATAAATAATGTCTCAATTGCGTCATCGGCATGGTGAGCAAAAGCAACCTTATTGAAGCCTAAATCCTTAGCTACTTTATTGATTGCAGCCTTCTTCATTCTAGAGCAAATTGAGCATGGTAAATGAGTAGTGTTTTGTTTCTCTTTTTGAATAGTCAAAATCTTATAAACATCAGTGTTATCAGAGACAACTAAATCAAGGTCAAGAGACTTGCAAAACTCAATTAGTGGAGCAGGGTCAAAACCTGGAAAACCTAAATCTAAGACAACTGGTTGGATAGTAAAATCAGTGTGAGAAAACTTTCTATAAAGTGATAGACAGTAGGTTAACGCAATACTGTCTTTTCCACCTGATAATCCAATAACAATTTTGTCACCGTGTTGAATTAAGTTATATGTTTGATCTGCTTTTCTAATGCATGCTAGTAAAGTTCTTATTGCTTTCATATGTCGCAATAATTATATAATTATGTTGAGCTATTTGAAATATGAAAGATGGATTTTTGTTATTAAACAAGAGTAAAGATTGGACCTCATTTGATGTCTGTAAGAAGCTATCACATATGTTTTCGTTAGAAAAAATAGGTCATAACGGTACTTTAGACCCATTTGCCACTGGTCTTTTATTAATCGCCTTTGGCGATGCAACTAAGCTTTTAAGTTTTATGGAAAACGATCAGAAAACTTATGTTGCAAAATTGGTTCTAGGAAAGAAGACTTCAACTGGTGATTTAACCGGAGAAACTATCGAAGAAAAGCAAATTTCAGTAGTGGACGTAGATACTACTAAAAAAGTACTAAACTCTTTACTTGGTCCTCAGAAGCAAATTCCTCCAATGACAAGCGCAATTCACGTTAATGGACGTAAGCTTTACGAACTTGCTCACGAAGGAAAAATTGTCGAAAGAAAAGCCAGAGACATTTTTATTTATGGTTTAGACCTTGTTTCAATAGACAAAAATTCAATCACATTTAAAGCTACAGTTTCAAAGGGAACATACATTAGAACTCTTGGAGAAACAATAGCGGAACTAACTGGAAATGTAGGATATTTAGAAACTCTTCAAAGAGTGAGTATTGGCGACTTCAAAATTGAACAATCAAAACCAATTTCAGAAGTTAGTGAAAACGATTTTCTCGACATGTTTTCTGTCATAAAAACTTATATGCCAGTATATAAAGTTAAAGATGAAGAAACGCTTAAAAAAGTAAAGCACGGCGGTAAACTTTCTCTTAGATTATTTGATAAATTTGAACCACTGTATTGCGTTGTTGATCAAGACGAAAAAGTACAGGCAATTTATCAATTAAAAGAAGGACAACATTACTTCTGTGCAAGGAATTTAAATAGTTATGAAAGTATATGAATTTAGTTACAACTGTTTCCCAAAAATAGATGAACCTATCGCTCTTTGCTTAGGGTTTTTTGACGGACTTCATATTGGACATAGAAGCATTATCAATGAAGCTAAGAAATATGGACGTAAAGTAGGATTACTTACTTTTAGTAATTCCGCATATAACTTCTTTAATAATAGTAATGAACTTCTTACTCCTCAAAAAAAGAAAATCGAAATCTTAGAGAGCTTAGGTGTTGACTACTATCTCGAAATCGAAATGACTAAGGATTTAATAAATTGCTCTCCAAAAGAATTTATGGAGAACTTAAAAGCATTGAACCCTGCAGTTTGTTTGTGCGGTCCTGATTATACTTTTGGTAAAAATAAAAAAGGAACAGTTAAAGATTTACAAAACACTTTCTACACAAAAGTAGTGGGTTTTGAAACTTATGAAAACGAAAAAATCGGCACTCAAAGAATAATTTCCGCCATTAAAAATGGCGACATAGAAGCAGCTAATAAGATGCTCGGTAGAAATTATTCAGTAGCAGGTAGAGTCGAAGAAGGCTTACAAAACGGAATCAAATTTGGTTTTCCAACAGCAAATCTCGCAATCAATAATCATTGTGCGCCAAAAGAAGGCGTTTACTTTGGTTATGCTGTTATTGATGATGAAAAATTACCTGCAATCGCTTCTTTTGGCACTCATCCAACAATAGATAAACTTGATTCTCCAATTCTTGAAGTGAATATTTTAGATTTCCACAGAGATTTATATGGAGAATACATTGAATTTGAATTTATTCAATACACTCGTGGCAATTATCAATTCAAGAACGAATACGACCTTGTTTATCAATTAGAGTCCGATAAAAGAGACGCTTTCGACTTCTTTAATAAGAAAAACTAACAAATAGATTGATTTTATATTGGATTAAATATATATTATTTATCGCAGCCTAGACAAAGTTTAACGATTCCCAAACGTTATACATTGTTTACGCCAAGTAGATTTTAGGAGGGATATTTCAATGGCAGTTTCCAAAGAAAGAAAAGCAGAGTTAGTTAAAAAATTCGGTAAGAATGAAAAAGACACTGGTTCTGTTCAAGTTCAAGTTGCAATCTTAACTGATCAAATCAATGCATTAACAGCTCACCTAAAGAGAAATCACAAAGACGCAAATTCAAAACGTTCTTTAATGATTTTAGTCGGTCAAAGACGTAGTATGTTAAACTACCTCGTCTCTAAAGACAGAGATGCTTATTCAAAACTTATCGCTGATTTAGGCTTAAGAAAATAAGCTATCAAAAACGCTTGGAACTAGTCACTCGTTAGAGTGGCTTTTTCTTTTATATAAAAGTGTTGTTTACAAACTTTTATATTCTATATATAATGGACTCGTTAATATTAAAAAAAGAGGAAAAGAAAAATGAAAAAAGTATTCGAATTAGAGTTCGAAGGAAAGAAGTTTGTAGTAGAAACTGGTGAGATTGCTAAGCAAGCTGACGGTGCTGTATTAGTAAGACTCAATGAAACAGTTATTCTTTCCACTGTTTGTTGTTCTGATAGCCCAAAGGAAGGCGATTTCTTCCCATTAACAGTCGGCTATGAAGAAAAACAATACGCAGTTGGCAAAATTCCTGGCTCATTCTTAAGAAGAGAAGGTAGAGCTGGTGAACACGCTACTTTAACTGCAAGATTAATCGACCGTCCAATTAGACCAATGTTCTCTGAAGGTTTCAGAAACGAAGTTCAAATCGTCAACACAGTTATGTCAGTTGATCAAGATTGCACTCCAGAAATGACAGCTATGTTAGGTTCATCTTTAGCATTAGGTATTTCTGATATCCCATTCGATGGTCCAATTGCTGGTGTTCAAGTTGGTAGAGTTGATGGAAAATTCATCATTAACCCAACAGTCGCTGAAAAAGCTGCAAGTGATTTAAATTTAACAGTCGCTGGTACAAAAGATGCTATCAACATGGTTGAAGCAGGTGCTGACCAATTAGACGAAGATACAATGTTAGATGCTTTAATGTTCGGTCATGAAGCAATTAAGAAATTATGCGCATGGCAAGAAGAAATCATTAAAGAAATCGGTCATCCAAAGAGAGAAATCGAATTATATCAATGCGATCCTGAAATTCTTAAAGATGTCACAGATAGAGCTGAAGAAAGACTTAAAAAAGCTATCTCTATCTTTGATAAGTTAGAAAGACAAGACGCAATCGATGCTATCGAAAATGAAATTTTAGATGACTACGATACACGTAAATATGAAAACGAAAAAGACCATCAAAAAGCAATGCACATGGTCAACGAAACATTAGAAGGATTAGTCGCTAAAGAAGTTAGAAGATTAATTACTGATGAAAAAATTAGACCAGATGG